>DBMS01000293.1:0-22067 GCA_002297665.1 Holophagaceae bacterium UBA692 | reverse complement strand
CACCACCTGGCCCGCGATCTCGCCGGGCGTGAGGTTGCGCTTGATGCCCATGAGGCCCGTGGCGCAGAAGGTGCAGCCCATGGCGCAGCCCACCTGGCTGGACAGGCACAGGGTGGTGCGCTTTCCGTAGGGCATGTGGACGCCCTCCACCTGGGCGCCGTCCTCCAGGAGGAAGGCGTGCTTGGTGGAGCCGTCCTCGCTGGGCACGCTCTCACTGATGGCGGGCCAGGCCAGGCGCACCTCGCGTTCCAGCCGGGCGCGCAGGTCCCTGGAGAGGTGGGTGAACTGCTCCCAGGCGGTCCACCGCATGCGGTAGAGACCGTGGTACAGCTGGGCGGCGCGGAAGGAACGCTCGCCCAGGGCGGCCACCAGGGCCCGCAGGCGCGGCAGGTCCATGCCGGCGGCGTTGGGGCGCGGGCCCGCGGCGAGTTCGGGGGCGGGCTCGTGGAAGGTCACATCGAGATCCGGAAGGTGCGCAGGAAGGCCTTGTCGGCCTCGCTCCACTGCCCGTCGCCATCCCCGCCCTCCTCGTCGGCCAGGGTGAAGCCGGGGGCGGTGTCCTCGTCCTCGTCCTCCCGGCGGTGCAGGGCCACGGTGGCCTCCAGCACCAGGGCGATGTCGAAGCCCTTGTCCTGGATCGCCCGGGCCAGGGCCCGGGTCTCCTCGTCCTTGGCCAGGGCCTGCACCATGGCGGAGCCGAGCCTGTCCACGATCTCTTTGAGGTTCTCGGGGATCTTCATGGCCGCCTCCATTCCCATAGTAATGCCTGCTGGAAGGCCGATGTCACAGTCGGAACCAGTTCTTGATCTGGGCGAGCCATTCATCGCGCCGGGAATCGGCCTTGGGGGCCTCGTTCATGCGCCTGGACCGCGATTCCATGAGATCCACCAGGCGTTCGACGACCTGGGGGTTGCGCTGGACGCAGGTCTCGAAGGCGGCCTTGGGCAGCTCCACCAGCTCGCAGGGGGTGGTGGCCACCACCGTGGCGCTGCGCACCGCGCCGGTGAGGAGGGAACCTTCCCCGAACCAGTCCCCGGGCTTGAGGTCGGCCAGCACCTCCCAGTAGAGCCCGGTGTAGGGTTCGGTCCTTTCGGCCACCCGCACCACCTGCAGGTCGCCCTGCATGACCATGAAAAGCGATTCGCCCAGGTCGCCGGCCCGGATCACCCCTTCGCCCGGGGCGGCCCGGCGCAGGATCATTCCTTCCCTGAGTTCGTCGGCCCATTCCCCGGGCAACCCGATGCGGTCCAGGATGCCGGGAATGGCCCCCTCGGGAAGGACGATGGGGGTGGAACGGGGCGTGGTGGCGCCGTGGGGTCCCAGGAGGGGCACGCCCAGGCGGTTCAGGACCGTCTGGCACAGGCGCACGGCCTGGTAGGTGGCGGCCCGCCCGTGGCGCCAGCCCAGGGCCCACCAGCGCAGTTCCAGCACCACGCCGCCCATGTCGAAGCTGTGGGTGACCACCTCGGGCTTGCGGTGCGGGTAGTGGGGGATTCCGCCCAGGGCCTGCTCCAGGGCGGCCAGCGTGGCCACCATGGGCCCGTGGGGCTCCACCGTCACCTTCAGGGTGCGCCGGTGGAGGCCGGAGGGGGCGTAGAGGTTGGTGACCACCGCCTGGGCCAGGACGCGGTTGGGAAACACGGTGGTGTCGCCGTTCTCCGTGAGGATCTGCACCGACCGCCACGTCATGGTCTCCACCTGCCCGACGAACGTTTCCTGCCCCGAGGCGTTGCGCAGGTTGCCGGTGACCTCGATCCAGTCCCCGGGCCGGAAGGCCTCGTCCAGGTTCAGCGAGATGCCCGCGAAGAGGTTGCCCAGGGTCTCCTGGAGCGAGAGGCCCACCACCGCCGCCGCGATGGCTCCGGTGCCCAGGATGGCGCCCAGGTTCACCCCGCCGGCCTTGTGCAGCAGCAGCACCCCGGCGCCCACGTACAGCGCGAAGACCACCAGGTCCCGGGCGAACCCGGGCACGGCGGTCTCCCGGTTGCTCAGCAGGGGGTCCAGGAGGACGTAGGTGAAGATGCGGATCCCCAGGTAGGCGCCCACGACCCAGAACAGGGTGCCCGCCGCCTGGACGAACCGGGGATGCGCGTGCTGGGTGCCCAGCACGTAGGCGCCCAGGCCCAGGGCCAGGAGCAGCAGGCCGAAGGCGGCGATCCGGCGGGTGGAGCTCACGGCCCTGCGGAGGTCTCGGAACATGCCCCTGATCCTACCGCTTCCGGAGGTGGCTCCAAAGGAACCAGGCGATCCCCGCCAGGATGACCAGGCCGATGACCAGGTCCAGGCGGTGGAACCAGACGCCCAGCGTGTCCCACTTCTCGCCCAGCTTGTAGCCCACCCAGGCCAGGCCCAGGCACCAGGGCAGGCTGCCGGCGAAGGTGTACGCGTGGAACTTCGTGCGGTCCATCTTGGCGATGCCGGCGGGCAGGGCGATGAAGGTGCGCACCACCGGGAGCATGCGGCCGATGAGAATGGCCCAATGCCCGAAGCGCTCGAAGAACCGGTGGGCCTGGTCCAGGTGGTCCAGGTTCAGGAGGATGTACTTGCCGTACTTCTCCACCGCCTTGCGGCCGCCCCAGGCCCCCAGCTCGTAGGCGGGGATGGAACCCAGGTTGCACCCCAGGGCGCCGAAGACCCCGGCGATCCACACCTGGCCCATGGGGCTGCCCGCCCCCAGGCCCAGGAAGGTCATCTGCCCCTTGAAGGCGAGGAACCCGGCGAAGGGCATGATCACTTCACTGGGAAGGGGGATGCAGGCGCTCTCGATGCCCATGAGGAGGGACACCCCCAGGGGGCCCATGGCTGCCATCACGGTGGTCATCCAGACGATGATCGGGGCGAGGATTTTATGAAGCAAAGGGGTCTCCTGAACCCTCTAGCCTAACCTGGATAGACTGGAAACATGACTGAAGACCTGGTCCGCAACCGAAAGGCCCTGCATACTTTCCACATCGTCGACACCTGGGAGGCCGGCGTGGCCCTGCTGGGCACGGAAGTGAAGGCCCTGCGCGGCGGCCACGGCCAGCTGCAGGACGCCTACGTGGACACCGCCGGGGGCGAGCTCTGGCTCAAGCAGGCCAACATCAGTCCCTATGAATTCGGCACCTATGCCAACCACGACCCCCTGCGGCCCCGCAAGCTCCTGCTGAACCGCGCCGAGATCGACAAGATCGTCGCCAAGGCCACCCGCAAGGGCTACACGGTGATCCCGCTGGCCATCTACCTCAACCCCAGGGGCCGCATCAAGGTGCGCATCGCCCTGGCCGAAGGCAAGACCCTGGGCGACAAGCGGGAGGCCCTGAAGGAACGGGAGCAGAAGCGGGAAATGGACCGGGTTCGCAAAGGGGATCGGGAATGAAGGATGTTCATGAAGCGTTGAATCTTCGGGAAGCCAACATGGTGGCCACCTACCTGGAGGACCAGGGCATCCTCGCGGATGTGCGCGGGGGGGCCTACCAGTCCGTGGTGGGCGAGCTCATCAACATCCGCGGCACGCTGCCCCGGGTGTGGGTCCTGGACGACGGGGAGGCTGAGCGGGCGAAGCAGCTGGTGGCCGCCTTCGTGGCGTCCCTGCGGAGCGCGCCGGCGGGCGAGCCGTGGGTCTGCGCCTGCGGGGAGACCCTGGAGCCGCAGTTCCAGTCCTGCTGGAAGTGCCAGGCCGCCCGGCCCTGATTCTCACCGCGGCACCCTGGGGGCTCGCGCCCCCCGGATCAGTGCCTGAGCTTCCAGATGTCCTGGAAGATGATGAGGGCGAACAGGCACACGAAGAAGAGGAACCCCCCGGTGAGGATCCGTTCCTTCACCAGGTTCGACAGGTCCTTGCCCCGGATCTTCTCGAAGATCAGCAGCGCCGCGTGGCCGCCGTCCAGGAAGGGGATGGGCAGGGCGTTGAGGACGGCCAGGTTCATGGAGATCAGGGCGATGAGGCCCATGAACTGCATGAGGCCGGCCTTCGCCGCACGACTGCCTGCACGGACGATGGTGATGGGACCGCCCACCTCCTTGAAGCTGACCTTGCGGGTGGCGAGCTTGCCGAAGTTCTCCAGGATGTCCCAGCCCAGGCGGGCGCTGCCCACCACGGCGAAATAGGCGCCCGAGCCCAGGTCCCGGGCCTGCAGGGGGCGCCGGTCGAAGACCCAGCTGGACGGCTCGAAGCCCACGCCGATCTTGCCCGTGCCGCCCACGTCCTTGGGGGTCACCGTGAGCGTGCGGCTGATGCCCTCGCGGTCCACGGTCACGGGGATGGGCTTGCCCGGGCGGGCGCGGATGTAGGCGATGGCCTCCTCGTTGCTGCTGCCGGGGAACTGAAGGTCCCCGAAGCGGGTGATCTGGTCCCCGGTCTTCAGGCCGCCTTCGGCGCCGGGCATCCCGGAGGACACGTCCATCACCATGAGGGGCGAGGGAAGCGGGCGAATGGCCGTGGTGCGGGCGTTGTTGACGCCCAGGAAGAAGAAGATCACGACGGTGATGAGGATGTTGGCGAGGATGCCGCCGGAATAGAAGGCCAGGCGCTTCCAGGCGGGCTGGGCCAGGAAGCCGTGGGGGTCCTCGGCCTCGGGTTCCTCGGGGTTGTAACCGGCCAGGCGAACATACCCGCCCAGGGGAAGGAGCGACAACCGAACGTCCGTTTCGTTCCAGGCGAACCCCGCCAGCCGGGGGCCGAAGCCCAGGGAGAAGACCTCCACGGGAAGGCCCATCCACTTGGCGACGAGGAAGTGGCCGAGCTCATGGAAGAAGATGAGGCCCACCAGGAGCACCACCGGTCCCCAGAAGCCGGCGCCGGGGATGAAGGAGACCAGGAGGAGGGCCGGAGCCGTAAAGAGCAATCGCTTCATGGGTTTCCTTGGCGGGTGTGGTGGGCTATCCAGGTGCGGGCGGCGAGCCGGGACCGGCGGTCGGTATCCATCACCTGATCCAAAGTATGGGCCTGTTCGGCCGGGATGGCGGATAGGATGGCCCCGCAGCAGGCCTGGATGGTCCAGAAGCCGATCCGGCCGTCCAGGAAGGCGGCCACCGCCTCCTCGTTGGCGGCGTTGAGGATGGCCGGCGCGGTGCCCCCGGCCGCCAGGGCCTGGTAGGCCAGGGCGAGGCAGGGGAATTTGGCGAGGTCCGGGGGCTCGAAGGTCCAGGTCCGGGCGGCGTCCCAGTCGTACGGCCGCACGGGACCGGGCAGGCGGTCGGGATACAGCAGGGCGTACTGGATGGGCAGCTTCATGTCGTTGGCGCACACCTGGAGCTGGTAGGTGCCGTCATGGAACCCCACCATGGCGTGGACCTGGCTCTGGGGATGGATGGTCACGGAGATCCGGTCGGCGCCCAGGCCGAAGAGGAAGGCCGCCTCGATCACCTCCAGGCCCTTGTTCATCAAGGTGGCGGAATCGATGGTGATCTTGGGTCCCATCTTCCAGGTGGGGTGGTTGAGGGCCTGCTCGATGGTGGCCGCCTGGACGGCGCCGGGAGCCCAGTCCCGGAAGGGGCCGCCGCTGGCGGTGATGCGCACCTCCCGCACGTCGCCGGGGGCGTGGCCGGCCAGGAGCTGGTGCAGGGCCGCGTGCTCGGAATCCACGGGGAGCAGCTCGCCGCCGCCTTCCTCCAGGGCCTGGCGCATGAGGGCGCCGCCCACCACGAGGCTCTCCTTGTTGGCCACGCAGACCCGCAGGCCGGCCCGCAGGGCGGCCTCGGCGCTGGCCAGGCCCGCGGCCCCCACCACGGCGGCCAGGACCGTGTCCGCCCCGGCTTCCAGGGCGCAGGCCCGGAGGCCGTCCATTCCATGGAGGATGTCCGGCCGGTAGGAGAGCTGGCCGGCCAGCCACTGGGCGTCCCCGGGCCCGGCGATGGACACCAGGCGGGGCCGGAAGCGCTCGCATTGGGCCAGGAGAAGGTCCCGGTTGCGTCCGGCCGCGAGGGCGGCGACCTCCAGGCGGTCCGGGTGCGCGGTCACCACGTCCAGGGTGGAGGTGCCGATGGAGCCGGTGGATCCCAGGAGGGCGATCTTGCGCATGGATCAGTTCAGCCCGTGGACGAAGTGGATGTAGGCATAGAACACCGGGGCGGCGAAGGCCAGGCTGTCCAGGCGGTCCAGCATGCCTCCGTGGCCGGGGATGGAGATCCCCCCCATGTTGGAATCCTTCGCCCCCGCGCTGCGCTTCCACATGCTCTCCACCAGGTCGCCCATGAGGCCGGCCAGGCCCAGCAGGAGGCCGATGGCCAGGGCGTCCACCGCCGACCAGTGGGTGCAGAAGAAGGCCTTGATGAGGAAGGACGCCAGGACGTTGCCCGCGAGGTTGCCCCCCACGCCTTCCCAGGTCTTCTTGGGGCTCACCCGGGGCGCCAGCTTGTGCCGGCCCAGGAGGCTGCCCACGAAGTACGCGCAGGTGTCGCCGAGCCAGGTGATGAGGAACAGGGCCAGCACCAGGCGCCCGCCGGCGTTGGATTGGGCCGGGTCCTCGAACATGAAGAGCCGCATCATGAAGCCGGTGCCCAGGCCCAGGTAGATGGCCCCCATCCAGGTGATGGCCTGGCTGGGGAGGGCCTTTTCCAGGTCCCGGTCGAAGAAGAGGGCGCCGAAGTGGATGACCAGGGCCGAGCCCGTCAACACCAGCCACAGGGGCAACGGATCCGTGGCGTCCCGGCCGAGCAGGTAGAAGTGCAGCAGGAAGCCCCAGCCCGCCAGCGTCCCGGCGAGGAAGGAGGGGTTGAAGCCCATCTTCCGTCCCATGAGGGTGAATTCGTGCTGGGCCATGAGCAGCGCCCCGGCCAGAAGGCCCAGGAAGACGGCCTTGGCCCAGGCCTGGGCGCCCAGGTAGAGCAGGGTGAAGAAGAAGAGCGCGAACACGACGGCGGTGCCCACCCGCACGGCAAGGTTGCCCTTGTCGATGCCGGCGCGCTTGGGGGGAGGGGCAGGGGTCATGGGGACTCCGCTCAGATTCCGCCGAAGCGGCGCTCGCGCTGGGAATAGGCCTCGAGGGCTTCCCGGAGCTGGGGGCCCCGGAAGTCGGGCCAGAGGCACTCGGTCATGTAGAACTCGGCGTAGGCGGCCTGCCAGAGCAGGAAGTTGGAAATGCGGAGCTCGCCGGAGGTGCGGATGAGCAGGTCCACGTCCGGGGCGCCGGCGGTCCAGAGGCGGCTCGCCAGGGCGGCCTCGTCCAGGTCCGCGGGCGCGACGCCGTCCTCGATGCACTTCCGGGCCGCGGTGGCCAGTTCGAGCCTCGAGCCGTAGTTCACCGCCAGGTGGAAGACCATTCCGGTATGTTCGGCCGTTTGCTCTTCCAGGGTTCGAAGATCCTTGAGGATCCCCTCGGGAAGCCCTTCCGGGGCCCCGAGGTGGTGGAACCGGATGCCCCGCTTCCTCAGCTTGGGCAGGAACATCCGCAGGTACATGCGCAGAAGGGCCATCAGGACGGCCACCTCCTGGGCGGGGCGCTTCCAGTTCTCCGTGGAGAACGCGTAGAGGGTCAGATGGCCGATGCCCGCGTCGGAGGCGGCGTCGAGGATGTCCTGGACCGCCCGCACGCCTTCCTTGTGGCCCTTGATGCGCGGCCACCCGCGCTGCGCGGCCCAGCGGCCGTTGCCGTCCATTATCAATGCGACGTGGCGGGGAACGCTCACAGGGCCATCCGCTGAACAGGTGTATGGATCTTCAAACCAGGCATCTCCAGGCGTTTGGCACAAGGGCGTCCCGGGGCGGGACGTGGCGAAAGGATAAGGCGGATTCTAGCATGGGCGGTCCCGGGCCTTCCTCCCGCGTGAGACAATTTAGCTGCGGTAGTTAGGCCGGAATTGCAGGGATACGGTAATCTAATGCATTCCATAGAATCGGGAACCCCCTGATGGTCCAATTCAACACGCGAGCCAACGAGATCCTGCTGAAGCTGGTCTATTACGGGCCGGGGCTTTCCGGCAAGACGACCAACCTCCAGGCGCTCCACGCCATGTGCTCCGAGTCGAACCGGGGCGAGATGTTCTCCGTGAACACCCAGGAGGACCGGACGCTCTTCTTCGACCTGCTGCCCATCAACCTGGGCTACATCTACGGGAACGCCATCCACCTCCAGATCTACACGGTGCCCGGGCAGGTGCAGTACGACGCCAGCCGGCGGGTGGTGCTGGGCGGATCGGACGGGGTGGTCTTCGTGGCCGATTCCAGCGAAGCCAAGATGCAGGAGAACGTCGACTCGCTCTCCAACCTCTACCACAACCTCAATGCCAACCGGCTCAACATCAAGCAGATACCCTTCGTCCTCCAGTACAACAAGCGGGACCTGGACGACGCCATGCCCGTGGGGGTCATGAACCGGCGCCTGAACTTCAGGTCCGTGCCGTACTTCGAGTCCGTGGCCAACCGCGGGGAAGGGGTTTTGGACACCTTCCTGGCCATCGCCCGGGAGACGGTGGGCACCACCTTCCGGAAATACCATCTCGACAAGAAGATCAAGGACTTCGACGAGATGCTCAACCTCATCGATTCCAACATCAAGTCCAGCATGCGCGAGCTCCCGAAGGCCGCCGAGCCGGTGGCGCCCCCGCAGGAATCCACCGTGCTGCGCCACAGCGGCGTCTCCATCACGGACCTGGCTCCGGGCAAGGTGGCCGACGCCCAGGATCTCCTGGAGGACGCCATCACCTCCAACATGGAGACCGCCCGGCTCTACTCCGAGCTGCGCACCGTCAAGGACTCCCTGGAGAAGAAGAACGAGGAGCTGCGCCAGATCTACGGCCAGCTCGAGCGCGCCAACCAGGACAACCTCAAGACCCGGAGGTACCTGGAAGGCCTGATCCAGAGCGTCGGGGAGGCCATCGTCTCCTTCAGCGCCGACGGCCGGATCCTCACGTGGAATTCGGCCGCCGAGCGGATCTTCGGGTACGCCCGGGCGGAAATCGTCGGCCGCACCCTTCAGCAGCTGGCCCCGGCCTCCCGCGCCGGCGAGCTTGAACAGGCCATCGCCCAGGTGGCCAAGGGCCAGCTCATCCGCGACATGCCCACGGTGCGCCTGCGCAAGGACGGCACGGAGTTCCCGGCCCGGATCACCTACGCCCCCATCCGCGGCAGCGACGACCGGGTCCTGGCCTACTCCGCGCTGATCCGGGACGAAGGGGAGCGCCAGGCCCTGGAGGCCCGCCTCAGCCAGGCCCAGGGCGCCTCGGCCCTGGCCCGCATCCTGCCGCCGATGCTCAACGAGGTGGCCAACCGGCTCAGCCCGATGGTCCTCCAGCGGGACCTGCTCCTGGAGGGGGCCGATCCGGCCCTGGCGCCGCGCCTGGCCAAGGCCCTGGCCGGGGTGGACCACGCGCAGCTGCTCCTGAAGCCGCTCTTCATGCTGTTTTCCCCCTCCTCCCCCCGCATGGAGGCCGCCAGCCTCAACGATCTGGTGCAGGAATGCGCCCGGCGCGTGGAAGGCGAAGCCGCCGCCGCGGGCGTCTCCCTGGAACTCTCCCTCGACCCGGTCCTCGAGCCCACGTCCCTGGACGTGGGGATGGTCCGGGAGGCTGTACTCTGCCTGCTGCGGGCGGGGATCCGGGCCTCGGCCAGGTCCGCCGCCAAGCGATTGCGGGTGGGCACCCGGCAGACCGCCGCGGGCCAGCAGCTGGTGGCGCAGGACACCGGGCCGGCGCTTTCGGAGGCCGAGTCGCGCGGCATCTTCGAAATCGATCAGGCCACCGACGTGGACTCCCTGGGCATGTGCGTGGTCGCCTCGGTGGCCAAGGCCCACGGCGGGAAGGTCACCGTCCGCAGCCAGGAAGGACTCGGGAACGCATATCTGGTGGAGTTGCCCATGGCCCAAGCACCGTCACCGTCAGCGCCCGCGAACCTCGAAGGGGCCCGCATCCTCGTGGTGGACGACGAGCAGTTCCTCCTGGAGTGCCTCGTTGACGCCATCGGGTCCTGGGGCTGCGAGGTCACGCCCTGCTCCCTGGCGGCCGAAGCCATCCAGAAGCTCCAGGGCGGCGCCTACGACCTGGTCGTCTCTGACATCCGCATGCCGGGCCTCAGCGGCATCCAGCTCTACGAGTGGATCCAGGAGCACCAGCCCGCGATGGCCAGCCGGGTGCTGTTCACCACCGGCGACTCCTTCGAGCCCGAGACCCGGGCCTTCCTGGATCGGGCCCGCCTCCCGCACCTGGGCAAGCCCTTCGACCTGAAGAAGCTCCGGCAGGCCATCCTGGACCTCCGGGCCTCCAACGCCTGAGGGAGCTCCCTCAGTCGGCCCAGGCCCGGATCTGGTCCCAGACGTCCGATTCCGAGCACTCGCCGTTGAGGATGATGGCGAAGACGTGGCCCTTGCCGTCCCGGGTCTGAAGGTAGCCGCAGGCGCTCCACACGCCGTTGAGGTGCCCGGTCTTGACCCGGATCCTGCGGGCCAGGGCGGGGTCCTTGATGTGGAGACGGAAGGGCTCGCCCCCGATGATCTTGAGGGAGCCCACCATCTCGGGGCCCACCTCGAAGTCGTGCCACGCCGCGCGCAGGACGATGGCCAGGGTGCGCGCGGAGAGGCGGTTCTCCTTGCTCAGGCCCGAACCGTCGGTGATGGCCACCTTGTCCGGGCCCAGGCCCAGCATGGTCGAATAGAAGGCCTGGATCTGCCGGATGCCCTGGGGCCAGGTGCCGCCGCCGAAGCGCTTGACCAGCATCTCGATCATGAAGTTGTTCGAGAACTTGTTGATGTCGCCCACCAGGTCCCGCAGAGGCGGGGAGCGGAAGCCCAGGAGCTTGCGGGGCTCCCCGGCCTCCACCGCCGCGCCCTCCACGGCGATGCCGTCCTGGCGAAGGATCCGCGTGAGCGTGTCGACGGCGTACCGCTCGGGTTCGGAGACCAGGCGCCCCCGGTCCCGGTTGTGGTTCACCGAGAGGGGCAGGACCGGCGGGGTGGTGTTGGCCGAGGTGTTCTCCCAGCCGTTTCCGAAGTGCTGGTCGTCGAAGGCCGACTGGTCCAGCCGCACCCGGCCCTTCACGGCCGTGACGCCCCGGGCCTTGAGCTCCTCGGCCAGCAGCCAGATGCGCTCGGAGGTGAGGAGCGGGTCCCCGGCCCCCTTGAAGACGAGGTCACCGGTCACCGTGGAGCCTCGCAGGTCCCCCCAGACCTCCGTCTCGATCTCGTAGTCCGGCTTCCAGGTCTTGAGCAGGGCGTAGGTGGAGAGCACCTTGGTGGTGGAGGCCGGCACCAGGGCGCGGTCGGTCTCGTAGCCCTCCAGGAGCTTTCCGGTCTGCAGGTCCCAGATGCCGGCCGAGGCCCGCACGGAGCGCGCCTCCAGGCGCCGGCCCCAGGCCGGCAGGTCCGCCGCGGCGGGCAGGGCCAGGAGGAGGAAGGCGATGAGGGCCCGGATCATTTCGGGGCGGTTCCCGTCGTGGCCGACCCGGAAGCGCCCTGGGCCTTGGTCTTCTTGGTCTCGTCCTCGGCGGCGCCCAGGAGGGCGGCGGCCCCGGAAGCCCCGGGTACCCCGAGGAGGTTCCCGGCGGCGGAGAAGGCCCAGTCGCTGGTGAGGGTCTTGCCGTTGTAGATCCGGAAGCTGTTTTCCTGGACCTTCGTCTTCACTCCGACGATGGGCAGGCCCGTGGTGTCCCCGGAAGCCCCGGCCTGCACCGCGGTGATGAGGTCCCAGTCCCCTTCCTGGCTCATGGGGTCCTTGTAGATCCGGCGCACCACCGGGGGCCGCATCTTGCCCAGGTCCTCGAGGCTGAGCGGGTACCCGCCGGTCTTGGCCCGGTAGGCGCGGATGCCCGCGGCCATGGCCTCGCCCCGGAAGATGAGCTCGGCCTCCTGGTCCCGCTGGACCTCGGCCTTGAGGGAGGGCAGGACGGCGGTGAGGAGGACCCCCATGGCCACGATGACCGCCAGCAGCATGGCCAGGATGAAGCCCCGTTCCCTGGTTGTCGTGCGAGCCATCCGGACCTCCGGCCCCCAGCTTAACTCAGGATCCGGCAGGGCGCCCGTCGGACTCCGGAGCCGGGCGTCACCGGCGCGTCTTGAGAATCTGGATGAAATGGGCCACCAGTTGCGGATCGAACTGGATTCCGGCCAGCCGCTCCAGTTCCGCCTCCGCCTGGGGCGCGGTCTTGGCGGGCCTGTAGGGGGTTTCGGAAATCATCATCTCGTAGGCCTCCACCAGGTGGATGATGCGGCTTCCCATGGGGATGGCGTCGCCCTTCAGCCCGTCCGGATACCCGCCGCCGTCCCAGTGCTCGTGGTGGTGCCGGATGATGTGGAGAACATCAAATGGGAAATAGAGATCCTTCAGGAACGTGGAGGCCAGGAGGGGATGCTGGCGCACCTTCTCCAGTTCCTCCGCGGAGAGGCGGGGCTTGTCCAGCACCCGGTAGTCCAGGAGGAGGGTGCCCACGTCGTGGAGGATGGCCGAAATGCTCACCGCCTCCACCGCGGAGGTGGGCAGGTCCACCTTCCGGGCCAGGTCCCTGGAAAGCTCGGCGGTGTTGATGCTGTGGGTCTTCAGGGAAGGTATCCGGCCATCTGCGGAGGCCAGGATGCGGTGGCTCACGGACAGGAAGGCCTGATGGTAGCGCTCGTGGAGGTCCGCCTCCTGCAGGTAGAAGCCCAGCATCCGGGACACCTGGCGCACGAGTTCCTGCTCGTGCATGGAGAAGGGACGGTCCTCCTGCCGGAAGAGCATGAGGAGGTTCTCCCCGCCTTCCTCTTCCAGAAGCACCGGCAGCAGGGTGGCGAAGTGGCCGGTGAGGGGCTCCCGGTCCGTCCATTCGGACCGGGTCACCGGGCGAAGCTCGTTCACGCGCCCCTGGGGCGCCTGGCCCTGGACATGCCGCACCACCTGCCCCGTCAGGTCTCCGGAAAGCGGCAGGCGGCTGTAGATGAGCAGGGGCCTGGCTTCCGCGGCGTCGCGCAGGCGAAGGGCCACGGCCGCGGTGGGGACCATCAGGCAAAGCAGGCTGGCGGCTTCCCAGAAGAAGGTCTGCTGCTCGGGAATGGCGGCCTCGGGCTCCGCCGGGGGGAGCGCCGCGGCCTCCGGCGTCTCCACCTGGACCATGGCCGCGGAAGGGGGCGCGGGCACGCGCAGGGCAGGCACCTCCTCCACCGGGGCGGGCTCCGGCGCGGGCGCGGGCTGGATGGAGGGGATGGGGAAGGTGTTGAGGGCCAGGACGATCTCCTCGCAGATGGCCTGCGCGGCGGCATCCTGCCGCCCGGGGGCGTAGGTTCCGCCCTTGGAGGGGTCCCGCTGGAGGAGCAGGGCTTTCCATTCCCCATGGTCGTAGATGGGCGACAGGTGGAACCTCGGCACGTTGGCCGCGCCCTGGCCGAAGGGCTTGAGCTCCGGGTAGTTGATGGGATCGTTGACCGCAAGGCTCCGGCGCTCCCGGGCCACGAGCACCAGCACCGGGTCCTGGGGGGCGATGCGCGCCGGGGGCGGCAGGGTGCGGGGCCAGCCGTAATGGCAGACCCGCTCGAAGGCTCCGGTGTCCGGATCCTTGAGGTAGAGCGCGGCCTTCGTGCTGCCCAGGTCCTCCAGGCACCGGTAGATCAGTTGGGAGAGCCGCTGGATGAGCGGATCGCTGAGACTGCGTTGGCTTGGCAGCATGGATGCGGACCGTGGGTTTTGGGCCGGAGGCCACTGGAATCGTTATCCGGTATCCTACGCGCTGGGCGTGGCCGCGTCCATATGGGGCCGCCGGGAAACCGGCTACGCCCGGCTCACCATGATGGCCTGGGGTCCGCGGGCGCCCTGGGCGATCTCGAACTGGACGCGCGCGTTGATGTCGAGGGTCCTGAATCCGCCCGCCTGCACTGACGTGTGGTGGACGAAGATGTCCGGCCCTCCCTCGTCGGGCGTGATGAAACCGAAACCCTTCTGCGCGCTGAAGCTCTTGACGATGCCAGACGACATGTTCGCCTTCCCCGGCGGGTTTTCCGCTGGGCAAAGACTACCGGCGGGTATTGCCGGAATCAACAAGGTTACTTTCATGCCAAAAAAAGAGGGCGGCCGTCACAGCCGCCCTCCCGTTGTTCCGGTCGTTCCTACAGCTTGACGACGTTGGTGGCCTGGGGGCCCTTCTGGCCCTGGGCAACCTCGAAGCTCACCCGCTGGTTCTCGGTGAGGGTGCGGAAGCCGCGATCCTGGATCGCGGAATGGTGGACGAACAGATCGGCGCCACCCCCATCGGGGGTGATGAAACCGAAACCCTTTTCAGCGTTGAACCACTTGACGGTGCCTTCGGACATGGTGTCTTTCCTGCGGGGGCCTGCCCCTTCTCGCCTGGGGTTTTCAGTTCAGGGTCCTTGCCAGGCCAAGGCGCCAGGGGGAGCGGAACTCCCGGGGATACATGAAATGGCCCGCCCGGAGAGCGGATCACCCCTGGGATGATACCCCAGCGCGAAACCCGGTTCAACGGGGGCGGGAAGCGTACATGGAACGGCCCCCGGGAAGGGGGCCGCACGTCCTACAGCTTGACGACGTTGGTGGCCTGGGGTCCCTTCTGGCCCTGTGCGACATCGAAGCTCACGCGCTGGTTCTCCTGGAGGGTGCGGAAGCCCCGGTCCTGGATGGCGGTGTGGTGGACGAACAGATCGGCGCCACCCTCATCGGGGGTGATGAAGCCGAAGCCCTTTTCAGCGTTGAACCACTTGACGGTGCCCTGAGCCATTGCAACTTCCTAGAAAAATGATCCTGGGGAGGGGTATCGCCACGCGTCTCCCAGGTGAGGCGTCATGGCACCAGAACAGAACCGTTCGGGAACGGGAGTCTGGTTGGGAGATGAGAAATAGTTTCGGCCATGAGAATAATATAGGAATCTGAAAAGTTCCCGAAGAATCCACGGGAATTTTAAGTTTTTTTTCGAACCCGCCCCGGCCCCCCGGGCGGACCCTCCCAAATTGCTGTCCGGCGGGGATATCCTGAATTCCTACCCCTGCAGACCCGGAGATCCCCCATGCGTCCAGACCATCCCATCGCCCTCATCACCGGCGCCTCCTCCGGATTCGGAGAGGCCACCGCGCGCCTGCTCGCGGCCCAGGGGTGCCACCTGGCCCTGGGCGCCCGGCGCGTGGAGAAGGTGCGCGCCCTGGCCGAGGCGTTGGCCGCCGAACATGGCGTCCGGACCTTCTCCGGCGCCCTGGACACCCGGGACACCGCCAGCGTGGAGCGCTTCGTGGCCGGGGCCGCCGAGGCCCTGGGCGGCCTGCACGTGGTGGTGGCCAATGCCGGCCTGGCCCGGGGCACCGACCGGATGGACTCCGTCCTCGAGGAGGACTGGCAGGCCATGCTCCACACCAACGTGGAAGGCGTCATCCGCACCCTCAAGGCGACCCTCCCCCATGTGCGCAAGAGCGGCTGGGGCCACTACTTCACCATCGGCTCCACCGCCGGCCACTGGGTCTACGAGGGCGGCGGCGCCTACTGCGCCTCCAAGCACGCCCTCAAGGCCCTCACCCGCACCCTTCGCCTGGAGCTCTGCGGGGAGCCCATCCGCATCACGGAAGTGGACCCCGGCATGGCGGTGACCGAATTCTCCCTGGTGCGCCTGCGCGACGCCGGCAAGGCCGACGAGGTCTACAAGGGCGTGGAGCCCCTGGACGCCAACGACGTGGCCGAGTGCATCCGCTGGTCCCTGGCGCTCCCGGACCACGTGAACATCGACCAGATCATCGTCAAGTGCCGCGACCAGGCCAGCCACAACGGCACCAAGGTCCACCGCCGCGCCTGATTCCGCGCGGAAGCCTGGTCGGAAAGGGAGCCGCGCGGCTCTCTTTCCTCTTTTTTGACAAGCGGCCGCCATGGAGCGCTAGGGCTGGCGGGGCAAAGGTGGCCACCTGCCCCGGGACTGTGGCATGATGAACGTCTATGCCGGCACCTTCCTCCATACTCCTTCTCCATGGCCTGGGAGGAAGCGGTCTCGGGACCGTAAAGCTCCTGGAAGAACGCCTTCAGGAGGGGGGATGGGAACATGCCGTCTTCCTCCGCCCCACCCTCCAGGCCGTCCACCTGCCCCCCGAGGGCAAGCCCATGGACCGCGTCTTCGTGCAGGCCTGGGACGAGATGAACGCGTTCCTGGGCACGCGGGTGCCCCACCTGACCGTGGGCTTCAGCTTCGGCGGCCTCCTGTCGGCCTTCGCGCCGTCCCCCCTGCGCCTCTCGGTGTGCGCCCCCTGGTCGCAGCTGACCCCCGACGCCATCCAGCGCGCGGCCTCCCGCCCCGAATGGCGCGTGCTCCACGGGCAGGAGGACACCCTGGTGCCGCCCACCCAGAACCTGCAGCTGCTGCCCGACTCCATCCCCCTGACCCTCGACCCCAAGGGAACCCACGACTTCGACGCCTGGATGCCGCGGATCGTGGACTGGATCTACGCCAGCTGGGATGCCTTCCAGGTCAGCAAGTAGGATCGCCTAGGCGGCCCTATGCGGCCCTATGCGGCATGGTTCTCATTGGGCTCATGGGGTTCGTGGGGCTTCTCCACGCAGGCGCAAGGATGCGCATCCGCCCCCGCTTCCGACAGGGCGGCCATGTCCACCCAGTGCGCCGCGCAGGCTCCGGTCGAGGCCTTCCTCACGTGCACCTGGACGCGGTCCCGGTCCAGGTCCAGGGCGACCACGGTCACCAGCGCCGAAAGGCCTCCTCCCGCGGGTTTCCAGGTCATGCACGCGCCAGGTCGGATTCCATCCATGTCAAACCTCTTTCTGTTTATTTTCGCGCCGATCGGCCCGGAATGCAATGAATTGCCAGGGCTTCAGGGCCGGTTCTCCAGGGGTTTGTTGTGGGACAGGAGGAACTTCGACCACTGGTGGAAGCCTTCGGCCAGGGCGCGCATGCGCTCGACCCGCGCGGGCTCCGAGGCCGCATGGTCCCGGGGGTCCCGGGTGTCGGTGCGGAACAGCTGGGCGCGCCCCCCGGGGTCCACGGTGAGGTACCAGTCGCCCTGCAGGAGCCCGATGCGGGGGGGCCTGCGGAACGTGGTGAAGGTGAACGCCGCCGAGCGTTCCTGGAAGGCGGGATCGAGCGCGTCCTTGCCCAGGGTGGCGGTGCGCCATGGGACGCCCAGGAGGCTGGAGAGGGTGGGAAGCAGGTCCATCTGCGTGGCCACCGCGTGCACGCGCCGCGGCGCGAGGAGGCCGGGGGCGTAGATGAGCAGGGGCACGTTGTGGATGGCCAGCTTGAGGTCCCCGAAGCGGGTGTCCACGTCGTTGCGGAAGGCGTCGTCGAAGCGCGGGTCCTCGGTGCCCCGGGGCAGGCCGTGGTCGCCCCACAGGACGAAGACGGTGTTGGCGAACCAGGGCTCCCGGCGCGCCGCCTCGAAAAACGCCTCCAGGCTGTGGTCCATGAGACGCACGGCGTTGAACTCGTCGTTGCCGGTGAAGCCGCCCCGGGCCAGGCTCGCCTCGTCCAGCGCGACCTTGCGGAAGTCCTTGAGGTGCTTGGGAATGGTGAAGGGCGGATGGTTTCCCGAGGTCTGGATGTAGCTCCAGAAGGGCGCGGGCTGGGCCCGGAGGCTTTCCGCGGCCTCCCGCAGGAGGTCGGCGTCGCTGATCCCCCACACGTCCACCACGGGGCTGCGGAACGAGCCCTCCTCGCGGATCCTCAGCCCCGGGAAGTTCTTCTTGAGCACGCCGCGGATCTGCGCCCAGTTGGCGCTGCCGCCCAGGAAGAAGGTCCTGGCGTACCCGTCCAGGTGGGAGAGGACGGTGCCCTGGTCGAGGAGGAGCGGGTTGCGCGTGGCGTTCTCCACCGCGCTCACGTCGGGCACCCCGAAGAGCGTCGCGAACATGCTGCGGCTGGTGTTCTCCATGGCTACAAAGAACCGGTCGAAAAAGATGCCCTCGCGGCAGAGGCGGTCGAAGTACGGCGTGGGGTCCAGGGGGTTGCCCTGGATGCCGGTCTTGAAGGAGGCGAAGCTCTCCAGCTGGATGAAGACGACGTTGGGGCGGAGCGCCGGGTCGATCAGGGGCCTGGGGACGCCTTCGCGGCGAAGGGTGGGCAGGCCCCCGGCGTCCACGGCGGCGGGGATGCCGAAGTAGGCCGCCATGGCCGGCGCGGTCTCCCGCACCTTCTCCAGGTCGTAGCCCCCGTCCATGTCCCGTCGCGTCTCCAGGAAGAACAGCACGGGGTTGAGGGCCAGGTGGGCCTGGAAGGCGCCCGGGATCTCGAAGGCTTCGGCCCAGCGCAGCGGATACGCCGACCACCGGCCCCACATGAGCGCCAGGAGGCCCAAGGCCGCCAGGGCGTGGAGGGCCTTGCGGCCGCGGGGCACGGGGGCCGTCAGCTCCAGCCTGCGCGAAAGGGCCCGCAGGCCCCAGGCCGCCAGCGCCATGACGGCGCAAAGGGCCAGGGCGATGCGGACCACGGGATAGCTCTGCCAGACCATCCGCAGGCTGGTGCCGGCGTTCTCCAGGAACATCGCCAGGGTGCCGTTGAGCCGCGTGTGGATGTAGGCGTACGCCACGAAGTCGACCACGTAGGCCATGAGCACGAGGAACAGGGCGGCCAGGGCGTAGGCGGCCCAGATGCGCCGCGCGGACCTGGCGCCAAGGCCGTAGCCGCGGCAGAGGCCGTGGTGGAGCCCCGCGAGGACCAGGAACCCGTAGAGCCACTTCCGGGCCTCCACCGTGTCGACCATGGCCACCAGGATCAGGCCCGCGTAGACGCACAGCGCCGCGGCCAGGGTCAGGGCCCCCAGGGCGGGGCGGGCCGGGCGCCCGGGGTCGCCGCCCTTGAGGAGCAGCAGCGCGGGCAGCAGGAGGATCGCCGCCAGGCGCGCGTCGAACTTCAGGCCGATGTAGAGCGCGTGCGGGGAGAAGCCTTCCGCGCCGCCGAAGCGCAGCAGGAAGGCCAGGCGCAGAAGCCCGAACAGGGCCGCCAGCAGCACGAGGAGGGCGGCCAGGAGCCGGAGCTTGGTTCGGGGCATGGACGGCCTTCCTCAGGAAGTCTGGAGGTTCTATCCCGCCAGGTCGGCGGATTCGCGCAACAGGCGCCGTGAAAGCGGCAGGGCCGCGAGGGCGAAGAGGGCCGCCACGGCCCATCCCAGGCGGTAGCCGTGGGCTCCCAGGTGCCGGCAGCCCCAGCCGATGACGCCGCCGATGAGCAGGGAGCCGATGCCGATGCCCGAATCGAAGGAAAAGAGCGTGGTGCCGAACGCCGCGCCCCGGCGGTCGGGGTGGGTGACCTCCAGGACGTGGGCGTTGAGGAGGGTGTGGACCATGCTGTAGCCGCCGCCGTAGAGGAGGGCGGACAGCGCGTGGCGGCTGGCCCCGCCGGGCATCAGGGCGAGGAGGGCGAGCCCCGCCCCCGCCGCCAGGAGCATGCCGGGCAACAGGCGCGTGGGCCTCGCGCCGAAACCCGCGCGGGTCATGAAGATGCGCATCACGACCATCCCGATGGCCATGCACGACAGGAAGGCTGCGTCCGTGGGGAGCACGCCGAACAGGGGCGGGAACCCCTGCTTGATGGCCTCCTGGGCCGTGTAGGTGCCCAGGGCGCCGTAGCCCAGGGCCGTGGCGAAAAAGACCAGGCAGGGCGCGAGGAGGGTCCGGTCCGGCCAGGAAAAGGTCGGCCGATGTTCAAGGTTCGCCCGGTCCGGGGGCAGGCTGAGGGACAGCACGCCCAGCACCCCGAAGAGGACGGCCAGGATGGCCGTCATGGCGGGAAAGCCCAACCGCGCGTAGACCGCCAGTCCCACCACGGGGCCGAAGATCACCCCGCCGGGGCTGGCCAGCCCGTAGAGCGACATGCCGTCGGCCCTGCGGTCCGCGGGCAGCACGTGCCCCAGGGTGGCCATGGTGGCCGTGAGCAGCCCCGACCACACCACCCCATGGGGGAAGGCCAGGACGTAGAAGGCCCACCGCGCGTGAAGCAGCCCGTAGGCGCCCAGGAACAGTCCGAAGCCGACGGCGCAGGACACCACCATGCGCCGCTGCCCCACGCGGTCTCCGAAGGGACCGGTGAACAGCGCCCCCAGGGCGGAACCCGCGGTGAAGGCCGTCATGAAGCGCCCGGATTCCGCGATGGTCGCGCCCAGTTCCAGGAGGCGCAGCGGCACGGTGGGGAAGAGCTGGAACGCGGCGAAGAACGTGACGAAAGTGATCGCGGAGACCAGGATGAAGTGGCGGGTGAAGAGGCTGGACGTCACTTGGCGTCCGGTGCGTCCTTCCCGGCCAGGGCTTCCTGCTCGTCCTGGGGGAGGCGCCACACCCAGCGCCCCGTGGTGCGGTCGAAGATGTCGAAGCAGGCCAGCCAGTTCAGCAGGCCGGTGACCATGACGTACGAGGCGCCGTACTCCTGCACCAGGTTGCGCACGGGTTCGGTGCCCACCCCGCCGAAGAGGAACCCGAAGACGGCGTAGACGGGGCCGGCTCCGGCCGTGGCCGCGGCGCCCAGCGTCGGCATCCACTGGAGGGGAACCAGCTGCGGCACGTAGACGCCGCCCTTGATGCCGTCGACCGCGCCGTACTGCAGCTGAAGGAAGCCCAGGAAGAGGAAGACGGCGGAGACGGAAAGGAGCGCCTTGGCCCGCCCCTTCTCGCCGATGAGCCAGTAGCCAAGGCCCGGCACGAGCCAGTTGAGGAGCACCGGCTTCCAGCAGGCGTTGAAGGCCTTGGCGCCCCGAAGGGGAGCCGGCAGCTTGGGCAGGGGCTTGGTTTCGCTCATCCGGCCATTCTAGCGGAAAACGGCCAGGAGCCCCAGGGCGGAAGGATCCGCCCGGGGGCTCCCGGAGGCTTGCTTGAACTTCTCTAGTCCGTGGCGAAGGGCAGCAGGGCGATGTTGCGGGCCCGCTTGATGGCCTCGACCAGCATGCGCTGGTGGAGGGCGCACACGCCGCTGGTGCGGCGGGGCAGGACCTTGCCGCGCTCGGGGGTGAACCCGCCGAGGGTCTTCACGTCCTTGTAATCGATGAAGGTGGACTTCTCGACGCAGAACTTGCAGAACTTGCTGCGCCGACCGCCAAATACCTTCTTCTTCTTGGGCTTGCCTTTTCCGTCCGTGCGACGCTTCATCCCATCACCTCTTCAAGGGTGCGTTCCTTGATACCGGCCTGGGCCTTGCGGCGGCCTTCGCGCTCGTAGCGAACCTTCTGGCGCTCCGCGGCCTTGGTCTGCTCGTCCATGCGGACCGACAGATACTTGATGACGGAATCGTGGTTGCGGAAGCGCCGCTCGAGCTCGGCGATGAGGGTGGAACCCGCGTTCATGTCGAACAGGGTGTAGTAGCCCTCGCTGAACTTCTGCACTTCGTAGGCCAGCTTCTTGCGGCCCCACTTTTCGGTCTTGAGCAGCTCGCCACCCTGCTCGGCAATGATCCCCTCGAAGTGCTTCACAAGCTCTTCAGCCTGTTCGTCAGTCAACGTAGGGGAGGCGATGAAGATGGTCTCATAGCGACGCATCATTCCTCCTCGTGGATGTGAAGCCCCGGATGGGATCCGGAGCAAGGAGGTCCCCCGGTGGGGACGCGAAGGATCAGCATCCCAGGAAAGGGCATGTTTTTCAAGCCGAAACCTTGAATCCCGCGCGTCCGGCCAGGGCCCCGGCGTCCTCGGCTTCCGAAAGCAGCTTCATGAAGGCCGCGAAGGGTTCGTCCATGCGGTCGATGACCTCCCATTCCTCGTCGGTCCACTCCCCCAGGACGAAGTCCACCAGGGGGCGCGGGTAGGGGCCGATGCCCAGGCGCAGGCGGGGAATGTCCTGGGTGCCCAGGTGGCTGAACACCGATTTCAGGCCGTTGTGGCCGCCGTCGCTGCCGGTGAGGCGGTAGCGGCCCTCGCCCAGGGGGAGATCCTTGTCGTCGTGCAGGAGGACCATGCGCGCGGGCTCGAAGCCGGCCTTGGCGGCCTCGGCGCAGGCCTGGCCGCTCAGGTTCATGTAGGTGCCGGGCACCAGGGCCAGGAAGGGGTGGCCCAGACGATACAAAGCTCCAGTGCCGAAGGTGTGCACGACCGCGGGGTGCGGGCAGTGCGCTTCCATCCAGCGCTGGAGCATGAGGCGTCCCAGGTTGTGCCGGGTGGCCGTGTAGGCCTCCCCGGGGTTGCCCAAGGGGACGAGGACGAACAAGCTACTTCTTGGCCTTGGCGGCGGGGGCGGCGGGAGCGGCGGGCGCGGCGGCGGCGGCCTCGGGCTCGGCC
>DBMS01000027.1 GCA_002297665.1 Holophagaceae bacterium UBA692 | reverse complement strand
CCGGCGCGACCTGGAGGCGGCCCGGAGCGATGCGGCCACCGCAAGGGCCGATGAGGACGCCGCCCGGCTCGCCCTGGAGGCCCGGGGCCAGAGGCCGGAAGCCGCGGGGGCCACCCTGGTCGTGCGGGCCCCCAGGGCCGGCACCGTGTCGGCCTACCGGGTCCAGCTGGGCCAGGGAGTGGAGGCCGGCCAGGACCTGGGCGGCTTCCAGGCCGCCGCCGCGGCCATCGCCCGCCTGGAGCTTCCCCTTCCCGCGCCGCAGAACTGGCGGCCCGGAACCACCACCGAGGTCCGGAAATCCGACGGCCAGCGCTGGGTCGCCCGCCTCGAAGGGGTCCCCATGACGCTCACCGCCGATACCCGGCGCCTGAGCTACCGCCTGCGGCTGTCGGGAGGCCCCCTGCCCCTCCCAGGCACCCCGCTGGAAGTCCGGGTGCCCCTGGCCACGACGGTCGTCCTCCCCCAGGGCGCCCTGCAGCAGGTGGAAGGCACCTGGGGCGTCTTCGTGAAGGAGGGCGAGGAGGCGGAATTCCGCCCGGTGCGCCGGGGCCCCGAACTGGGCACCGACGTGATGGTGCTCGAAGGGGTCAAGCCCGGTGAGACGGTGGTGGGCGAAGGCGCCTACCTCCTGAAGTCCCTCCAGATCAAGCGCAGGAGCGGGGGAGAGAGCCATGACCATTGATAGGAACGAAGAGGCACCGCGCGGCCACGCCGCGCCCCATCACCGCACGCCGATCCGCCTTTGGTTCGACTGGATGCTGCCCCGCAAGGGCTGGGTCTTCGCCCTGGCCCTGGTTTGGGCCGCGGCCGGCGTGGCCAGCTTCCTCACCCTCAAGCGGGACCTCTTTCCCGACCTCACGCTTCCCAGCCTCAACCTCCTCATCCAGAGCCCCGGCCGGGCCGCAACCGAGCTGGAACTCACGGTGGCCCAACCCATCGAGCAGGCCATCGGCGGCTTGCCCGGCGTCCAGCGGGTGGTGAGCACCGTGCAGGCGGAGGTCGTTCAAGTCGTGGTGGCCTTCGAAGGGGACACGGACCCCTGGAAGGCCCGGCAGCTGGTCGCCGAGCGCCTTTCCGGGGTGACCGGCGGCTTCCCGGACGGCACCCGGGCGCCCCTCATGTCCAGCGCGGCCGGGCGGCTCCAGGAGATCATGGAGATCGTCCTCGAAGGGCCCGCCACGGACCCCATGACGCTGCGGGACCAGACGGAGCGGGTGCTCATTCCCCGGCTCCAGGCCGTGCCCGGCGTGGCGCGCGTGGAACGGCTGGGGGGCGAGGAGCGCCAGCTCCAGGTCATCGTCCAGCCTGAGCGCATGCGGCTCCAGGGCGTGACCCTGGACCAGGTGGTCCAGGCGCTGGAGGGAAGCAACCAGGACAGCGCCGCCGGCGTCATGGAGATCCAGGACAAGGGCTGGTTCATGACCGTCGCGAGCCTGGCGGCCGGACCCGAGGCCGTGAAAAAGCTGAGGCTCAAGACGCCCCGGGGATCGATCCTCCTGGGCGACGTGGCCGACGTCCGCGAAGGCGCGGCCTTCCGGCGCGGCCTGGCCCGCCACCAGGGGCACGAGGACGTCAGCCTGCGGGTGGTCAAGCAGCCCACGGCCGAGGTGCTGACCGTGGCCCGGGACACCCGGAAGGCCCTGGACGAACTCCGGCGGAGCCTGCCCGAGGGCATGGAGCTGACCCTGATGTACGACCAGGGGAACCTGGTCAACCACGCCCTGGACGGCGTGACGCTGGCCCTCCTCCTGGGCGGATTCTTCGTGGCCCTGGTGCTGGTGGTCCTCCTGGGCAACCTCCGGGGCGCCCTGATCGTCATCGCCGTGCTCCCCCTGGCCACCCTGGGCGCCGCGCTGCCCCTGCGGGCAGCGGGCCTGGGCCTGAACGCCATGACCCTGGGCGGGCTGGCGATCTCCGTGGGCCTGCTGGTGGACGCCGCCGTGATCATGGTGGAGAACCTGGCCCACCGCCTGCACGCGCACCGGGACCACCTGGAGCCCCGCCGTGTCGCCCTCACCCGGGCCGCGGCCGAGGTGGGCGTGCCCATCCTCACCGCGGTGATGGTGATCCTGGCCGTCTTCATCCCCCTGCTGGCCATCGGCGGCCTCGCGGGGCGCCTCTACGCGCCCCTGGCCGTGGCCATCGCCTCCGCCATGACCCTCAGCCTCATCCTGAGCTTCACCCTGGTGCCCGCCCTCGTGGAGCGGTTCCTGCCCCCGGGCTCCCGGCTTGAGGAACCGGGGATCGTGAAGGTGCTCAAGCGCTTCTACCGGCCGTGCCTGGAATGGGCCATGCGCCACGGCGCCATCGTCCGCGTGCTGGCGCTGGGCCTGACGGTCCCGAGCCTCTGGCTGGCCATGAACCTGGGCACCAACTTCCTGCCCACCCTGGACGAAGGCGCGGTGCTGCTCAACAGCCTCCTTCCCGCCGAGACCAGCCTCGCCGCCGTGGACGAGGCCAACGGCCAGCTCGAGCAGAAGCTGGTGCGCCTCCGGGGCGTGGCGTCGGTCTACCGGCGCACGGGCCGGTCCGAGTTGACCGAGGATCCCATGCCCCACACCATCTCGGACGTGCTGGTGGTCCTGGACGGCCGGCGCCGCACGCCCGAGGTCCAGAAGGAGGTGGCGGAACTGGCGGAGGAACTCCCCTACCCGGTGGAGCTGACCACCCCCATGCAGCTGCGCATCGCCGAGGGCATCGGCGGCACGCCCGCGGATATCCAGGTGAAGTTCTTCAACGCCGACCTGGCCGCGCTGCAGGCGGGTTTGCCCGCCGTGCAGGAAGCGCTTGCGAAAGTGCCCGGCGTGGCCTCCGTCACCCCCGAGGGGGCGGGAACCCTGCCGAAGTGGACCGTCGTGCCCGACGAGGACGCGCTGCGGCGCCTGGACGTGCCCAGGCCCCTGCTGGCGAAGACCCTGAAGGCCGCGCTCCAGGGTTGCGAAACCGCCCCGCGCTTCGAGGGTCCCCAGCGCATCGAGCGCGTGGTCCGGTTCCCGGATGACGGACGAACCAGCCCCGAGAACCTGAAGCGCCTGCCCCTGGTCCTGGACGACGGGCGCGTGGTGGAACTGGGGCAGGTGTCGCGCTTCGAGGAGACGGGAACGCCGAGCCTGATCCGGCGCGAGGCCGCCCAGAGGCGCCTGGCCCTGAACGTCCGCACCTCGGGCGACCTGGGCGGCACCGCCGGCCGCGTCGAATCGGCGCTGAAGGGGATCACCCTCCCCCGTGGCACCGTGGTGAAGCTGGGCGGCAAGATCGAGGAGGCCCGGGAAACCCAGAAGCGCCTCGGCGTGGCCATCGGGGCGGCCCTCGTCCTGGTGGTGGGCCTTCTCTACCTGGCCCTGGGCCGCTGGCGCGAGGTCATGGTGGTGGTGCTCACCCTGCCCGACGCCTTCGCCGGAGGGCTGTTCGCGCTCTGGCTCGCGGGGGAATCCTGGAACATCAGTTCCATCGTGGGCATGATCGGGCTGTTCGGGGTGGCGGTGCAGAACAGCCTGGTGCTCATCACCCAGGCCAAGCACCTGGCCGCCTCGGGCCTGCCCTTCCACGAAGCCCTCAAGGAAGCGAGCCTCGGCCGCGTGCGCCCCAAGCTCATGACCGCCGGCGCCGCCATCCTCGGCCTGATGCCCATGCTGTTCGGCATCGGCGGCAGCGAACTGGAGCGCCCCCTGGCCATCGTCATGGTGGGCGGGCTGGTGACGAGCACCCTGTTCACCCTCCTGGCCCTGCCGAGCTTCTACGCCTGGGTGGGAAGGCCGCGGCCTGAGGCCTGAGCCTGGAATCGGCAGTTGAAACCGCCGAGACAGCCTGTTTGAGGTGAAAGCCAGAATGAATTGAATCTTCCTTTAGTCGGGCAGGCCGGGGGCGCAAGCTCCCCGGCCTGCCCGACTGGAAAAGGGATATTCCTGGGTCCCGTTTCGGCCCAACCCTCGAAATCCCGGGCGGATTGCCGCGGCTCTCCCCGGCTTGCCCTGCCATTGGAAACCCTCGGCCAGAAGGCGCTCCAGGGCCGGCGCCACCGAGGGCGCCAGGAGCGTGCCGTCGCTGCCGTACCGCGACTCCAGCCCCACGCTGGCGGCGAACCGGTCCCAGCTGTGGGCGAAGGCGGCCCAGCCCCCGCCATGTCCTCGCATGACCGACACCGCCGCCCACTCGTTGGCCAGGAGGAAGTGGACCGGATCCCGGCCGCAGGCCAGCAGGAGGGTGGCCGCGTCGGCGTAGTCCGCGGGAAGCCACAGCCCGCCCTGACCATGGAGGCGCAGCAGCTCGCCGCGCATCCGGGCCCGGTTCCAGGCCGAGGGGCGGAACCGGGCCAGGGCGTCCAGGCGCGGGCGGACGTCGCTGCGGGCGGGGTCGGTCTCCCAGGGGGCCTTCCCTGTGGCGTCGGCCCGGGCCCGGCCGTGGGCCTCGATGGCGGGCCAGGCGGCCTGACCGGCCTGGACGGGACCGAGGGCCGCGGCAATCCCCAGGGGTGGGACCATGCAATCCAGGCGAAGGCTGTCCGTCACCGCCCAGGGTCCCCGGTCCACCTCCCGCAGGTCCAGGCGGGGCGCAGGCCCTCCGCGGTACTGGGTGCCGAACCGCTGGGGCAGCCGCAAACGCTGCAGCAGCCGGTCCTCGGCGCAGGCCATGATGCCCGAACTTCGCCCATGGAAGGCCGAAAGAAGGCCCAGCTCGCGCGCCACGAGGGTGTCGTCCACCGTGTCGCCGTGCTGGAAGATCACCGAGACGTCATGGTAGGTGTGGGGGTCGCGGATCCGGTCCTGAAGGTAGGCCAGGGCCGCCCGGCAGCGGCGGATCTTGTCCTCCCGCATGAACTGCTGGGCCCTTGAAGGCTCATCGCAGGCCCCGGAAACCCGGCAGGCCTGGTCCTCGGCCAGAAGCCGGCGGATCTCCGCGTCTGCGTCCTCGGGGCGCCCCGGCAGAGCCGCGGCCAGGACCAGGATCAGGATGCGGGCGGGTCTCAAGGCCGACCCCGTTCCAGGATCCCCACCAGTTCGCCACTGATGGGCTGGCCCGTTTGGCCCTCGATCCACCCGAACTGTCCCGAGGGATTCACCTCCAGGAAAACGTAATCCCCCGCGGGCGTCACGACCAGATCGAGTGCGCCGAAAACCAATCCAAGGTCTCGCATGAGAACCCGGATCCGCCCGGCCACCTCCGCGGGAAGATCGTGGACGGCGTGGAGCAGCGCCGCCGGATCCTCCGCAAGGGCAAGGCGGAAGTCCACCATGGCCCGTGGATCGTCCTGGGAGTGGATCTCCACCGGAAAGAGGCGATCTCCCACCACCGTGACCCGCAGGTCAAAGCGCTTGGGAATCCTCCGCTGGAAGATGCCCGGGCAGTGGCGAAGCGTATCCAGGGCGTCCAGGTCTCCGGAATCCAGGAGCCGGGTCCCGATCCAGGCGGCCCGGTCCCCGTAGTCGATCCGAGGCCGGTTCAGAAGCTTGAAGACCGTCTCGGCGTGGCTTGAGCAGAAGGCTCTGGCCCGGTCCGGATCATTCGTCACGAGCGTCTCCGGAATGGCCAAGCCCACTGCGGCTGCCTTGCGCAACTGCAGACCCTTGTCGTCTGCGCGCCGCTCCGCCCCGGGACGGTTGACCACGAAGACATGGTCCTCCAGCCACTCGCCCAGCAGGCGCCAGGCGCATCGGCAGGCCTCGTCGACGAAGGCGGCCTCGGCCGCTTCCAGCCCCGGCAAGGGACGGAACGGTTGCGGATGCCAGATCCAGGCGGCCGTGATCTGGTCCAGGGTCACGTGATCCCCGTCGGAATCCTTGATTTCGCATCCGGAAGGTTCCAGGGGATCAAAGGTGATCCTGGCGAGTTCCGGGAATTCGGCGAGGTTCAGCCTTGCCCAGGGCGTTCCCCGCCGCTGAAGGGCCGCCACGACCGCATTGGCCGTGTCGTCCTGGGCGTCCGTGACCACCAGGACCCGGGTCACCGGTTGTCCAGGATGTGGGTGGTGTCGGGCGGGGTGGAGTCGGGTCGCCCGCCGAAGTTGGTGATGGCCCCGGTCGTGTGCACCGCGGTCAAGCCGCAGGCGATCCCGCCCTTCGCGAGGGCGAGATCCTCCTCGCTCATCCGGGACAACCCCTTGAGCGTCGGAAGCCGCCGCCAATCCGCACGGTCCTCGAAGGGGAGAGGAGTCTGCGCAAACCTGAAGGGAAAGGGGAGCTCGGATCGTTTCATGGCGCCTCCTCGCGCAGGAGCGGTTCGCCCCGGCTCCCCCCACGTGGCGCCTGGGCCCCGAAGGTTCTCCCCATGCGCCCAGAACTTTCCCCCGGATCGGCCCACGAAGCGGTGGAAGTCCGGTCCGCGGGGCCTCCCTGGGAGATTGCGATGGATGAAGGAAGCGGCCTGTTTCGCCCCGAGGCCCTGGAACACTACCTGGACCTGGAGGAGGGACGCACGCTGGCGCGGGTCTCGCCGCCCTGGACCTGGATCCTCCTCTGGATCCTACTGGCCGCCCTCGGCGCGCTGCTGGTCCTGGCCTGCGTGGGCCGGGTGGAGGTGAACGGCCGGGGGCGGGGCATCCTCCATCCCGAGGCGGGCATCCCCATGCTGCTCTGCCAGGTGGAGGGCACGGTGGCCGAGGTGCGCGTCCGCTCAGGCCAGGAAGTGCGGGCCGGGGACCTGCTGGCGCGCATCGACGCGCCGGGAGTGCAGGCGCGGCTGTTCGAGGCGCGCCAGGGCGCCCAGGCGGTGCGCGGTCACTACCGGGCTTCCAACCGGAGCCAGGACCTGGCCTGGGACCGCCAGTGCCTGAACCTCAAGGCGCGCATGGCCCGGCTGGAGGACCAGATCGCCAACCAGGGCCTGAGCGTGGCCCGCTTCGACCAGCGCCTCGGGGCAAGCCAGGTGCTGGAGCGGGAGGGGATCCTCAGCCGCGCCCAGGCCGACGAGGCCCGGGAGGCCCAGGCCCAGGCCCAGCGCACCCTGGGCGCCCTGGAGCAGGCCCTGGAACTCGCCCGCCAGGAGCTGGCCAACCTGGAGCACCAGCGCCAGGACTGCCTGTGGTCGCGCGCCCGCACCATCCGCGAGGCCGAGACCCGGGAACGGAGCCTCGCCTACGCCCTGGCCCAGACCGAGGTGCGGGCGCCCCGGGACGGCGTCGTGGAGGCGCTCCTGGTGCGCCCCGGGGACGTGGTCGCCCCCGGCCGGGCCCTGGGCAAGGTGGTGCCCCAGGACCTGCCCCTGCGGGCCGTGTGCTTCCTGGCGGAGAAGGACCGGGCCTTCCTCAAGGAAGGCGACGAGGCCCGCCTGGAAATGGACCAGCTGCCCTACGCCGAATACGGCACCGTGCGGGCCCGGGTGCGCCGCATCAGCTCCGACCTGGCCTCGCCCTTCGAGGTGGCCGAGGCCCTGGGCGAGGCCCAGGCCCTGGCGGGGCCGGCCTTCCGGGCCGAGATGGACCTGCTGGACGCGGCCGCGGCGAAGCGGGCCGGAGTGCCCCTGCGTTCCGGCATGCTGATGAACGCGCGGTTCACCCTGCGCCGCCAGCGCCTCATCACCCTGGTTCTGGAACCTCTGCGGAAGTGGCTGGCGTGAGGCGGAGGCGCCGGGTGGCGTTCGTGCCCCAGATGGAGGCCACCGAATGCGGCGCGGCCTGCCTGGCCATGGTCCTGGGCTGGCACGGGCACCACGCCGCCCTGCCCGAATTGCGCGCGGCCTGCGGCGTCTCCCGCGACGGCGCCAGCGCCCTGGCCCTGGTGCGCGCCGCCCGGGCCCAGGGCCTGCCCCTGTCCGCCGACGTGGCGGTGCACCACCTGCACCTCACCGACGACGACATCGGCTTCTTCAACAACCTGACCCGGGTCGATCCGCCCTTCCGCACCGCCGCCGACCGGGCCGCCCTGCGCGAAGCCCTGGCCGGAAAGGCACTACGGACGCGGGTCTCCGAGATGCATGCCCTAATCGCCGCGCTGGTGGCCGATCTCCAGCCAGGCATGGCGGAGATGCCCTATTGGCGCGGGGTTCAGCGCATCCGTGAGTACATTGCCGCCGGTGACTGCTACCAGGTCAATTTCACCTTTCCCTACACGGGCCGGTTGATCGGCCACCCCTTGCGCCTCTACGCCGACCTGTGTGCCCGCCAACCGGTGGGCTGTGGCGGGGTGGTGATGCACGACGCGGGTGCCATCCTGTCCCTGTCGCCGGAGCTGTTTCTGGAACGGCAGGGCGAGCGGATCGTCTCCCGGCCGATGAAAGGCACCGCCCCCCGGGGCGCGACCGGCGCTGAGGATGCGCTGGCCCGGGACGCCCTGGCCGCCTCGGCCAAGGACCGGGCCGAGAACGTGATGATCG
>DBMS01000147.1 GCA_002297665.1 Holophagaceae bacterium UBA692 | reverse complement strand
GTTGGCCGCCATCCCCGTTCCCTCCGCCACCCCAGGAAGATGCCCCGGGGGCCGGTGCGGGTTCCCCATCCCCGGGGCGCTGGAAAAGGACGCAGCACCGCGCCGTGCCTGCCCCCGGACGGAAGACCTGGACGGGCTCGCCGCCGTCCTCCACGACCTCGGCGGCGCCGCCCGCCAGCACCCGCCGGCACGCCGCGAACCAGGAGAACGCGCCCCGGGGCCACACCTCCCGGAGCCGCCGGCCCCGCAGGTTCCCTTTGAAGGCGCCCAGCCGCGCCGCCAGGGCCCGGTTGGCCCGGTGGATGCGCAGATCCTCCGGCGGGTCGCCCACCTGGGCCGCCTCCAGGAGAAGGAACGGGCTGTCCAGGCGGTCCAGGATGGCATCCAGCTCCTCCTGGCCCGCCTGCCATTTCCGTTGGGCCTCCTTCTGCTCGGTGATGGAGGCGAACGTGATGACCACGCCCTCGATGACGTTGTCCAGGGTGCGGTAGGGCCGCAGGCGCATCATGAACCAGGCGCCGCCCGTGGTCCGCACCTCGGCCGCCCTGGGGACCAGGTCGCTCAGCACGTCCCGGGCGTCCTGCTCCATGCGGCCGTAGCCCACCAGGTTGTTGGCGATGTGCGCCAGGGGCCTGCCCACGTCCACCGCCAGCAGGTTGATCATCTCCGTCGCCCCGGGCGTGAAGCGGACGATTCGCAGGTGGTGGTCCACGAACACGGTGGCCACCCCGGTGCCGGCCAGGAAGTTGTTCATGTCGTTGTTGAGGCGGGCCAGGCCGGCCACCTTGGCCTGCAGCTCGGCGTTGACGATGGCCAGCTCCTCGTTGATGGACTGCAGCTCCTCCTTGGAGGTCTCCAGCTCCTCGTTGCTGGACTGGAGCTCCTCGTTCATCGACTGCATCTCCACGTTGGCCGAGCGGAGTTCCTCGGTGGACGTGCGCATTTCCTCCTGGAGGTTGCGGATGAAGTCATCCCTCGTGCCCGGGGCTTCGTCCGGGGCGCCGGTCCCCCCGCCGGCGCCAGGTTCGGGTTCGATGAGCACCAGGAAAAGGGTCGTGGAGGGTTCCCCCCGCGCGTCGAGGGCGGGCCGGACCGTCAGGTTCACGGTGTAGGAGGAACCGGCGGTCCGCACCCGGAGGCCCTCGCGCCGCACCACCCGGCCGTGCGCGCCGGCCGAGCACAGGGCTTCGGCCAGGGCCGCTCCCAGGCCTTCCCGGGCCATGGTCAGGATGTTCATGGCGGACCCGCCCGCGGCGGGCTCCAGGAACAGCCCGGTGCGGCCGAGGACGTAGTGGATGTCGCCCTGGAGATCCACCAGGACGGCGGCCTGGGAATGGTGCGCGAGCAGGGTCCGCTCCGCCCAGGCCGCGGGGTTTCCCTCCCGGGCGCCGCCCGGGGCCAGGGCGAAGTGGAACTTCGACAGGAGCTTTTTCTGCAGCTCCCCCGTGAGGTAGATGAAGAGGTTCCTGCAGCTGAGCAGGTCGATCCCCGAGAAGGGCGGATCCTGGATGACGTCGTGCACCGAGAACACGAGCATCTCCCGCACGGCCTTGCGGATCCGGTACCTGCCGTCGGGCTCCGGAAGGAAGAACCGGGCAAGGCGTTCGGGCGTGACCTCCTCCGCGATGGACGGGGGAAATACGCCCAGGCGCGCCTTTTCAATGGCCCGCTCGTCGATGTCCGTCGCGAAGACCTGCACCGGGACCGGCTGGGGCAGCTTCTCGACCTGCTCCTGCAGGAGGATGGCGATGGAATACGCCTCTTCCCCGGTGGCGCACGCGGCGACCCAGACCCGCACCGCGGCGCCGGGCGCCTTGGCGGCGAAGAGCCCGGGCACCGCGTCCGCTTCCAGCGCCCCGAAGGCCCCGGCGTCCCGGAAGAACCCCGTGACCCCGATGAGCAGGTCGCGGAACAGCGCCCGGGCCTCGCCGTCGTCCCGCTGCACCAGGTCCGCGTAGGCGTCCGGCGAATCCAGCTCGTTCACGGCCATGCGCCGCTCCACCCGGCGCAGGAGGGTGCTCGCCTTGTAGTGGGAGAAGTCATGGCCCACCTGGGCGCGCAGCAGGTCGCAGATCCGCCGGAGCCCGTCCCCCGCGGCCGCCGCCTGGGCGGGCATGGGCAGGTCCGTCACGGCGAGGGCGCGTTCGGCGTAGACCCGGAGCCGCGAAGGCATCTCCCGGGGCGGAACCGCGAAGTCCACCACCCCCGTGTCCAGGGCGCTGCGGATCATGCCGTCGTACTGGGACGTTCCCGGGTCCTGGACCATGGCCAGGCCCCCGGCGGCCTTGATGGCCCGCAGCCCCTCCGCCCCGTCGCTGCCCGTCCCGGAAAGGATGATGCCGATGGCCCGGTCCTGCTGCTCCCGCGCCAGGGTGCGGAAGAACCGGTCGATGGGAAGGCGCAGGCCCCGCCGCGCCTCGGGCGGCAGCAGGTGGAGCGCGCCCTGCGCGAGGACCAGGTCGCGATCGGGCGGGATGGTGTAGACGTGGTTGGGGCGCACCCTCAGACCGTCGGTGGCCTCGCTGACGGGCATGCGGGTGGTGCGCCGCACCAGTTCGGCGAGGATGCTCGCGTGGTCGGGGGCCAGGTGCTGCACGAGGACGAAGGCCATGCCCGGGTTCTGGTCGGACGGCATCCCGCCGAAGAAGTCCGTGAAGGCGCCCAGGCCCCCGGCGGAAGCGCCGATGCCCACCACCGGGAACGCCACCGGCGGGCTCCCGGCGCCGCCCTTGCCCCCGGCGCCGGGACTTGCGGACCCGTCCCGGCTGTCCTCCGCCTCGCCCACGTCCCCCTCCCGGAACCCACCCTTCGGGTACCAGGATTGGCCTCGGCGGCGCGCCGTAAAGGGCCATCCGCGGGCCTGGGCCGCCGCGCCCGCGCCAACCCCTCGGGGCGGGGAGCTTGGCGGCGGGTGGAAATTCTCAGGCCGCCGGGCCGGAGAGCTTTCGCCCGAACAGGTTCCTGGCGACCATCACCGCCATGGCGGGATTCGCGGCCAGGCGGCGCTTCAGGTAGCGCACGGCGTACTTCCACTCCTCCGCGAACGGCACGTAGAGGCGCACCACCTGGCCCCGGCGGACGATCTCCCGCTGGAGGTCGGTGCGGGGAACGCCCAGGAGCATCTGGAACTCGTAGGCGTCCTTGGGCACGCCCCGCTTGTCCAGGTAGGCCATGCAGCGGCGCACCAGCGCCTCGTCGTGGGTGGCGATCTCGGGGAAGTGCCCCTCGTCGAGCAGCAGCTGCACGTGCTCGAAGAGCTTTTCCTTCATGGCCGGCTTGTCCTGGAGCGCCACGGTGGCGGGCTCCCGGTAGATGCCGATGCAGATGCGGACCCGGCACGGCTTGGCGTGCAGGGCGCGGATGTCGTCGGTGGTGCGGAAGAGCCGGCTCTGCAGCACGGTGCCGAAATTGTCGAACTCGTCCCGCACGGCCCGGAACATCTCAAGGGTGCGGTCCGTGAAGTTCCGGTCCTCCATGTCCAGGGTGATGCGAAGGCCGTGGGGCGCCGCGGCGGCGGCGATGCGCTTGAGGTTCTCCTGGCAGTAGGCCACGCTCTCGTTGATGCCCAGCTGGGTGGGCTTGAGGCTGATGGTCGCGTGCTGCTTGCCGGCCAGCGCCTCGATCATGCGGAAATACACCTGGACCGTGGCTTCCACGTCCTCCCGGCGGAACACCTCCTCGCCGAGCAGATCCAGCGTGGAATGCACCCCGAAGTTCCCGAAGAGTTCATCGGCCTTGGCCACGCCGGCGCCGACGCCCTTTCCGGCGATGTAGGGGGACGCGAAGGTCCTCACCAGGGGCGAGGGCATGAGGTCGATGAGCGTGTTCTTGAGATCCATGAAGGCCCTCCCAGGCGTCTGGCTTAACTTTGGGTCTCCCGGATTCACCCTCTCAATTGAATTTTTGACGTTTGGGTTTATCCATACTAAAGCGTAAACTCAAGGCCATGGAGCTCACGCCCACCACCATCACCCAGGTCCGGGCCTTCGAGGCCGTGGGGCGCCTGGGGAGCTTCAAACGGGCGGGCGAGGAGCTTTTCGTCACCCAGGCCGCCCTCAGCCACCACGTGCGCCACCTGGAGGAGCACCTGGGCGTCCAGCTCCTGCGCCGCCTGCACCGCCGCATCGAGCTGACGGCCGAAGGCGCCCAGCTGCTCGCCGAGGGCGGGCGGGCCCTGGAGGCCCTGGCGGCCGCCCTCCGGAACCTCAAGCGATCCAAGGAGGAGGCGCTGCGGGTGAGCGTCCCCCCCTACTTCTCCCTGCGCTGGCTGACCCCGCGCCTGGGCCGGCTGTGGCAGCAGCATCCCGGCCTGGACCTGCAGCTGCACCACACCTACCAGACGGTGGACCTCCTCAACGGCCGGGTGGACGCGGCCATAGCCTGGGGCCACGGGAAGTGGCCCGGCATCCAGTCCACCCTCCTCATGACCAGCCGCCTCACGCCCATCTGCACGCCCGAGTACCTCCGCCGCCTGGGCCCGCACCCGACGCCCGCCGACCTGGCCGCCCTGCCCCTCTTCTACGAATTCGACGAGGCCCACTGGCGCCAGTGGTTCCATTCCGCCGGCGCCCAGGTCCCCGAGCGCCTGCAGGCCGTGCGCATCGACGACTCCCACGCCCTGCGCCGGGTCGTCCTGGACGGCCACGGCTTCGGCCTCTTCTTCCAGGAACTCCTCCGGGAGGACGTGGCCTCGGGCCGCCTGGCCCAGCCCTTCGACCTGTGCATCGACCCCGGCTGCGCCTACTACCTCAACCGCAGCCGGGACGCCCCCATGGGCGCCAAGCTGCGGGCCTTCACGGGGTGGATCCTGGAGGAGGCGGAAGGCGCGGGGGCCTGACATGGAAAAGCCCCCAGGTATGGGGGCTCGTTCTGCGGGACGTTGGCCCGCCTCTGCACTGCACGCCAAGTATCGGTTCCCGGCAGGGAATGTCAACGGCCCAGGGAGGCCCTCAGGCGATGGCGGCGCCGCCGTCGGCCAGGATCTCCGTGCCGTTCACGTAGGCGCTGTCCGCGGACGCCAGGAACAGGGCGGCCGCGGCCATCTCCCCGTCGGTGCCCATGCGCTTCAGGGGGATCTGTTGCGTGACCCCGCTCTGGAAGGCAGCCAGCGCGTCCGGAGGCAGGCCCAGCTTGGCGTGGATGGGCGTGTCCACGGGGCCGGGCGCCAGGCAGTTGACCCGGATGCCCCGGGGCGCCAACTCCACCGCCAGCGACCGCGCCAGGCCGGCCAGGCCGGCCTTGGAGGCGGAATAGACCGAGGCCCCCGGGAACCCCTTGCGGTCCACCACGCTGGTGGTGAAGACCACCGAGGCCCCCGGCCCCAGCAGGGGCAGCGCCTTCTGGGCGAGGAAGAAGGCGCCCTTGAGGTTCACGTCCATGATCCGGTCCCAGTGGGCGGCATCGGCCGCCTCAAGGTTGCGGAACTCCCCCACCCCGGCGTTGACGAACAGGACGTCCAGGCGCCCGTCCTGGGCCTTGATCCGGGCGACGAGCGCGTCCAGGTCCGCCAGGTTCGCGCTGTCCGCCTCCACCACGGCGACTTCCGGGGGAAGGTTCTTCCGGGCTTCTGAAAGGGTCTGGGGGTTGCGCCCGGTCACGTAGACCCGGGCGCCCTCCCGGTGGAACAGCCGGGCCGAGGCCAGGCCGATGCCGGTGGTGCCGCCGGTGATGAGGGCGATCTTGCCGTCGAGCTTGCCCATGAGGGGACTCCTTCCTTGGAACAATCGTTCCAAAATGTGGGAAAAAAATCATCCGAGGACCGAGAGGGTCACCCGGACGATGCCCTCCAGGTCGTCGCGGCTGGCGCCGGAGCGGGCCGTGACCTGGAGGCCGTGGATGGCGTTCTGGAAGTAGCGGGCCAGGGCCGCCGGATCCTGGGCGGGGCCCAGCTCGCCGTCGGCCCGGGCCCGGCGCAGGCGCGTTTCGAAGAGCCCGAAGAGCTGGTTCAGGTTGCGTCCCACGCAGGCGCGGGTGGCGGGATCGTCCACCGCCCGCTCCAGCGCCGCGTGGGCCATGAGGCAGGCCCTGCCCTCCGGCGAAAGCAGCCGGTCCACCATCTGCTGGAAGAGGCCCCCCAGCGCCTTGCGCAGCGGCAGGGGACCTTCCAGCAGCTCGGCGAAAACCTTGCGGCCCGCCTGTCGGTAGCGCTCCAGGCAGGCCATCCAGAGCGCCTGCTTGTCCCCGAAGGTGTCGTAGAGGCTCTGGCGGCTGATGCCCAGGCGGTCCACCAGGTCCTGGATGGAGGTGGCCTCGAAGCCCTTGGCCTGGAACACGTCCATCGCCCCGAGGAGGGCGTCGTCCGGGTCGAATGCCTTGCAGCGTGCCATGGGTCAAGCATGGGTGTTTTGGACCGATCAGTCCAGCAAAAAGGGAACCCGGACGCGGGTCCCTTGACAAAGTCAATTATTTATTTACATACATCCTGACGATCCTCATGGACGTCTGGTTGCTTCATGCGCCGGAACGTTCGATGGCGGATGCCTAGTCATCCAGGGCACCCTCCGGCAACCAACTCGACCCCAGGTCCAGGAGCCGCTCGGCCTCCTTCTGGGAGTCGTACCGTAGGCTCCACTCGGGGTCGGCCCGCAGCGCCAGGGAAAACCTGGGACCCAATCCCGCGAAACAGCCGTCCGGCAGCAGGGGCCGCCCTTCCTTCAGGATGTCCTCGGCCACTTCCTTGGCCAGGGCGGCCAGGACCTCCGGGGCCAGGCCGTCGGCCACGCGCCGGCGGTACGCCCGCACCTGCTCCAGGCTCGGCACCTCGCCGTGGCCCAGGTAGTGCAGCGACGCGATCATGCAGTGGCCGTCGCTGGGGATCACCGGCACCCGGGGCGCGGAGCCCTGGCTCCCCGGGCCCGGCCGGGTGATCTCCACGCAGGGCAGGCCGCTTGTGGTGACGTAGCGGGCCACCTCCGCCGGGAAGGCCGGGCGCAGCACCGTATAGTGGCGCTGCACGCTGAGCAGGGCCAGGCCGTCATGGCGCAAGGTCGGCGCGTCGCCGGCGCCGAACCGCGAACGGATGCCGATCACGGTGCGCCCCAGATCGTCCGTGCGCGGACCCGACCGGTCTTCCAGGATCATGTGGACGTCGACGGTCAGGCCCAGGAGCCTGGCCAGGACCTGTCCCTCGTCGTGGCCCAGGAACATCCGGCTCTCGGCCAGGTCTTCGCGCAACGCATCGACATGGCCCAGGCCCTTGGACTCGGGCGGCGGGACCGGGGCGGCTTGGCTGGGCGGATCGCCGGGGCTGCCGGCCGGGTACGGGGACCCCGGCGCCCGCGGGCCATCCATGACGGGGGAATCTCCCGCGTCCGGTTCCTCCAACGCCTGGACCAGCGACGGGGTTCCGGTCGCGCGGGCCTGGGCGGGCGGCTCCGGGAGCGCGCGCGCCGGAGGCGGCAAGGGGGGAAGGAGAGGCAGGGAGGAGGTGGTGGATGAACCTCTCGGATCCTGCGCCAGGGCCCGCCAATGGTCCGCCAGGATCTCCAGCCGGGTTCCCTGCAGGCGCAGCACCGAGTCGGCCGGGGGCAGGGCCTTGGAAAGCTTGTTGAACCGCAGGAAGGCTTGGCCGCCGGAGCGCTCCTCGAACCAGACCACCGCCCCTCGGGGGTTATGCTTGTCCCTGTCCTTGATCTTGACCTCCATCGTGGCGTCCACGTTCAATTCGAGCTCGCCTCCGGGCGGGATGGAGAAGCCGTACTCCCATTCCAGGGCCCGGCGATTCCGGCTGAAGCCGGCCACGCATGGGGGCGTGAAATCCTTGCCTTCCCGTTCGCGGAGCACGGCAGCCGGTGGCTGGGCGCGGGGCCGGGTGATGACGGCCGCATGCCAGGTCTGCCGGGACCCGTTGGCCACCGTCAAGGACGGATAGGTCCCGGTCTCCTTCTTCCGGGCGCCCCCGGCGCCCCTGGCCCGCTGGGACGCGGGCGCCTGCACCCCGAGGCTGGTCGCCTCCTCGGGCACGGGACGTTTCCTGCCCCGGGAGGTTTCGGCGGCCCGGCTGGACGCAAGGCCCGCCGAAGGAGCCTGGTTCCGCATCTCCGGGAGGGGTCGGCCCGATGGCCTGGAGCGGGAATCCAAGGAAAAGGAACCGTCTTCCCGGATGCGGAAGGTGTTCTCGGCCATGGCCTGCCAATGGGGATCCTTGGCCTCCGTCCAGGAGGGGTACGCCATGGGCAGTTCGAGGCGGGCGCCGGCCAGGGGAGCCCGGGTGCTGCCGGGTCCGGACTGGAGGCCGATCCGGAGCCTCTCCCCATGGTCGGGCAGGGATTCGGCCGCGAAGGTCAAGGTTTCCCCGGGGGCCAGCAGGAACCTGACGGTGCCGGGCGGCACCCGCTGGGGTCCCTGCTGTTGGGTGACGGGATCCGGGGCCACCAGGGCCAGGTGGTAGGCCGGAGGCACCCGCCGAGGCGTTTCGTCCACCAATTCCCAGGGAACCGGGGAATCGTTCCGGACGGCGAACACCAGGTTCCCGCCCTGGCAGGGAGCCGCGCCCAGAACCGCAAGGGCCGCGTACCCCAGCACCGAGGCAGCGCGACGGCCCCGGTCAACGACCGCCAACGTCTTCATGCTCATTTCACTCTCATTCCTTGGTCCTGGGCGCCGGCGGCGGGGCCTTCAGCTCCGTCCCGGGCGCGGCAGGCATGAAGTTGGTGTCATCGATGATGATAAGGTCGGTCGGGGAACCGCTCTCC
>DBMS01000296.1:4822-12934 GCA_002297665.1 Holophagaceae bacterium UBA692 | reverse complement strand
AAGGCCGCCCCCAAGAAGGCCGCCCCCAAGAAGGCCGTCGCCAAGAAGCCGGCCGTCAAGAAGGCCGCCCCCAAGAAGCCGGCCGCCAAGAAGGCCGTCAAGAAGTAACAATCTCCCTAGCCTCAGCTAGTTAGGAGATCAATTCCCGTTTCAACCCCGAACGAAAGCAGACCCGGATAAAGCCATGAAATTGATAGATCGTATTTCCGCCCTCGAAGTCCTGGATAGTCGAGGAAATCCGACAATATTGGCCCGGGTAAGACTGAATGATGGAACCATCGGCCAGGCGATGGTTCCGTCCGGGGCCTCCACCGGCAGCCGCGAAGCCCTCGAACTCCGGGACGGCGACAAGAAGCGCTACCTCGGCAAGGGCGTCCTGGGCGCCGTGCAGGCCATCAACACCGAGATCAACGACGCCCTCGAGGGCATGGATCCCTTCCAGCAGGCCGAGCTGGACGAGCTCCTCCTGGACCTGGACGGCACCGAGAACAAGTCCAACCTGGGCGCCAACGCGCTCCTGGGAACCTCCATGGCCATCGCCTGCGCCGCGGCCAACGCGTCCGGCCAGCCCCTGTACCGCTACCTGGGCGGCGCCTCGGCCCGCACCCTGCCCGTGCCCATGATGAACATCCTCAACGGCGGTGCCCACGCCGACAACAACGTGGACATCCAGGAGTTCATGATCCTCCCCGTGGGCGCCCCCTCCTTCCAGGAGTGCGTCCGGTGGTGCGCCGAGGTGTACCACAACCTCAAGGGCGTGCTCAAGGCCAAGAAGCTCTCCACGGGCGTGGGCGACGAGGGCGGCTTCGCCCCCAACCTCGGCAGCAACGAGGAGGCCCTCACCCTCATCGAGGAAGCCATCAAGAAGGCCGGGTTCAAGCCTGGCAAGGACTTCTACCTCGGCCTGGACTGCGCCTCCAGCGAGTTCTACAAGGAGAAGGGCTACGAGATCGACGGGAGCCGCAAGACCGGGCCCCAGCTCGTGGACTACTACGCCGGCCTCGTGGAGCGCCACCCGGTCCTCACCATCGAGGACGGCTGCGACGAGAGCGACTGGAAGAACTGGAAGCTCCTCACCACGAAACTCTCCGACAGGATCCAGCTGGTGGGCGACGACCTGTTCGTCACCAACCCCGCGATCCTCGCCAAGGGCATCAAGGAGGGCGTCTCCAACGCCATCCTCATCAAGCTCAACCAGATCGGCACCGTCACCGAGACGCTGAAGGCCGTGGACATGGCCCACAAGGCGGGCTACCGCGCCATCATCAGCCACCGCAGCGGCGAGACCGAGGACACCTTCATCGCCGACCTGGTGGTCGCCACCGGGGCCGGCCAGCTCAAGACCGGCGCCCCCTGCCGCTCCGACCGGGTGGCCAAGTACAACCGCCTCCTCCAGATCGAATGGGAGCTGGGCGCCGCCGCGCGCTACGCCGGAGCGGAAGCCTTCGGCGCCTTCCTCGACAAGTAGGACCCGCCATGAACACGTCGTTCCTCCTGAAGTCCAGCACGCTCTGGGGCGTCCTGGCCTTCTCGGGGTTGGCGTCCACGGCCATCCTGCTGTTCTCCCCCGGCGGCCTCGGGAGCCTCCACAAGCGCCAGGCCGAGCTCCTCGACCAGCAGCGCCAGCTCCTGAAAATGCGCAGGGCCAACCTCGAGCTGAGCGAGGAGGTCAAGCGGCTCGCCGCCCGCGACCCCGAGCTCTACGAAGCCCTGGCCCGCCAGCAGGGCCTGGCCCGCCCCGGCGAGACCATCTACACCTTCCGCGAGCGGGGCGCCCGGCGCTGATGTTCACCGTCGCCTCCGCTTCGGGCAACAGCTTCGCCTATGCCTGGGACGCCCTCCCGCCGGGGGGCGACGGGCCCGAATGGGCCCGCTCCCTCTGCCCGGGACACGGACTGGACGGACTCTTCCTCCTGGAAAGGCCCGTGGCGGGCCAGCCCTGGAGGATGCGGCACTGGGACGCCGACGGGGCATTGACCTTCTGCTCCAACGGCACCCGGGCGGCCCTGGCCCTCCCCGGCGCCCCTGCGGGGGCCGAGGTGGCCGTGGAATCCAGCGGCGAGCAGGTGCTCCTGCGCAGGGATGGGGACGAGGTCGCGATCCTCATGCCGTCGGGCCCCGGCACCGGATTCCGCCCCTTCCCGGCGCCCCTGGAAGGCCCCCACGCCTTCGGCTGGATCGGCAACCCGCAGCTCGTGCTGGAGCTGCCGGGGGTGGCCGCCCTGGACCTGGGCCTCCTGGCGCCGCCCCTGCGCCACCACCCCGCCCTGCCCGGCGGCACCAACGTCAACGTCATGGAGGTGATCGCCCCCGGCACCGCGCGCATCCGCAGCTGGGAGCGGGGCGTGGAGGGCGAGACGCCCTGCTGCGGCACCGGCTGCGCCGTGGCCGGGGCCTGGCTCGCGCGGCGCACCGGGATCCCCGCGTGGCGCCTCCTGCCCCCCGGCGGAGGCGTGAGCGTCACCGCGCGCCTGGAGGGCGAAGGCTGGCGCGAACTGTGGCTCTCGGGCCCCGTATCCGTGCATGGCGCCCTCCCCCCGTTGCTATCCTGAATCCCGGAGGCGCCCCATGGAGGAACCCAGGCCGGAAATCATCTCCTGGCTCCAGGAGGCCCTGGCCAAGCAGAACTCCGGGAACCTGGGCGGGGCCCTGCTGACCTACCGCCGCGTCCTCAGCCGCGACCCGGGCGTGGCCGACGCCTGGTGCAACATGGGGTCCGTCCTGCACGCCCTGGGCCGCGAGGAGGAGGCCCTGGAGGCCTTCCGCAGGTCCCTGGAGCTGCACCCCGCCAACCCCGCGGCCCACACCGGCCTGGGCGGCGTCCTGGACGCCATGGGGGATCCGGAGGGCGCGCTCTCGCACATCCGTGAGGCGCTCGCCCTGGACCCAGGCAACCTCGTGGCGACCTCCAACCTGGCCGGGGCCCTGGCCCGCCAGGGCCGCCTCGACGAGGCCCTGGAGGCCGATCGCGCGGCCCTGGCCATGCGCCCGGAAAGCCCCGAACTGAACCTCAACCTGGGTTTCACCCTCATGCGCATGGGCCGCCTGGGAGAGGCCGAGCCCCTGTACCTCGAGGCGCTCCGCCTGGGCCCGGGCCTGGCCAAGGCTCGCTGGAACCTCGCCTACCTCCGGCTTCTCCAGGGCCGGTACCGGGAGGCCTGGCCCGATTTCCCGGCGCGCCTGGAGGTTCCCCAGGGCATGGACAACCTCCGCGGCTTCGGGGAACCCGCCTGGGACGGCCGGCCCTTTCCCGGCAGGACGCTCCTGGTGTGGGTGGAGCAGGGCCTGGGCGACACGCTCCAGTTCGCGCGCTACCTGCCCATGGCCCGGGCCCGCGGCGGCCGCGTGGTTCTCCAGACCTACGCCTGCATCCGGGATCTCCTGGCCGCCGTCCCCCTCGCGGACCAGGTGCTCTCCGAGCACGACGAACTGCCCCCCTTCGACCTGCAGGCGCCCCTGCTGGACCTGCCGGGCCTCTTCGGCAGCACCCTCGCGGACCTGCCGCCCCCGGTGCCCCTGGTCCCGCCCGCCGGCCACGAGCCCCCCGAGGCCCTGCGCCTGAAGCTCGCGGGCGGGGGCCGCAAGGCCGGACTGGTGTGGGCCGGAAGCCCCGCCCACCAGGACGACGCCCGGCGCAGCCTGGATCCCGCGCTCCTGGCGCCTCTGGCCGCGGTCCCCGGCCTGCGCTGGCACAGCCTCCAGGTGGCGCCCCGCGCGGCGCCCCCCCTGCCCCTGGTGGACCTGGCCCCCCACTTCCGGGACTTCTCGGACACCGCCTGGGCCGTGGCCCGCCTCGACCTGGTGGTCACCGTGGACACCGCCGTGGCGCACCTGGCGGGCTCCATGGGCGTCCCGACCCACCTCCTCCTGCCCTTCTTCCCCGACTGGCGCTGGCTCATGGAGGGCACGTCGTGCCCCTGGTATCCGTCGGTGCGCATCCACCGCCAACCGGCGCCGGGCGCATGGGCTCCGGTCCTTGAAGGCCTCGTGCGGGACCTCGGCCATGGATCCTGAACAGGCCCTCCTCGAAGCGCGCCGGCTGGACCGGGAAGGCCAGCCCGGCCGGGCTGCCCTGGCCTACAAGCTCGCCCTCCGCGCCGGGAGCGAGGCCGCCAAGGTCGACCTTTCCGCCCTGCTGGTTCGCATGGGCCGCCACGGGGAGGCCGCGGCCCTCTGCGAAGAGTTCCTGGAGGCCCATCCCGGCCACCCCGCGGCCCTCCAGAACCTGGCCGGAGCCTGCCTGGGCCTGGGACGCCTGGCCGAGGCCCGGGACCACGCCCGGGCCCTCCTGGACGCCGACCCCCTCAACGCCCAGGGCCACCTGGCCCTGGCCCTGGCCGGGGGCGGGGACGAGCACCTGCGCCGGGCCCGGGAGCTGGATCCCCACGACCCGGGAATCCGCCGGACCCTCATCCACAGCCTCCTGCCCCGCCGGGCCTGGGAGGAACTCTACCCCCTGTGGAAGGAGGCCATCGAGGACGAGATGGAAGGCCCCAGGGCCCGCTTCGAGACCGCCCTGCTGCACCTCACCTACGGCCACTACGCCGAGGGGTGGGAGGCCTACGAGAGCCGCCTGCTGCCCCCCAACGAGGCCTTCCCGCGCGTGGACTCCCCCCAGCCCGTGTGGGACGGCGCCCCCTTCCCGGGGCGGACCCTTCTCCTGCACTACGAGCAGGGCTTCGGCGACACCCTGATGTTCATCCGGTTCGCGGCCCGGGCCCGGGCGCGCGGCGGACGCGTGCTGGCCCTGGTGCAGCCCGAGGTGCTGCCCGTGGCGCGCACCGCGCCCGGCGTGGACGCCCTGTTCACCCTGGACGACCCGGTGCCCCCCTTCGACCTGCGCCTTCCCCTGCTCTCCCTTCCGAGGGTGCTCGGCACGCGCCTGGACGCCATCCCGGCGGAGGTCCCCTACCTCCATGCGCCCCCCGGGCCCTGCCCGGCCTCCGAGGCCATCCGGGACACCCCCCGCCTCAAGGTGGGGCTGGTGTGGGCGGGGAGCGCCGCACACGCCCAGGACGCCCTGCGCACCTTGGCCCCCGGGGACCTGGCGCGCTTCGCGGCCCTGCCCGGCGTGGACTGGTACAGCCTCCAGGTGGGCATGGACGAAGGGCTCCCCTTCGCCACGGACCTGGGCGGCCTGCTGCGGGACTTCGGCGACACCGCGCGCGTCCTGGCCAGGCTCGATCTCCTGGTCACCGTGGACACCGCCGCCGCCCACCTGGCCGGGGCCATGGGGTTGCCCGTGTGGCTCCTGCTGCCCCTGGTCCCCGACTGGCGCTGGCTCCTGGACGGCCCGGATTCCCCCTGGTATCCCACCTTCCGCCTCTTCCGCCAGCTGGACGGCCACGGCTGGGAAGGCCCCCTGGCCCGGGTGGAGGAATCCCTTAAGGACCTAATGAACCACCGCCGTGGAACCTGCTAGACTTTCCGTTGTTCCACGCCCGAGGTTTCCCAGGTGCCCCCACTCCCCAACCCCGCCACCGAGGTCCTGCCATGACCGCCAGGATCATCGCGTTGGCCAACCAGAAGGGCGGCGTCGGCAAGACGACGTCCGCCATCAACCTGGCCGCCTCGCTGGCCATGATGGAAAAGCTCGTGCTCCTGGTGGATTTCGACCCCCAGGGCCACAGCACCACCGGCCTGGGCTTCCCCAAGCCCGACCACCGCGCGGGTTCCTACGCCCTCATGAAGGGCGCGCCCGTGGAGGCCCTGGTGCTCACCACCGAGGTGCCCATGCTCCAGGTGATTCCCGCGGGCAAGGACCTGGCCCAGCTGGAATTCGAGCTCTTCGAGCTGCCCGAGCTGCAGGTGCTGCGCCGCGCCCTGACGCCCGTCCTGGACACCTACGACTACATCCTCATCGACCCCCCGCCCAGCCTGGGCATGATCACCCTGAACGCGCTCACCGCCGCCGACGAGGTGATCATCCCCATGCCCTGCGAGTTCCTGGCCATGGACGGGCTGGCCGAGCTGGTGGAGACGATCCGCCGCATCCAGGCGGGGCCCAACGCCGCGCTCAAGCTGGGCGGCATCCTCCTGACCATGGCCGAGGAACGCACCAACCTGGGCTCGGCGGTCGCCTCCGAAGTGCGGGCGGCCTTCCCCGGCAAGGTCTTCCAGACCCAGATCCCCCGCAACATCCGCCTGGCCGAGGCCCCCAGCCACGGCAAGCCCGTGGCCTTCTACGACCTCCGCTCCAAGGGAGCCCAGGCCTACCTGAATCTGGCCAAGGAGTGGCTGGGGATCGAAGAGCCCCTCATCCCGCGAGGACCCGCATGACCACCCCCAAACGACCCGCCCTGGGCCGGGGCCTCACGTCCCTCATGAGCCAGCTGGCTCCCGAGGACACCAGCAACCGCGAGGTGCCCGTGGGCTCCCTGGTGGCCAACCGCCACCAGCCGCGCCTGCACTTCGACGAGGCCTTGCTGGACGACCTGGCCGCCAGCCTCAAGACGCACGGCATGGTGCAGCCCATCGTCGCCCGCAAGGTGGGCGACCGCTATGAAATCATCGCCGGCGAGCGCCGGTGGCGCGCCGCCCGGCGAGCGGGCCTGGCCACCGTCCCGGTGGTCATCAAGGACGTTCCCGACGACCGCCTGCTGGAGTTCGCCCTGGTGGAGAACATCCAGCGCCAGGAGCTCAACCCCATCGAGGAGGCCAAGGCCTACTTCCAGCTGGGCGAGCACCTGCGCCTCACCCAGGAACAGGTTGCCGACCGGGTGGGGAAATCCCGCCCCCAGGTGGCCAACACCCTGCGCCTCCTTCGCCTGCCCGCCCGTGTCCAGGAACTGGTGTCCTTCGCCAAGCTCACCACCGGCCACGCCAAGGTGCTGCTGGGCGTGGACGACGCCCGGGTCCTGGACCAGCTGGCCGACGAAGTGGTCGACAAGCAGCTCAGCGTGCGCGCCCTCGAGGCCCGGGTGCACAAGCTCGCCCGCACGGTGAAGGGCAAGGTCCGCCGCCACGCCCATCCCCATGCCGTCTTCATCAAGGCCGCCGCCGAGGAGCTCACCCAGGCCTGGCGCACGCGCGTGGAGATCAAGCCCCGGGGCAAGGGCGGGTCGCTGCAGATCCACTACGGCAGCGAAGCCGAGCTGGACCGGATCTTCGAAGGCTTGAAAAAGGGGCCGGGAAGCCGCTAAGGTTCTCGTCCGGGGGTGCGATGTCCTGGTTCATCAAGAAGCGTCAGCAGAAGACTCCGGTGGAGGAACGCACCGTCCGGGTTCCCGAAGGGCTGTGGATCAAGTGCGACGCCTGCCGCGAGCTGATCTACCGCGCCGAGCTCGCCAACACCCGCAACGTCTGTCCCAAGTGCGGCTACCACTTCCGCATCGGCGTCTCGGAACGCCTGGAGTCCATGATGGACCCGGGCTACGGGGAGCGCTTCGGGGAGCTCCAGAGCGGCGACCCCCTGAAGTTCTCCGCCGCCAAGCCGTACGCCGAGCAGCTCCGGAAGCTCCAGGGCCTGGGCCACGACCATGACGCCGTGCTCGTGGTGGAAGGGACCCTCAAGGACCACCCCGTGGTCATGGCCGTCATGGACTGGGACTTCCTCGCCGCCAGCATGGGCAGCGTGGTGGGGGAGAAGCTCCGCCTGGGCGCGGAGCTCGCCCTGGAAAAGCGCTGCGCCTTCATCATCGTCAGCTGCTCGGGCGGGGCCCGCATGCAGGAGGGCGCCCTCTCCCTCATGCAGATGGCCAAGGTGAGCGCGGCCCTGGCGAGGCTGGACGACGCGGGCCTTCCCTACCTTTCCATCCTCACCGATCCCACCACCGGCGGCGTGAGCGCCAGCTACGCCATGCTGGGCGACCTGAACGTCGCCGAGCCCAAGGCCCTCATCGGGTTCGCGGGCCCGCGGGTCATCGAACAGACCATCAAGCAGACTCTTCCCGAGGGCTTCCAGCGCTCCGAGTTCCTCCAGGCCCACGGCATGGTCGACAAGGTGGTGCCCCGGGACCGCCTGCGGGACTTCGTGGCCACGGCCCTGGACTGGATGACCGAACCCCATGCGTGACCTGGCCCGCCTGGGGATGCTCGAGGCCCGCGGCCACTGGGGCATCAAGTGCGGGTTGGAGAATCCCAAGGGCCTGCTGGCCCGCCTCGGACACCCCG
>DBMS01000296.1:0-4803 GCA_002297665.1 Holophagaceae bacterium UBA692 | reverse complement strand
GAACGCCCTGCGCGCCTGCGGGCTGCGGACCGGATGGACCACCTCCCCCCACCTGGTGTCCCCGGGCGAGCGCATCTGGATCGACGGCGCCACCCTGCGCCCCGATCACCTGGACGCCCTCCTGGGCGACGCCTTCCAGGCCGAGGCGGCCCTGGGGATCCAGGCCACCTATTTCGAGCTTATGATCGCATCCGCCTTCCTGGCCTTCCGGGAGGCCGCCGTGGACATCGCGGTGGTGGAGGTCGGCATGGGCGGCCGCTGGGACGCCACCAACGCGTCGGATCCCATGGTCACCGTGCTGACCAACGTGGAACTGGACCACATGCAGTACCTGGGCCCCACCCGGGAGGCCATCGCCCGGGAAAAGCTGTGCGCCGCCCGCCACGGCCGCCCCCTGGTCCTGGGCCCCCGGCTGGACCCCGCCTGGGTGTGGCCCCTCCTGGAATGCCGCCCCGTCCTGTTCCCCGCCCCGGGCCTCACCGCCCAGACCCTGGCCTGGGACCACAGCGTCGTGGAGGGCCACCGCATCCCCCTGGCCGGCGCCCACCAGGTGGAGAACCTGGCCACCGCCTGGGAGGTGCTGCGCCGCCTGGGCCTGCCCGAGGCCCGCGCCTGGGAGGGCATCGGCCGCACCGTCTGGCCCGGAAGGCTCTGGTCCGTGCCCGGCCTGCCCGGCGTCACCATGGACGGCGCCCACAACCTGGACGGCGCCCGGCGCCTGGCCGACCACGCCGTGGCCACCGGGGTCCACCCCCATCTCTTCTTCAGCGCCATGGGCGACAAGGACCTGACGGGGATGCGCCGGGAGCTCGCCCGCACGAACCCGGCTTCCGTGACCCTCGTGCGGGGCACGAACCCCCGCTACGCCACCGCCGAGGCGCTGGTCGACCTCTGGGGCGAGGGCCACGAGGTGCTGGGCATCGAGGCGGCCGCCGCGGCCCTCCGATCCCCCAGGGAAGGCCAGACCCTGGTCTGCGGATCCCTTTATTTCCTGGGAGACCTCATCCGGGCGCTCGGCATCACCCCCTGACGCAGGAAGGCCCCCCGAAGGGGGCCCAGCGAAAGGCGAAGGGGGTCACCGCCAAGTCCCGCCGGGAGCCAGTCGACGTTTCCGGGCGGGAACCCCATCTCCATGAACAGGGTGCCAAGATGCCCCCCTGAGGTTCCCGCGGAATTTCGCCCGGTCCCGGGGTGGCGGGAAAGGACCACTTCAATAACTGTTCAATCCCGGCGGACGAAACCGTCCAATGCCCATTTGAACCCAAAAGTTCCCGAAAAATCGGGGAAAATGCAAAATTTCTCTTGCAAGGCAGAGGAACGCTCCCCAGAATGACGCACTTTCTCAAATCGATCTTTGAAAGTGAATTCTACGGGAATTTCCTGAATCCAGATCGGTAAATCGAAAGCACCGGCCTTCGTTTCGCGGAGGCCGCCCGCCGGGTCCACGAACCCGGTCGCCACCTCGCGGCTAGTCACGCGGATCGTCCTCCCGCACGAACCGTGGCGGTTCGGTTTCGCATTGGGGCCTTCCAGGGCCCGGGAGCCTCACCCTCTTCTCCAGTGGCGGATGCCCGCCACCCCTTGTAGGAGTTCAGCATGAACAGAATCCTGCGCCACATGGGCCTCGCCGCCTTCGCGATCGTCGCCGGTGCCCCCTTGCTCGCACAGCAAGCCACAGGCGGAATGCGCGGGCGGGTCGCCGACAACAAGGGAGCCGCCAAACCCGCGGTGAGAGTCACCATCACGAACCCCCAGACCGGCTACAACCGCACCACGACCACCGACGGTTACGGCAGCTTCTCGTTCGTGGCCCTGCCCATCGGCGGCTACACCGTGACCTTCTCCCTGGGCGCCCAGACCTACAAGAGCAACGCCAACGTCACGCTGGGCCAGGACAGCATCGTCAACTTCCTCCGGTGGCCCTCCGAGACCGGCGCCACCGTCGAGATCGTCGCCCTTTCCGCCCAGGCCGAGGCCATCGACACCTCGTCCGCCCAGATCGGCACCACGGTCACCCAGGATGTCATCTCCTCCCTCCCCATGATCAGCCGCGACATCAACCAGGCCGCCCTTCTGGCCCCTGGCGTGCAGATCGTCGCCGGCGCCAACGTGGACCCCACCAAGAAGGCCTACTCCTACATCACCACGGGCGACGGAATGGGGCGCGGCACCAGCTTCGCCGTGGACGGCGCCGACAACAACTCCACGGACGTGGGCGGCTACGTCCTGTCCGTGCCCATGGACGCCATTGCCGAATTCCAGGTCGTGACCAACCAGTACAAGGCCGAATTCGGCCGGTCCACCGCCGGGTTCTTCAACGTCGTCACCAAATCCGGAACGAACGACTTCTCCGGCATCCTGTCCGCCCAGTACCAGACCCAGGCCATGCGGGCCCGCTACACCGACGAAGGCACCAAGGGCGACAACACCAAGGGCATCTACGCGGCCACCGTCGCGGGCCCCATCATCAAGGACAAGCTGTTCTTCATGGTCTCCATGGAGCGCCAGCAGGCCGCGGACGCCTCCTATTCCTTCCAGCCCTGGGCGGTCTCCCTCTACCCGAGCCTGGCCGGCCAGAAGCAGAACTCCAGCAAGAAGTCCGTGTATGCCAAGGTGGACTGGAGCATCGCCCAGGATTCCCAGCTGAGCCTCACCTATGGCACCAGCCAGAACTTCATCGGCAACCAGGGCTTTCCCCGCACCACCGGCTTCAACGGCAACATCGCCCCCTCGGCCCTGGGCACGAGCGAAGACCGCACCTGGGCGGCGGGCGCCCGCTGGACCTACAACATCAGCAGTTCCCTCGTCTTCGAGTCCCACTACAACTACTTCGCCTACGCCAACAGCATCGCCCCGTCCTCCCTGGGCGCTCCGGGCTTCGGCTCGCCCATGGCCGTCAATGACATCCTCGTGAACCTTCCGTCCACCAACCCCGCCCACCGCGGGGACACCCAGAACAGCGGCTGGGGCGGCATCGACCCCAACGCCCTCCAGAACACCGGCATCAAGCGCGGCCAGTGGAAGAACGAGCTGACCTACATCGCGGGCGGCCACACCATCAAGGGCGGATTCGATTATCAGCGAACCACCTATGCCGACCAGACCCTCTTCTTCGGGGAGACCGGCCTCTACACCACCGGCGTCGAAGGCCTCGACCCCGTCACCGGGCAGATCATCAACTTCAAGACCGGCTGGGACCAGACGGTTTCGGCCGACCTGAACGTGCTCTCCGTTCGCTTCGTGGCCAACGGTTTCCAGAAGGGCATCGACTACAAGCAGTACGGCATCTACCTGCAGGACGACTACACCATCAACCCCAAGTGGAGCGTGTACGTCGGCGCCCGTCTGGACTGGGACACCCAGCTGGACTACCTCAAGGACCGGTTCTCCGACATCTACGCCTACATCGGGCGCTACAACCCCAACCTCGCGGGCATGAGCAAGGACGCGCCCACCGGCAAGAAGTATTTCGAGCCCCGCCTGCAGGTCCTCTACCGCCCCAACGGGGATGACAACCTCGTCCTCAAGTTCGGCGCCGGCCGGTTCGTGGCCCAGGTCATCGACAATGTCACCGGCTTCAGCCGGAGCCTTTCCAACCTAGCTAACGGCCTGCCGGTCCGCGCCCGCAATGCCGCCGCCTATGCCGCCCAGGGTCTGGCCGCGCCGCCTGCCTCCGGCCGGGCGACCAGCTTCAAGGCCGGAAGCGTCATCGGCCAGGTCAACGGCCACGACATGGTCCTTCCCGTGGACCTGACGCCCTACAATTACGCCAACAACATCGGCGGACTGCGCGACTACTTCCGGGTCACCGTCAACAGCTGGCTCAGTGCGGCGACGCCCACGACCGGCGGCAAATCGCTCTTGTCCAGCGATTTCCAATATCCCACCACCGATCAGTTCAATGCCGGCGTGGCCTACCGGTTCAACGACCACAGCGGCATCGACGTCACGTTCGTCTACACCAAGAGCAAGCACCTCACCACCCAGCTGGCCGGGCCTGACGGCACCAACCCGAGCATCGTGGAGGTGGATGAGAACGGGGACGATCTGGGCGACACGATCTTCTACTCCAACCAGACCGCCAGCCAGAAGCAGCTGCAGATGAAGTACAGCTGGAGCAACCCCAACAACAGCTTCATCTTCTCGGTCACCCTCAAGGACGCCAAGTCGTCCGAAGGCGGCGCGGCCGGAGCCTTCGACGCCAGCGGCGCCACCGGCGGGCTCTACGGAGAAGGGGCCAGCTATTCCTGGAAGACCAGCCCGGAGCGCACCAGCCCCGGCACCAACAAGTTCGAGGGGTCCTTCCAGTACGCCCACCGGTGGGATTTCGGCACCTCCATCTCCTTCCTGGGTTCCTGGCACAGCGGCAAGGCCTACGACATCATCCGCCAGTGGAACGATGCCAACGGCGTTCCGGACCCGAACGACGAAAACACCTGGACGGCCACCGACCAGACCCACCCCAACCAGGTCATCGACACCGGCTACGGCCACTGGAACCTGGATCTCAGCATGAAGATCGCGCACAAGATCCAGATCAACCGCAGGGCCTTCTTCGAACCCTACATCGCCGTCCAGAACCTGTTGAACAACTACGACTACGGTGCGAACTTCGATGGAGTCAAATACTTCAACGACGGTTCCTACAACAGCGGCGATGGCTCGGCCACATCCGGCTTCGGCAGGCGCGGCCCCAGCTACCAGACCAACCAGCCCCGGAGCTTCGCCATCGGCGGGCGCCTCGTCTTCTAGCCGTTTGATCTTCCCGTGAACAGGGAAAGGCCGGGCGAATGCCCGGCCTTT
>DBMS01000155.1 GCA_002297665.1 Holophagaceae bacterium UBA692 | reverse complement strand
AAGTGCAGGGTGGCGCCGTTGGGGAAGGCGTCGCCGGTCAGTACGAGCAGGTGGCCGGGGGAGGGCGGAACCTGCCGGTACCCGCCCAGGGTGGCGAAGGTGGGGTCGCCGCTCCACTCCACCCGGTAGGTCCGGGGCTGCTCCACCCCGGCCGCCAGGATGGGGGCGTAGTCGACGGCGACCCCCGAATCCATGGGGTTCGCCCGGAAGGTGGGGCCAGGCAGGGCGGACAGGTCGGGGGCGTCCGCCTCCAGGGGGAGGACCAGGCCCGTCACGTTCCCGTCGGTCACGGCGACCTCGGAGGCGAGCGTTCCCGAGGGATCGTGGGCGTTGCGCGCGCCCTTGTCGAAGAGGTCCTTGCGGCCCGAGAGGACGTACCTGCCCGGCGGCACCCCCTTGAAGGAGAAGGCGCTGCCTCCGTTGAGTTCGAGGTGGACCGCGCCGAGGCTGGAGCCGCCGCCGGTGGGCCGGAGGGTGAGGTAGACGTTGGCGGGATCGGGGTTCGGGTCCACGAGGGATCCGGAGACGGCGTAGCCCAGGGTGGCCGCGAAAGGGGCCTCCACGTCGGCCCCGACCACCGTCACGGAACGCGCGGCGGGCTCGAAGGCCGAGGAGAAGGCCGGGATGGAAGGCGTGAGGGCGTAGGTGCCCGGGGGCACGTCCGGGAAGGCGTAGGCGCCGCTGGAGTCGGTGCTGACGGACCGGGCCGGGCTGGTGCCGAGGGTCAGGGTGGCGCCGGTGAGGCCGGCGTCCCCCGCGGTCACCCGGCCCGACACGGTGTAGCCCGCGGCCACGGTCACGAGGGCGTTCCGGCTCTGGGCGGGCTCGCCCACGCCGTTGGAGACGGTCACGGCGTAGTTGCCGGCGTCTTCCACGCGGGCGCGGTCCACGTGGTAGGTGGCGCCGGTGGCGCCGTTCAGGGCATTGCCGTCCCGGCTCCACTGGTAGGTGAAGACGTTGGGCACCCCCACCGCCGCCACGCTGAGGGTGAAGGCGGATCCTGACGCGAGGCTCCGGCCCTGGGGCTGGGTGGTGATCACCGGGGCGGCGGTGACGTGGAGCAGCGCGGGGTCGCTGGTGACGGCCGTCCCGGCGCAGGTCACGGTGACCGTGTACACGTCCCCGTCCATGGCCGGAAGGGTGGCGGGGATGGTCCAGGAGGCCGCGGTGGCCCCGGGGATGGGCTGGCCGTTGCGGTTCCACTGGTAGGCGAGGGGATTGCCCTCGGCTTCGACGGTGAAGGAGGCCTCCGCGGGAGAGAGGACGTTCTGAGTCACGGGCTGGCGCCGGATGACCGGACCATAGGCCACCGTGAGGGTGGCCGAAAGGCTGGTGACCGAGCCTGTGGGGTTGGTCACCGTCACGCTGTAGGCGGCGCCGTCCATGTCCTTGGTGACGGCCGGAGTGGCGTAGGCGGGCCCCGTGGCCCCTTCGAGAGACGTGGATCCCTTCTGCCACTGGTAGGTGAGGCCGCCGAGCCCCGCGGCGGCCACCGTGAAGGTGGCGGAGGCGCCCGGGGCCACGGTGGCGTTCGCGGGCTGGGCGGTGACCACCGGGGGTCCGGTCACCTCCAGGACGGCCGCGGCGCTGGTGACCGTCCCGAGGCTGTTGGTGGCGACCAGGGCGTAGGCGTTGCCGGTCATGGCCGAATCGGTGGGCGGGGTGGTGAAGGCGTCCGAGGTCGCCCCGGGGATCGGGACGCCGTTCAGGGTCCATTGATAGGTGGGCGCGGGGTTGCCGGACACGGAGGCCGAGAAGGTCGCCGGGGCCGGCGCCTTGACGGCCTGGTTCCGGGGCTGGGCGGTGACGAGCGGTTCCAGGGGCGTCAAGGGCGCGTCGCCATGACCGCCGCCGCAGTGGACGGCCAGTGCCAGGAGGCATCCCGGCAGGAAGCCCTTGGATAATTTGTAAATCATTTCATTCATGCCGGGCCTCGGGGTCGACGCTGCGGTTGGTTCGGGTCATCTCTCTTTTGAGTCAACAATAAATGAAGAGTTATTGAGATTTGCATCACGCATTTCATCGGGGAGGCCTGAAGGGTCGGGCGAGGGCGCGTTATAAAAATTTAATCCTAATTGCCCTTCGCGCCACGCCGCATACTGGGAATGTAAAGCGGAGATTCCATGGCCTTCCCCCTCGGCCCGCGCTTCCAGGAAGCCCTGGCCTTCGCCGCCCAGGTCCACACCGGGCAGTTCCGCAAGGGGACCTCCGTCCCCTACGTCTCCCACGTGCTCGCGGTGACCGCCCTCGCCCTGGAGCACGGCGCGGACGAGGAGGTGGCCGTCGCGTGCCTCCTCCACGACGCGGTGGAGGACGGCGGCGGCCTGCCGGTGCTGGAGGAGATCCGGGAGCGGTTCGGCGAGGGGGTGGCGGCCCTGGTGCTGGAGTGCACCGACGCCACGGCCACCCCCAAGCCCCCCTGGCGGGGGCGCAAGGAGGCCTATCTGGCCCACCTGGCCGAAGCCAGCGCGGGAGCCCGCCTCGTGGTCCTCTGCGACAAGCTCCACAACGCCACGTCCCTGGTGCGCGACCTGCGCGCCACCGGCCCGGCGCTGTGGGACCGCTTCAGCGCCGGGCCGCAGGAGACGGCGTGGTACTACCGCAGCGTGGTGGACATCCTGGGGCGGAAGGGACGGCCCCCGCTCCTGGAGGAGCTGGACGCCGCGGTGCGGGAACTGGAGGCCGCGATCAGGCCTGGCGCTTGAGCCAGGCGTTGTAGGCGTACATGCTCGCCGCGCTGCAGAGGCCGATGCCGGCGAGGATCACCCAGCCGGTGGCCGCGGCGCCGGGGTCCAGCTTCAGCAGGCCGCTGGGGAGCTTCGTGGCCCCCTTGCACATCACGGCGTTGAAGAGCCAGGCGCCCGCGGGCCCGCCCACGAGGGAGCCCACGGCCATGGGAATGTTGGCGTAGCCCAGGAAGAGCCCCTCCTGCCCCTTGGGGGCGAGGGAGCCGATGTACTCGTAGAGCCGCGCGGACGCGAACAGCTCGCCGAAGGCGATCAGGGCGACCGTCAGCACGATGAAGAGCGATCCCAGGGGCAGCAGGTCCCCCACGCGCAGGCCCACGCCCCCCGCCAGGTAGAGGGGCGCGATGTTGATGAGCATGGAGAACCCGATGATCACCGTGCCCACGACGATGGACTTGATGGGGGGCAGCTTGCCGAAGGCCATGGTGATCAGCAGCTGACAGGTGACGATGACGAAGGGGTTGGCCATGGTGTAGATGTCCATGGCCGGCGTGAGTTCCACGGTGCGCTTCAGGTAGAGGGGCAGCAGGTTGTACACCTGGTTGTAGATGAAGTAGAAGCCGCTGGAGACCAGCAGGAACATGGCGAAGCGCCCGCTGCCCAGCACCTTGACCATGCCCAGGAGGATCTCGCCCATGGAGCGCCCGGGCTTCTTCTCCGTGTTCCCCATCTCCACGTCGGGATCCTTGTACACCAGGAGCACCACGAGGAAGGCCACCACGGCGGCCGCCATGGAGACGGCGAAGATCGCGCTGAGGTCGAAGCGCCGGCGGAAGTAGAAGGCCACGCCGCGGCCCACCAGGCTGCCCACGTTGATGATCATGTAGAAGATGGCGAAACCCAGGGTCTTGCGGGCGCCCGCGGTCTTCTGCACGGTGCCGGCGATGCAGGGCTTCACGATGCTGCCGCCCAGGCCGATCAGGACCACGCCGCCGACGATGGGCACGGCGGTGCGCCAGCCCACGGTCACCTCGGAGGAGAACACCGGCGAGAGCCGGGCCCCGCCGAACCACACCGGGTAGCCCATGAGGAAGTAGGCCGCCGCCAGCAGCACGAAGGCCACCAGGAGGGACTTCTTGAACCCGTACTGGTCGGCCAGGGAACCCGAGAGGATGGGCAGGAAGTACACCAGGAACCACAGCACGCTGCTGTTGAGGAAGCTGGGCCAGTAGGCCCCAAACCCCAACTGGCCGAGGTAGAGCACGACGAAGCTGGCCATGGCGTAGTAGGCCGCGCGTTCGCACAGCTCGGTGCCGTTGGCGGTCCAGAAGCTGCTGGGGAACCCAGGCTGCGCGCCGCCCCGGGGGCTGGTTTCGTTCATCGTCGTCTCCCAATCTGCCTCGTAAAGCTTGGCATGGAGCGGTGCGGGAGAGAAGCGGCGTGGCATGGGTCACAAAAGAGATCGGAAACTCCGAAATGGGCGGGCGCCGGTGCTAGGCTCGAAGGCATGAAGAAGCGTCCGTTCCCCCTTCGACACGCGGTGCAGGCCGCATTCCTGGCCCTTTGCGCCTGGATCGGGATCGAGTTCGCGCTCTTCATGCACGGCCGCGGCGCCCATCCCCCGGGAGCGGAGGGCTTCCTGCCCATCAGCGCGCTGCTGAGCCTCAAGTTCTGGGCGCTCACCGGCCGCATCTGCGAGCTCCATCCGGCCGGGCTCTTCATCTTCCTGGCCATCGCGGCCCTGGGCCTGTTCCTGAAGAAGGCCTTCTGCAGCTGGCTGTGCCCCGTGGGAACCCTCAGCGAGGCCCTCTGGCGCCTGGGGGCCAAGCTGTTCGGGAGGAACCTCGAGCCGCCCCGGTGGCTGGACTACCCCCTGCGCGCCCTGAAGTACCTCCTCCTGCTCTTCTTCCTGTGGGCCGCCTGGAGGATGGACGGTCCCGCGCTGCAGGGGTTCCTCTACAGTCCCTTCAACGCCGCGGCCGACATCCGCATGTACCTCTTCTTCGTCCGCATCTCGACCACCGCCCTGGTCGTGGTGCTCGTCCTGGCCGCCCTGTCCCTGGTGGTGAAGAACGTCTGGTGCCGCTACCTCTGCCCCTACGGGGCCCTGCTGGGGCTGCTGAGCCTGGCGAGTCCGGTGCGCGTCACCCGGTCCAAGGCGACCTGCATCGACTGCAAGCTCTGCACCAAGGCCTGCCCTTCCCGCATCCCCGTGCACGAGGCCGCCCGGGTGGGCAGCGACGAGTGCACCGGTTGCTACCGGTGCGTGGAGGCCTGCCCGGTGAAGGATACGCTCGAGATGCGCGCTCCCGGCGGCAAGGCCGTGCCCAGGGCCGTCTTCGCGGCGCTGGTGGCGGGGCTCTTCCTGGCGGTGACGGGCCTGGCCATGCTCACGGGCAACTGGCGCAACGTCATCACGGCCGAGGAATACCAGGAACTCATCCGAATGCAGGACGGCCCGGCCCGCTGACCAGGGCCTACCCCAGGCCCAGCACGGCGTTGGTGCGGTCCCGCACGGACTTCAGCACGTCGGTTTCACGGGTGAGGTCGTGGCCGTGGGAGGGGACCATTTTCCGGATGAGGGCCTGGCCCTCCGCGGTGCGGGATTCGGAGAAGCACTTGAGGATGAGGTCCACCATGGTGGCCGCGCAGGTGGAGGCCCCGGGGGAGGCGCCCAGGAGGGCCGCGAGGGTGCCGTCCGCGGACGCGACCATCTCGGTGCCGAATTCCAGCTTGCCGCCCTGCCGGGGATCCTTCTTGATGATCTGGACGCGCTGGCCGGCGATCTCCAGGTCCCAGTCCTCGGCCCGGGCGGTGGGGATGAAGTCCCGGAGCGTCTTGACCCGGTCCTCGTGGGACTGGAGCACCTGGCCGATGAGGTAGCGGGTCAGGTCGAGGTTGTGCAGGCCCGCGAAGAGCATGGGTTTGAGGTTGCTGGGCTTCACGGCGCGGGGTAGGTCCAGGTACGAGCCTTCCTTCAGGTACTTGGTGGTGAACCCGGCGTAGGGGCCGAAGAGCAGGGCCCGGGACTGGCCGATGATGCGGGTGTCCAGGTGGGGCACCGACATGGGCGGGGCGCCGATGGTGGCCTTGCCGTAGACCTTGGAGGCGTGGCGGGCGACGATGGAGGGGTTCTTGCACACCAGCCACTGGCCGCTCACGGGGAAGCCGCCGTAGCCGTCCGCCTCGGGGATGCCCGACTTGAGGAGGAGGGGCAGGGCGCCCCCGCCGGCCCCCAGGAACACGAACTTGGCGGTGAACTCCTTGCGGCCGCCCTCCTTGCGGTCCGCGGCCTCCAGGCGCCAGAGGCCGTAGGGCTCCCGGGTGAGATCCTTCACGTCGTGGTTCACCTCGAGGCGGAAGCCGGGCCTGGCCTTCAGGGCGTCGAACAGGGTGCGCGCCAGGCTCCCGAAGTCCAGGTCGGTGCCGCGGTCCACCCGGGTGGCGGCCAGGGGCGTGCCGGGTTCCCGGCCTTCCATCACCAGGGGCATCCATTCGGCCAGTTCAGCCGGATCCTCGGTTATCCGCATGTCCGCGAACATGGGGTGGGCGCTGAGGCGGGCCTGGCGGGTGCGCAGGAAGCGGGTGTTGGCCTCGCCCCACACGAAGCTGAGGTGGGGGCAGGGGTTGAGGAAGGTGGATGGCGAAGGGATGATGCCCCGCTCCACCAGGTGGGACCAGAACTGCAGCGACACCTCGAAGGAGGCGTTGATGTTCAGGGCCTTGGTGATGTCCACCGACCCGTCGGGCTTCTCGGGGGTGTAGTTCAGTTCGCAGTTGGCGGCGTGGCCGGTGCCGGCGTTGTTCATGGCCTGGCTGCTCTCCTCGGCCACGTCGCCGAGGCGCTCCAGCACGAGGATCCGCATGTCGCCCCGGAGTTCGGCCAGCATGGTGGCCAAGGTGGCGCTGACGATCCCGCCCCCCACGATGGCGACGTCGACCTGATTCTCCTTGGGAACCACGGGCCCTCCTGGGAAATTTCCCCATTATGCCTATGCCGGCGCCATCCTGGCCGGGTAATTTCGGATCAGTCCTTCGATAATCGGCGCGGGCGAGTCTCAGTCGCCGAAGACCTGATTGCGGACGAGGGCTTCGGTCGACCAGGGGGCCGGAGCCCCGCCCAGGTATTTCGCGAACCACTCCAGGTGGGCGTTGTAATAGACGGGCATGGACTTGAGCCGGTCGGGCCAGTGGCCGTCGTTCTTGAAGACCAGCAGGCGCGACGGCACCCCGGCCAGCTGGAGGTCCGTGAAGAACTCCAGGCTCTGGGTGTACGGCACCCGGTAGTCCCGTTCCCCGGTGATGACCAGGCAGGGGGTCTTGAAGGCCCGGGCGTGGCTGGCGGGGTTCATTCGCTCGTACGCGGCCCGGTGGCTGGTGGGCGTGCCCCCCAGCTCCCACTGGGGGAACCACAGCTCCTCGGTGGCCCCGTGCATGGCGGGGAGGTCGTAGACGCCCATCATGGCCGCCAGGGCCTTGAAGCGCGTGGTGTGCCCCTCCAGCCACATCATGGCGTACCCGCCCCAGGACCAGCCCATGGCGCCCATGCGCGAGGCGTCCACGTAGGGCAGGGCCGCCAGGGCGTCGGTGACCTTGGCGATGTCGGTCATCACCTTGCCGTCCCAGTCCCCGGAAATGGCGTTGGTGAAGGCCTGGCCGTACCCGGTCGAACCGTGGGGGTTGGGGAAGGCGACCACGTAGCCCGCGCCGGGGTACACCTGCCAGTCGCCCCGGAAGGTGTCCGACCACATCATCTGGGGACCGCCGTGCACGTTGAGGATGAGGGGGTACTTCTTCGCGGGGTCGAAGCCGTGGGGCTTGACGATGAACACCTGCACGTCCTCGCCGCCGGCGCCCTTCACCCACATCTCCTCGGCCGGGCGCAGGTCCACCTCGGCGGCCACGGCGTCATTGAAGGAGGTGAGCTTGCGCAGCTCCTTGCCGGGCAGGCCGCAGCGCCAGATCTCCGAGGCTTCGCCCACGCGGTTGCGCACGAAGAGCACCGAGGCCTGGTCGGGGGCCACGACGAACTCGCGGATGCTCTGGCCGTCCAGCACGCGCACGGGCTTGCCCGAGGGGAGGTCCACCCGGTAGAGGGGGTAGCGGCCCTTCTCCTGGACGGTGAACCACAGGGACTTGCCGTCCGCGGACCACTGGAAGGCTTCGACCGGGTTGTCCAGGGCTTCCGTGAGGTTCAGGAAGGCCTTGGCGGAGCGGTCGTAGACCCCCAGCCGGAACCGGTCGGACTCGAAGCGGGGGACCTTCTGGAACTTGTAGGCGATCCAGCGGCCGTCCGGTGAATACCGGGGCGCGCCGTCGGCGGCCGGGTTGGCGCCGGTGATGCACACGGGGGTGCGGTCGCCGTCCATGCGGATGAGGAAGAGGTCCGTGTTGGTGGACTGGGCCGGATCCGGGCCGTTGGGCGTGGCCACGCAGACCTCCCGGCCGCCGGGGGCGACGTCGTAGCTCTGGTCGTAGCCCGGGAAATCCCGGGGGCCGGAGGTGAGGGCCTTGACCTCGCCGCCCTGGGCGGGGGCGGTGAACAGGTGGGTGTACTGGAAGTCCCGGTACGAGGTCCAGTGGCGGTACAGCAGTCCGTCGGCCAAATGGGCCTGGACGGGCCCCTTCTCGAGCTTGTCGGCCATGGCCTTGTTCCGGGCCTCGTCCGCCAGGGCTTCCGGGAAGACCGTGGACTGGAAGAAGACGGTCGTCCCCACCACCAGGGGGTCCGCGATGCCCGGGCCGAAGGACGTCACCTGCCGGGCTTCCCCGCCGGCCAGGTCCAGGCGCCACAGCTGGGAGCCCTCCCCCCGGTTGGAAACGAACGTGAAGGACCGGCCGTCGGCGGACCAGCGGGGATAGGTGTCCGAGTTGCCCGCGGAGGTCATCTGGCGCACGGAACCGGTCTTCAGGTCCGCCATCCACACGTGGGTGGCCCGGGTCGACCGGCGCAGGTCCTGGGTGGAGACCTCGAAGAGCAGCCGGGAACCGTCCGGCGACAGGGCGAGGTGGGCCACGTCCTTGAGGCGGTAGAGGTCCTCGATGGAAAAGGCCCGCGGCGCGGCGGCGAGCCAGGGGCAGAGGAGGAGGGGCAGGGCGCAGCGGAGGATGTTCACGGGACTCCCAGGATGCTTCCAGGTTCCTGAAACTTCCGCCCGGACACAAGGGAAAGGTGGGGCTGAAGCGTCCGGGCGCGCTGCCGGCAGGTGGGGACGTTTCGGCCCGTCCCAGCCGTCCCCGCCGGGGGCTTCTGTTCGCTTCGGAGAGGTTCCTGGAGATGGGGGCGACCCACCGGGGTCCCAACCCCGTCCGCCGACCCACCGGTGGCGCGAGCTGCATGGCTGCAACTCGCGCTTGCCGTCATCCAATGCCCATGGGGGGCCGAAGACGCGAGTCGCTCAGTGTTCGTTGGGGTTGGAGCGCCTCACGCTGGATGCTCACAGGCCCTGGCCTGGATAC
>DBMS01000241.1:919-5763 GCA_002297665.1 Holophagaceae bacterium UBA692 | reverse complement strand
GGTGCCGGCCCGCGACCTCCTCGCCGGGCGCCTCCGGGACTGGGCCGGCGCGACGCTGCGGTCGGCCTGGAGCGTGGGAACCCTGCCCGCCCCCAGGACCCCCGTGGCGCTTCCCTGGGCCATGGTGGAGCGGGTCGCCGGGCACCCCGTGGACCCGGCACGGGCCTCGGACCTGCTCCGGGCCCTGGGCTGCGCGCTGGAGCCCATCCCCGGCGGCGTCCGCGTGGCCCCTCCCTCCTGGCGCCACGACCTGGCCTTTCCCGAGGATCTGGCCGAAGAGGTCCTGCGTCTCCTGGGCTATGACGGCATCCCCTCGGTGCTGCCGCCCCTGGAGAGCAGCCCCGAGCCCCTGGCCCCCGGCTACCTCAAGCGCCGCAAGCTGGCGTCCCGGCTGGCCAACCTGGGCTTTTTCCAGACCGTGACCCTGGGCTTCGGGGACCCCCAGGAGGACGCTCCGGGGGACGACCCCGCCCGGCGCACCCTGGCCAACCCCCTGGGTGAGGATTATTCCCTCATGAGAGGCACCCTCCTGCGGGACCTGGACAAGGTGGTCCGGCTGAACCTGGAGAAGGGCGCCCGGGACGTGCGGTTCTTCGAGATCGCCCCGGTGTTCGAGGCCCGGCCCGGCCAGGGCCTCCGGGAGACCTGGACCCTGGGCCTGGCGTGGGCCGGGGAGATGGGTGGGGAGGATCCCCTCACGCCGCCCCGGAAGCTCTCGGGCCCCGAGGGCCGCAGCCACCTCCAGGGCATCCTGCGGGCCCTGGGCGTGCCCCCGGCCGCGACGGACGCCTTCGGGCGGTGGGAGCTCACCGAAGCCGGGGGCGGCGCGGTCCTGGGCTGGCACTTCGAGGTGCCCCTGGACGCCATTCCGGACGAAGGGGAGCGGGTCATCCCGCGGTTCGCCCCGTTCAGCCGGTTCCCGACCGTGGAGCGGGACCTGTCCCTCCTGGTGGGCCTGGACCAGCCCTACGCCGGCCTGAAGGCGGCCATGGAGGCCGCGCTGGCCGGCACGCCCCTCCAGGACCTGCGCTGCGTGGACGTCTTCCGCCACAAGAGCCTCCCCCAGGGCCAGCAGGCCTGGCTGATGCGCCTGCGCTTCCAGGCCATGGACCGGACCCTCACCGGGGAGGAGGTGGAAGCCTGGGTTCTTTCGGCCCTGGCCGCCGCGCAGGGCCTCGGAGCCCGACTTCGGGGCTAGAATGAATCCAGAAGAGGCCCCCATGGACGTTCTGAAACAGCTCGAGACGAAGCTTCAGGGACTGGTGCAGCAGCGCAACCAGTACCGGGATGAACTGGCCGCCCTGAAGGCGGACATGGGCACCCACGACGAGGAGCTGCGCTCCCTGCGCCGCCGGCTGGAGGATCTCCAGGCCGATCAGGCGGGCTGGCAGAAGGAACGCGAGGGCGTTCGGAAACAAGTGGAATCAATTCTTAAGATGGTAGAGGGCATCGAATGACCCCAGCCCAGGAGGTCCAACTGGAGATCCTGGGCCGGAGCCTGCGGATCCACTCCACGGCGGGTCCGGAGGACCTGCCCAGGGCGACCTCCGTTCTTGAGGACACCTTCCGCGACATGGAACGCGCCTATGAGCTAAGATGGGGTGTTCCACCATCAGCGCTGGACACATCCACATGGCTGCTGATGGGGGCCCTGAACCTGGCGCACCGCGTGGCGCGACTGGAACAGGACAAAAGTCGGCAGACACAGGACCTGGAACTGACCCTCTCCAAGCTACTCGACGATGTTCCGGACGAAGAGAATCCCTCGGTCGGCCCCCTATTCCAGGGGACGGAAGAGGAAGCTGGCATCTGATCCCTGCGAGGCCCGTGAGACGGCCAAGCGCTTGTTCCGTATTACGCCCCGGGAGACCTTCCCCCCAGCCTTGTGCGTTCCGCGCGACGGCGCGCCTTAAACTGGGATTCTGGTAGCCCCCCTACTTGCTAGGGAACACGGCAAGCCTCCACGACCGAGCGGGGATCCTCAATCGTCCATAGGTTCTGAAGCCGACACCTCCACCCCCCCCTAGGAGTTGTCCCATGAACCCATTGGATTATGTCTTTCTGGCCCTGGCGGTGGCGGCCGCCGTGGGGTTCTTCTTCCAGATGAGGAAGGCCCAGGCCGCCGTGGTGGACGTGTCCAAGGCCACGGCCAAGGCCGAGGCGGAGCTGAAGGCCGAGCGCGACCGCCTGCTGGCGGAGGCGGAGAAGGAGGCCGGGAAGGTCATCAACCGGGGCCAGCGCGAGGCGGACGCCCTGCGCAAGGAGGCCGAACTCAAGGCCAAGGAGCAGGCCCTGCAGGCCCGCCAGGAGGCCGAACGGCTCGCCAACGAGCGGATGCAGACCCTGGAAAAGCAGGAGCAGCGCCTCCAGAGCAAGGAGGACAGCCTGGACAAGAAGCTCACCCAGGTGGACCAGAAGCAGAAGGACGTGGAGGCCAAGACCGAGCGGGTCAAGGAGGAGCAGGAGAAGCTGGCCGTGCTCCAGGCGGAAGCCAAGCGCCTGGCCGAAGAGCAGGCCCGCAAGCTCGAGGACATCGCCGGCCTCTCCCGGGAGGACGCCAAGCTCGAACTGGTCAACCAGCTGGAGTACACCGCCCGCATGGACGCCTCCAAGCTGGTGCGCCGCATCGAGGACGAGGCGGCCGAGGAGGCCCAGAAGAAGGCCCGCTGGACCATCGTCTCGGCCATCCAGCGCTTGGCCTCGGACGTGGTGAGCGAAGCCGCCGTGAGTTCGGTGCAGCTGCCCAGCGACGACCTCAAGGGCCGCATCATCGGCCGGGAGGGCCGCAACATCCGGGCCCTGGAAAAGGCCACGGGCTGCGACCTCATCGTGGACGACACCCCCGAGACCATCGTCGTGAGCAGCTTCGACCCCATCCGCCGGGAGGTGGCCCGCCAGGCCATCCTCAAGCTCCTGGCCGACGGCCGCATCCACCCCGCCCGCATCGAGGAGGTGGTGGAGAAGACCAAGATCGACATGGACCAGCACCTCAAGGAGCTGGGCGAGGCCGCGGCCATCTCGCTGGGCTTCCCCGACGTGCACCCCAAGCTCCACAAGCTCATCGGCCGCCTGAACTACCGCACCAGCTACGGGCAGAACGTCCTGGAGCACACCAAGGAAGTGGCCCGCATCGCCGAATACATGGCGGCCGAGCTGGGTGCCGACCAAAGGCTCGCCCGCCGTGCCGGCCTCTTCCATGACATCGGCAAGGCCATCGACCGGGAAGTGGAGGGCACCCACATCGAGATCGGCATGGAGCTGCTCAAGCGCTTCGGCGAGAAGGACCCGGTCATCCACGCCATGAGCTGCCACCACGGGGACTTCGAACCCAAGACCGTGGAGGCCATGCTCATCACCGCCGCCGACGCCCTGAGCGCGGCCCGCCCCGGAGCCCGCCGGGAAATGCTGGAGACCTACGTGAAGCGCCTGGAGGCCCTGGAGGCCATCGCCAACAGCTACAAGGGCGTCCAGAAGAGCTTCGCCATGCAGGCCGGCCGCGAGATCCGCATCATGGTGGACGCCGGCCAGGTGAACGACGACCAGGCCTTCTGGCTGGCCAAGGACGTCACCAAGCGCATCGAAGGGGAGATGCAGTACCCCGGGCAGATCAAGGTCACCGTCATGCGCGAGACCCGGGCCGTGGAGTACGCCCGGTAGCCGCCCCGCATATCGTCAACGCAGGCGATTTCCGTCCCAACGCAGAGCGACGACCTCCCGGAGGCCGCACGCGGTGACGCTCTCCCCGCGGAAAATGGCCAGGCACTCGCCGCCCTTCAGGCGCACCGACCGGAAGAGGATTCCCGGTTCCCCTTCCGCTCGGCACGCGGCGCCGAAGGCCTGGGAAGGCCCGTAGTCGTCCTTGCGATGCAATTCTCCCCTGCCTTTGCGAACGTCCGGGTAGGCGCCGCCCACCCGCAGGGCCAGGGCTTCGAAAATGCGCGCGGCCCCGGCGGGCTCGCCGCTGTCCCGCAGGGCCTGGCCGAGGTGGTGGGCCACCTCCGCCACGCTGGTTTCGGGGCTGCCGCCGGCGTACACGGCCCGGAAGGTGCCGTCGCTGAAACGGCTGACGGGGCCGCGGCCCGGCATGCGCAGGTAGGCGCGCAGCTGGGGAAGGCGGTCGGAAGCCCGAACGCCAGTGGGCCAGGACTGGAACACCCCCGCCCGGGCCAGCAGGGCCGCCAGTTCCGGCCGGTCCCCGGAACGGACCAGCTGGGCCAGGGGCGAAACGGAAAGGAACTTCAACTGGTGCCAGGGATGGCTGAGGAAGTGGACGCGGTTCACAGCAGGCCCAGGGACGCGGTCTTGAGGTAGCCCAGGGTCTCGATGAGATCTTCCATGCGTCCGTCGAGCATGCGGTCCAGGGGCCGCCTTCCCCCGAAGACCGGCGCCCGGTTTGCGCGCGTGGCCCAGGCAACGCCGTCGGGGAAGACGGTGCCCGCGAGCTCATAGATGCCCAGGATGTAGGCCATGCGGTCCACCTTGTCCCCGTCCACGTCTCGCAGGTCGCCGCCCTCAAGGCGTTTGAGCCAGACGGTGTAGGTGCTCCTGGCGATGCCCAGGAGGGCGAGCCGATCCTTCACCTGCAAGCCCCAGCGGTCCGCCACGGCCAGGAAGGTGCGGAAGGCCAGCGCGCCTGGATCGGCCAGGTCGGGAAGGGCGGCATTCGGACCCCGGGACATGGCGGGCCTCCTGCCACCAGCTTAGGCCAAAAATGGCCCAAAGCAACAATTCTGGCCTTCAGGCGAAGAACCTCATGAAGAGGAAGATCCCGCCGTTCCATATTCCGTGCACCAGGATGCAGGTGAGCAGGTTGCCGGTGCGCAGGAAGGCGAAGCCCAGCACGA
>DBMS01000241.1:0-864 GCA_002297665.1 Holophagaceae bacterium UBA692 | reverse complement strand
AGCCGCTGGCCCAGCCAGGGCAGGAGCAGGCCGCGGAACAGCAGCTCCTCGAAGACCGGCGCCACCACGGCCACGGTGAGGAAGAGGAGGCCCACGGACAGGGGCCCGCGCATGCGCGACAGCATCTCCATCAGGTCCTTCTGGGGGGGCTCGGTGGGGTGCAGGAAGGGGCCCAGGGCCAGGGACACCGCGATCACGGCGGTGAAGGCCAGGGCGAAAAAGCCAAGCCCCGACGCCAGCGCGCGCCCCGCGGGGCCCGGGGCCACCCGCGCGGCCAGTTCGCGGAGACTGATCCCCTCGGCCCAGCAGACGTAGGCCGTGCCCAGCAGGGCGTGGAGCCCGTAGGTCAGGGGCAGCGCCGCGGGGCGCAGGAAGGGAAGGAGGACCAGCACCGTGCCGGTGACGAATCCCGCCCCCAGGTGCGTGAGGAACCAGCCCAGGAGCACGATGAGCAGGGCCCTTCCGGACATGGCGAACCGGGGCGGGACGCGGGGGCGGGCCGGGGCGGCGGCGAGGAAGATGGCCATGGCCAGGCCGCCCAGGACCAGCACCACCGCGCCGATCCCCGCGGCCTTGAGGACCAGGGGCGCCTGCTCCCTAGAGGACCCGGCGCCGAGGTTCTCCCCGGCGACCACGAAGTCACCCTTCTCGATCTCGTCGTAGAACCCCGGCCGGATGTCCTCCATGACGTGCTTGGCCAGCTCGTTCATGTCCAGGGTCTTGAACTTGTACTTCCCGGAGATCACGTAGTCGGTGTTCAGGTTGTCCCCGAAGGTGTGCGCCTTTCCGCTCATGACGGTCATTTCTGCACCTCCCTGATGTCGGCGATGTGGCCGAGCATGGCCGAGTAGGCGGCGGTGGCCG
>DBMS01000232.1 GCA_002297665.1 Holophagaceae bacterium UBA692 | reverse complement strand
CCGAGCCCAAGGAAGCCGAAGCCGCTGCCGAGTAGGTGGACAGCCGCATCAAGGAAGGGCGCCCTCCGGGGCGCCCTTTCCTTGTACGGCCCGGGGCCATGCGGCTCAGGGGCCCGGCGGGCTGTCTGGAGCCGGCGCCAGGGCCGGGTCCCAGGCCGCCGTCAGGAGGGTGGCGTCCCGGCCGTCCAGGCGCAAGGTCCGACGGATGAGGGCCTCCGCGGCGGGTCCCGCCCCCTGGCGCAGGGTGAAACCTGCGGCCGTGTCACCCGTTAGGGCGAACCCGCGGGGGATCAGGTTGGTTGCGTCCCAGATGCGGAGGGTGATGGGCGTCTCTCCGGCCCGCATGGGCAGGAAGCGGGTGGCGCGGGGGGGCAGGCGGTAGGTTTCGGCCACCGGCAAGACCACCTGGATACTCGGCTTGAGTCGGACGGACCTGCCTTTCCTGAGGCCCCAAACCCCATGGCTGGATGGTTCCCCATCCAGGGCGAAGGTCCAGGTGGCGTCCGACGCGTTGGTGAGGGTCAGGACCTGTACGGCCGGGGATGCGGCGGTGGTGACCTGGTCGGTGGTCGTGGTGGGGATGTCCTTCCCGGGTTCCTTGGGTTCCTCGGGGCGGTGGCGGTTTGGCGGCTGGGGGTTCGGGTCCGCCCCGTCCGCCTGGCGCTTCACGCCACGGCCGGCGGGCATGACGATGGGCGAGTCTTCCGGGACCGGCGGGTCCCAGCCGTCCCCGATGATGCGCACGGTGTCGCCGTCCACGACGCAGGGGATCCAGTGCGGATTCCCGATGCGCGGATCGACGGTCGCACGAGGGCTGCCTTCACCCTTGGATTCCTGCTTCGGGAACCAAAGGTGCAGGGTCCGGCTCTTGCGGCGGCGTCCCCTGCCGTCGCTGTCGAAAAGGCCGACGGTCACGAATTCGGGGCCCTCCGGGGTTGGCCGGGTAAGGGTGAGGCGCTGGCCCGGTTCCAGGGGAACGTCGCGGACCGCGGGGCTCATCCGCCGTTCCACCGCGACCCCGCCGGGGAACACGAGCAGCTTGTCCTTCCGGGGATCCAGGTACACGTGCCACCGGGACCGGGACTGGTTCTCGATGTGCAGGTTGAGATTGGCGCTGAGAGGACTGCCGCACAGGCAAAGCACGGAAAGGAACGCGCGCGCGGCGGCCAGGGGGAAACCTTGGCTCATGGCTGGGGGACCTCAGCCAATAAGTTAAATCATTTATAAATCAGTGCAAGGCCGTTGAGGCGGGAATCCTAGGCCAGGAGGCCGGCCAGGAAGCTGCCGGGGGCCACGTAGCCCTCCACCCGGTCGGGGCCGGTGCTCAGATAGGCGATGGGGGTGTCCACGCTGGCGGTGAGGGCGTCCAGGTAGGCGCGGGCCTCGGCCGGGAGCTTCGCCGGGTCCTGGATGCCGCGGGTGGGGGTGCTCCAGCCTTTGAAAAACTTGATTTCGGGCTGGATCTCGTTCCAGTCCTGGATGCAGGAGGGAATGCGGTCACCCACCCGCCCTTCGCCATCCCGGTAGCCCACCACCAGGCCGACCTGATCGAAACCGTCCAGGACGTCCAGCTTCATGAGCCCCAGACCGTCCACGCCGTTGACCCGGCAGGCGTGGCCGGTGATGACGGCGTCGAACCAGCCGCAGCGGCGGGGCCGGCCGGTTGTGGTGCCGAATTCGCGGCCCAGGTCCCGGATGCGGTCGCCGGTTGCGTCGAGCAGCTCGCTGGGCATGGGGCCGGCCCCCACGCGCGTGGTGTAGGCCTTGGCCACGCCCAGCACGTGGGAGAGGGCCCGCGGAGGCAGGCCGGTGCCGGTGAAAAGTCCGCCGATGCTGCAATTGGACGAGGTGACGTAGGGGTAGGTGCCGTGGTCGATGTCCAGGAGGGTGGCCTGGGCCCCCTCGAAGAGGATGGATTCGCCCTTGCGCCAGGCACTCCAGAGGTAGTCCTGGATGTCGCCGATCATGGGCAGGAGGGGCTGGGCGATGGCCAGGAGGTCGCGGGCGGTGTCCGCCACCGAGGCGAGGCCGGCGCCGGGGCCCAGGAGCTGGGTGACCTCGGCGTGGCCATGGCCGATGCGTTCGGGGAGGGTGTCGGGGTGGAGGAGATCGCCCATGCGAACGCCCATGCGGGCAGCTTTCATCTCGTAGGCGGGCCCGATCCCACGGCCGGTCGTTCCGATCTTGTTGAGCCCCCCCTCGCGCCACTTGTCCAGGGCGATGTGGTGGGGCAGGATGATGTGCGCCTTGTCCGAGATCAGGAGCCGGCCGGTGAGGTCGAAGCCGCGCTGGGTCAGGCGGTCCAGCTCCTGGAGGAAGACCTCCAGGTTGAGCACGACCCCGGAACCCACCACCAGGAAGCAGCCCGGGTGGAGCGCGCCGCTGGGGACCTGGTGCAGCGCGATGCTGACGCCGTCCACCACGACCGTGTGCCCGGCGTTGTTGCCGCCCTGGAAGCGAACCACGTTCCGGAACCGCGCGCTGAGAAGGTCCACGAGCTTGCCCTTGCCTTCGTCGCCCCACTGCAGGCCGAGGATGGCCAGATTTTCCGCAAGTACGCCCATGCGTCTACCCCCGTCTTCCAGGTTACCGCGCCAGGAAGCAAATGGGGACACCAGGACCGGATGAGGCTACCCTTTAGTGTCCGGTCCTGTCTCCAATGGGGGGGCGGGGTTCAGAAAGATCCGGGGGGCCGCATGTTCGAGAAATTCACCGAAAAAGCACGCCGCGTCATGTTCTTCGCTCGCTACGAAGCCAGCCAGTTCGGCTCCGAGAGCATCCAGAGCGGCCATCTTCTGCTGGGCCTGCTCCGCGAGGCCGAGAAGACCTCCATCCAACTGCTGGACCGCATGGGCGTCCAGACCAACCTGCTGCGGGAGCGTCTCATTTCCGCGCTGAGCCCGCGGGACAAGCGGCTCACCCCGAGCTCCACGAGCATCGACATCCCCATGGAGGAGGAGGTCAAGCGCATCCTCCAGCACGCCACCCAGGAGAGCGCCAAGCTCAACCACAAGCACGTGGGAGCCGAGCATCTGCTGCTGGGCATGCTGAAGGAGGAGCAGGGCCTCGCGGGCCGGCTGCTGAAGGAGGCCGGCGCGGATCTCATCGCCGCCAAGGAGATCCTCCTGGAAGCCACCAAGGAGGAGAAGATCGCCAAGAAGAAGAAGGAGCACCCGCTCCTGGCCGAGTTCGCGCGGAACCTCTCGGAACTGGCCGAGCGCGGCATCTTCGACAACCTCATCGGCCGCGAGACCGAGGTGGACCGCATCATCCAGATCCTATCCCGCCGGCGCAAGAACAACCCCATCCTCCTGGGCGAGGCCGGGGTGGGCAAGACCGCCATCGTGGAGGGCCTGGCCCAGAAGATCCACGAGGGGCTCGTGCCGCCCAGCCTCCAGGAGAAGCGCATCTACGCCCTGGACCTGAGCCTGGTGGTGGCGGGCACCAAGTACCGCGGCCAGTTCGAGGAGCGGCTGAAATCCATCATCGCCGAGGCCTCGAAGGATCCCAGCGTCGTGCTCTTCATCGACGAGATCCACAGCATCATCGGCACGGGCGCCGCGGAAGGCAGCCTGGACGCCGCCAACATCCTCAAGCCGGCCCTTTCCCGCGGCGAGATCCAGTGCATCGGCGCCACCACGCACAAGGAGTTCGCGAAGTACATCGACAAGGACCGCAGCCTCGTGCGGCGCTTCCAGCCGGTGAACGTGAACCCCCCGGACGAACCCGAGAGCCTGCGCATCCTGGAGGGCATCCGCAGCCGCTACGAGCTGTTCCACCGCGTGCGCTACACCCCGGCCACCCTGCTGGCCTCGGTGTACCTCTCCAACCGCTACATCACGGACCGGTCCCTTCCCGACAAGGCCATCGACCTCCTGGACGAGGCCGGGGCGCGGGTGAAGCTCCGGGGCGGCGTGACCGTGGGCGAGAGCCACAAGGCCGAGGAGGAGCTGCACCGGGTCATCACGGAGATGAACGAGGCCGTGCTCAACCGGGACTTCGAGAAGGCCGTGCTGCTCCGTCAGAAGGAAGTTCAGCTGCGCGAGCAGATCACCGGGACCGAAGGAGAGCTGTCGGAGGAGGACTACGAGAGCTTCGCCGAGGTGACCGAACGGGACATCGAGGACGTGGTGGCCTCCTGGACGGGCATCCCCGTGCGGGCCCTGAAGAACGAGGAAAAGGCCAACCTCGCCCACATGGAGGCGCACATCAACGAGCGCGTCATCGGCCAGGAGGAGGCCGTGAGCGCCGTTAGCCGGGCCGTGCGGCGTGCCCGCACCGGCCTCAAGAATCCCTCCCGCCCCATGGGCTCCTTCCTCTTCCTGGGGCCCACCGGCGTGGGCAAGACCGAACTGGCCAAGACCCTGGCCGGGTTCCTCTTCGGCGATCCCAAGAAGATGATCCGCTTCGACATGTCCGAATTCATGGAAAAGCATGAAGTTTCCAAGCTGCTCGGGGCCCCTCCGGGGTACGTGGGCTACGAGGAAGGCGGCATGCTCACGGACCGGATCCGCCGCAACCCCTATTGCGTCATTCTTTTCGATGAAATGGAAAAGGCCCACCCGGACCTCATGAACGTCCTCCTGCAGATCTTTGACGACGGTCAGGCCACCGACGCCTTCGGGAACCAAGTGGACTTCAAGAACACAATTATCATCATGACCTCCAATGTGGGCAGCCGGGAACTTCTCCCGGACAAGAACCTTGGCTTCGGGATAAAGGATGACCGTCCGGATTCGAAAGCAGGCGAAGCGCTCAAGGTGCTCAAGCGGACCTTCCCGCCCGAGTTCCTCAATCGCATCGACGAGATCGTGGTGTTCAACCGCCTCGGGGACGCGGAGCTCCGCAAGATCGTGCGCCTGCTCATCACCGACCTCAACCTCACCCTCCAGAAGCACAATCTGGTCGTCACCCTCTCCGACGAAGCCTGCGACCACCTGGTGCACACCACGGCGCGGGACCGCGCCTATGGCGCCCGGCCGCTCCGCAGGGCCATCCAGAAGATGGTGGAGGATCCCCTCGCCGAACTCATGGTCGCCAAGGAGGAGGTGCCCGCGGGCATGGTCCACTTCGACCTGGTTGATGAAAAGCTCGTTCCGTTGTTCACCGAAACGCCCGCGCCTACCGAACCCCAGCTCACCGAGGTCCAGGGATGACTCAGAAATCCGCCTAACAGGCGGCCCGGTTCGCCGGGGGACCTTCCAGAGAGACCTTCGGCCCCTTCGGCCTTGGGAATTCAATGCTCGACCTTATGTAATGGATCATGAATGAGATTGCTCGCCAAACCCCAGCGCCCGACCCCGCGTCGCCCCCTTCTCGGCCGGTGGGCACGGGGCCTGTCACCCCTGGTTCTGGCGGCCAGTCTCCAGGGGCTGCCCGCCCTGGCCCAGGATTCAGAGGTGATCACGAAGATCGAGGTCATCGGGGCCCAGAAGCAGACGGCGGAAACCATCATCTTCAAGACCGGGCTGAAGCCCGGCGATGACCTGCGCAACGTGGACCTCACGGCGGTCCTGGACAAGCTCTGGGCGACCAACGCCTTCGACGACATCAAGTTCCAGGCCGATGACGAGGAGGGCGGCAAGAAGCTGATCATCCTCGTCAAGGAGCGGCCCCTCATCAAGGAGGTGGACTTCCGCGGCGGCACGGAGGTGGGCCTTTCCGCCCTGAAGGACAAGATCAAGGAGAAGAAGCTCACCATCAACCCCGACACCGTCTACGACCCCGAGGCGGCCCGCAAGGTCAAGGACCTCATCGTCGACCAGTGCGCCGAGAAGGGCTTCCGGAACCCGGTGATCGAGGTGGCCCTGGAGACCATGGGGCCCACCACCTCCCGCCTGGTCTTCGACATCAAGGAAGGGGGCAAGGTCAAGATCTACAAGGTCGCCTTCCGCGGCAACAAGGCCATCGGCAGCGGCGCCCTCGCCAAGGTCATGGCCAAGACCCGCAAGCACTGGATGTTCAGCTGGCTCACGTCCCACGACCTCCTGGTGGAGAAGAACCTGGACGAGGACCTGATGGCCGTCAAGAAGGCCTACTGGCGCCTGGGCTACAAGGACGTCTTCGTGGGCAAGCCCACCATCGAGGTGCGGGACGTTACGGCCGAGAAGAACAAGAAGAAGAACGAGAAGCGCGCCCGGGAGGGCAAGTCGCCCAAGTACGACCTTCGCGCCGAGCTGATGATCCCGATCCTCGAAGGCGACCGCTACTCCGAGGGCACCTTCAAGCTGGAGGGCAACGACAACGTCCTCAAGGGCGAGGCCGGCGAGAAGTTCTACCGCACCAAGATCGCCGAAGCCAAGCGGGACAACCACTCCTGGCTGGGCAAGCTGTTCAGCATCAAGCCCGACATCCGGGACCCCAAGGAGACCGAGAACCGGCCCTTCGACCTGGATTCCCTCAACATGGGCATCGACAAGGTCAAGGAGGAGTACAGCAACCTTGGCTACATCATGTTCCGGGCCGAGAAGAAGATGGATGTCCGGGAGGTGAACGGGGTCAAGAAGGTCGACGTGACCCTGAAGGTGGACGAGGGCGAGCTGTACACCGTGCGCCACCTCAATTTCGAAGGCAACAGCACCACCAAGGACAAGGTGCTGCGCCGGGCCATGATCATCAAGGAAGGCGACCCCTTCCAGACCGAGCTGTTCAAGGATTCCTTCACGGGCCTGGGCCAGCTGGGCTTTTTCGACGTGAAGACCTCCGAGCCCAAGGTCGACATCGTCCCGGACAAGCCCCAGGTGGACATCACCATCCGGGGCGAGGAGGCCGGCGTCAACGAGGTGCTCTTCCAGGGGGGCTACGGTTCGGTGCTCGGCTTCTCCCTGGGCATGAGCTTTTCCACGCGCAACCTGGGGGGCGGCGGCGAGACCCTCAGCCTGAGCTACAACGGCGGCAAGTACCAGCGCATGGCCTCCGTGTCCTTCACCGAACCCTACATCTTCGACCTGCCGTACTCCCTCACCACCAGCGTCTCGGACGGCACCACGGACTACGACGCCTCCCGGGTGGGCGCGGACTACGCCTACAAGCAGCTCTCCCGGTCCCTGGGCGTTTCCATGGGCACGCGCCTGGCCACCTTCATCCCCGGCAAGACCTGGGCCTGGTTCACCACCTACCAGGTGGGCTACACGTTCCGCACCCTCAAGATCGAGGGCGGCCGGAACTACTACTACCGGGACACCAGCTCGCAGCTCACCTCCACGATCAACAACTTCATCACCTACAGCACCGTGAACCACCCCTTCAAGCCCACCCACGGCACCAAGCTGTCCCTGGGCTTCGAGTACGGGGGCTGGCAGTTCGGCGGGGACCGGCCCTTCTACCGCACCACGGTGGAATTCGCCAAGTGGGCCAACATCGGCGAGCGGCACATCTTCGGGTTCAATTCCAGCTACGGCTACGTGCGCAACCTGACCAGCGAAAGCCTGGCCATCTGGGAGCTGTACCGTCCCGGCGGCGAGAACTCCATCCGCGGCTACACCTACGGTCAGGTGGGCACGGCGGCCAGGGACAACACCAACAACCTGGTGGTGGTGGGAGGCAACAAGCAGTTCATCGCGAACGCCGAATACCAGTTCAAGATCGCCGACCAGTTCCGCATCGTGGCCTTCTACGACGCGGGCAACGCCTGGGCGCAGGGCATCAAGGTCTTCCACGAGTCCCTGCGGCGCAGCACGGGGCTGGAGTTCCGGTTCTTCCTGCCCATCAGCCCGGCCCCGCTGCGGCTCATCTGGGCCCGCAAGCTCAATCCCTACGAGTTCGACTCCGAAGGGAAGACGCAGTTCCAGTTCAGCATCGGCACCACTTTCTGATTCCAAAACCCCCACCGTCAACCCGGAGCCACCCATGCGCATCCTGAACGCCCTGCTGCCCCTGGCGGCCGTCGTGAGCCTTTCCGCCCAGGACATCACCCCCAAGATCGCCGTGTTCATCCCGGACCGGCTCATCGCCAACACCGTGCGCGGCCGCCAGCTCTTCGCCGAGCTGGAAGTCGTGAAGAAGAACCTCGAGGAGAAGCTCAAGGCCAAGGGCGAGGAAGGCGCGCGCCTCCAGGCCCAGCTCCAGTCCCCCAGCATCAGCGACGCGGGCAAGGAGCAGATCACCAAGCAGCTGCGCGACGCCGACTACGAGTTCAAGAAGCTCCAGGAGGACAGCCAGGCCGAGTTCCAGAAGACCCAGCAGAAGGTCTTCGGCCAGTTCCAGCAGGAGGTCGGCCCCATCGTCGACGCGGTGGCCAAGGAGCAGAAGATCCAGCTGGTGCTGCAGTACCAGCAGGGTCTCATCGCCTACGGCGAGGAGGCCTGGATGCTGGCCTTCACCAACGAAGTGGCCAAGCGTTTCGACGCCAAGGCTCCCGCAGGACAGCCGGCCGCCAAGCCCGCTGCCGCCCCCGCCGCCAAGCCGGCCGCCAAGCCCGCCACGCCCAAGAAGTAACTACCGGCCCGTCGAGCCGTAGCCGCCTCCGCCGCGCTGGGTGTCCCCCAGGGCGGCGGTGCCGCGTTCGGGGCGCCATTCCCACGCCGGTACGGGCGCCAGGAGGAACTGGGCGATGCGCTCGCCCCGGGCCAGGGTGAACGGTTCGCTCCCGTGGTTGATCAGCACCACCGCCACCTCCCCCCGGTAGTCGGCGTCGATGGTGCCGGGGGCGTTGAGCACGGTGACGCCGTGCCTGAAGGCCAGCCCGGACCGGGGGCGCACCTGCCCCTCGAAGCCCTCGGGGATGGCCATCACCAGGCCGGTGGGCACCAGGCGCCGTTCGCCGGGCGCCAGGGTCCAGGTCTCCCCCTCGGGAAGGGCGGCCCGCAGGTCGAGGCCGGCCGCGTGGGGCGTGGCCCTTTCGGGCAGGGGGAGGCCCTCGCCGTGGGGAAGGAAGGTGACTGGAACCTGGATCATGGAATCTCCGCGATGCCCTCCACCTTAACGCGTCCCTAACCCGGAGGGCCTCTTTGTGCGTTACCTTTCATGGATGCGGAGGTCACCATGAGGATCGGGATTGCGTTGGCGACGTTGACGGTCTGCGCGTGCCTGGGCGCGGCCGACGGGCCCGGCTCCGGCAACCGCACCGAGACCCACCAGGAGAAGCTGGCCTACGGTTCCAAGCTCTGGGTGAAGAACCGCAACGGCGCCATCCGGGTCGTGGGCTGGGACAAGGAGGAGGTTTCGCTGGTGGCCCAGATCCGGGACACCCCCAAGCGAAAGATCGACCTCGTGGTGCAGCATGTGGGCCCGGACCTGGACATCGAGGCGCAGTTCCAGCGACCCGTGGTGGTCTTCAGCTTCGGCTTCTCCCCCAGCCCGCGCTGCGAGATGACGCTGAACGTGCCCCGCAAGCTCCTGGGCCACTTCCGCACCACCAATGGCCCGGTCACCGTTTCCAGCCTCGAAGGCTACGCCCGGTGCGAAACCACCAACGGCGACGTGGTGATCCGGGACCTCAAGGGCGAGGCCCTGGCCGAGACCACCAACGGCGCCCTGGAGGGCTACGGTCTCAAGGCCCGGCTCAAGGGCGGCACCACCAACGGCCGGATCCGCCTCGAGGACGTGGAAGGCGGCATCCAGGTGGAGACCACCAACGGCGGCATCATCGCCCGGAATCTGGACGGCTGGGGCGAGGGAATTCGCCTGGAGAGCACCAACGGCGCCATCGAGGTGGTGCTGGGCCGGGCGACCGGGGATATCCACGCCGAGAACTCCAACGGCGCCATTGATATCAAGGTTCCCGGCGCCACCGTGGTGGAATCAGCCAAGCATTCGGCGCGGGTGAAAGTGCCGGGCCGGGAACAGAAGATCGTCCTGGAAACCACCAACGGCGGCATCACGGTCCGCTAATCTGGAGGGATGTTCGACCCGAGACCGTTCTTCCTGGCCTTCCTGGGCGCGGCCTGCGCCGCCCAGATCATCCAGCCCCCCGACGTGGCGGACCGGACCCTCTCCAACGGCGTGAAGGTCCTGATGGTCGAACGCCCGGGCCTCGGGGCCGTGCGGGCGGACCTCTTCCTCCAGGGCGGGAGGACCGGTACCGGGGACCTGGCCCCCGCGGCCGCCGACCTCCTGGCCCGCACCCTCTTCCGGCGCCAGCCCCCGGCCCAGGTGGAGAAGGACCTGGACCTGGCCCTGCGCCAGGAGGGTACCGCCTTCGAGACGCTTCGCCTGGAAGGGCTCCGCCAGGCCCGCCGCCCGGACCGGGCCCCCTCGCCGGAGCTCCCGGCCCTGCAGGCCATGCACCAGGCCGCCCTGGCGGCCATCCAGGAACGCATGCGCCCCTCGGACGCCTGGGATGAGGTGGACGAACTGGGGGGCACCCACCGGACCCTGGAGGTGACCGCCGATTACATCACCCACGGGGTCGACCTTCCTGCCGGGCGTCTGGAAGCCTGGTGCCGGCTGGAGGCCGGGCGCCTGGCCCAGCCGCTCCTGGGCCGCTTTCCCCTGGAACGGGAGCGGCTGCTGCTGGAGGTGGACGGCGGGAACCCCCCGTGCCCTTCCTCCCTCTCGGTGCTCCTGTCCATGGCCCTGGCAGGGCGGCCCTATGCCCAGGCTTCCGAGTTCCACCGCTCCGACGTGGCGTCCCTCACCCTGGCCGACCTGAGGACCCTGGGACGCCGGCTGCTGGCTCCCGGGCGCATCACCCTGGTGCTGGTGGGCGACTTCCGGGGCGAGGCCATCCTGCCGGCCCTGGAGCGGGCCTTCGGGGCCCTGGGCAAGGGGGAGGCCGCCCCGGCGCCCTCGCCCTTCAAGGACGACGACCCCATGAATGCCCTGGAGTCCCCCGCGGGACGCAAGATGCTGGTGAGCACCACCGGCGAGACGCGGATCATCGTGGGCTGGCGGGTCCCTCCGGCCAACCACCCCGACGGCCCCGCCCTGCGCGCCCTGGCCCAGGTCATGGCGGGCAGCCCCAGCTCCCGCCTGAACCAGATGCTCCTCACCACCAAGGGCATCGCGGGCTCCCTGAACCTGGAGCTCGGCGTGCCCGGCCAGCGGGACCTGAACCTCCTGGTGCTGGACGCCGAGCCCGCTCCGGGCCATTCCCTAGGCGAGCTTGAGCAGGCCATCATGGGCGAAGTGCTCCGCCTGCAGCGGGAACCCCTTCCCGAGGCGGAGGTGCGCCGGGCCCAGGTGCAGTTGGAGGGGCTCCAGATCCAGGTGCAGGAGGACGCGGCCACCCTGGCCGGGGTCCTGGGGAAGGCCCACTGCCAGGGCGGCGACTGGCGCCTGGCCTTCCGGGCCCTTTCCGCCGCACGGGACCTCCGGCCTTCGGACGTGCAGGCCGCGGCCCGCACCTACCTGGTGCCCTCCCGCATGACCCTCGCGCAGTTCGGCCCGGATCCCCTGCTCCTGCCCCTGGACCAGACGGAGAGCCGCCTCGTCCAGGTCCTCAACGCGCTGGTGCAGCGGCGCCTTTCGGATCCCGTCGAGGCCCAGGGCGTGCTCCGGGAGGCGCTCCGGCAATTGCGCATGCTGAGCCCCGGGGAACGCCTGCAGACCCTCAAGCTCCTGGAAGCCCAGGTGACCCCATGAGGGGCTGCCTCTTCCTGGCCTGCGCCGCGCTGGCGGCCGCCCCGGGCCCCCAGACCTTCACCCTCCCGTCGGGCCTGCGGTGCGTCCTGCTGGAAAACCATGACCAGCCCCTCATCCGGGCGGAACTGGCCACCCGGTGGGAACGGGAGCCCCGGCCCGGAGCGGCCGGATTCCTGGCCCAGCTCATGCGGGCGGGGGGCGCCGGGGGGTATTCCCGGGCGGAGTTCAACCGGGCCCTGGACGACCTGGGCATCACGTTCGCGTTCGAGAGCCGGCCGAACCTCTTCCGGTGGACCCTGGCC
>DBMS01000213.1 GCA_002297665.1 Holophagaceae bacterium UBA692 | reverse complement strand
CGAACATCTTGCCGTCCAGGAAAACGCCGTATTCCCCGAACATCTTCTTGACGGAGACCGCGCCGGCCTCGCCCAACTGGTCCAGGATGTGGTCGACGGTACGCTGATGGGTGGCCATGGGTAACCTCGCGGGGAGGATCTTACCGCGGACGCCCTGGCACGGGGGGGCGGAGGAGATCGTGTCGGGAAATGCGATCCGGCCAGGATTGGAGGTACCCAGGATTTGTGATCAAGTCCCGCTGGAATGGCACCAGATCAGGGCTTGGTGCCAGAATGGATGGCCGGGAGGGTTTACAGGCAACGGAAGGGGTCAGGAGGCCGGAATGAAGCATGGCGACGATGGACCCGACAAGGACAATGCCAAAGGCACAGGACAGGCCAAGCTGCCCCTCCCGGGTTGCCTGAGGAAATGGCGTGCAGTTGTTCAAGTGGGAGCCCTGGTGACCTCGGCCCGAACGGAACAAAGTCCCCGAGGAAGGAAATGACAAAAGATCAAAGAAAGAAAGCATACGTACGGAACAGCACGGCCGAATTCCTAATTTTCACGAAACAGGCAGGGGAACCCGGAATAGAAGTCAGGATCCAGGACGAAACCGTCTGGTTGACCCAGAAATTGATCGGAACCCTGTTCGGGGTGGATGTTCGAACCGTGAGCGAACACCTTTCCAACCTCTTCGCCGCGAAGGAGCTGTCGGAACGGTCAGCGCTCCGGAAATTCCGGAACACTGCCGAAGATGGCAAGGAATACATGACAAATTTCTATAATCTCGATGCAATTATCGGGGTAGGTTTCCGGGTGGGTTCCGATCGCGCCATCCAGTTCCGCCAATGGGCCAGGGATGTCCTGGGCAGGTTCGCCATCAGGGGTTACGCCCTGGATAAGGAACGGCTCAAGAACGGGGCATTCCTGTCCCGGGACTACTTCGACGAGTTGCTGGCCGAGATACGGGAAATCCGGGCCAGCGAACGCAGGTTCTACCAGAAAATCACGGACATCTATGCCACGGCCCTGGACTACAACAAGGACGCGGAAACCACCAAAACCTTCTTCGCGACAGTCCAGAACAAGCTCCATTACGCCATCCACGGGCACACTGCCGCGGAAGTCATCATGGAACGGGCGAATGCCAGGAAGGACCGCATGGGGCTTAGTTCCTGGAAGAACGCACCAGACGGGAAGATCCTGAGGACGGATGTGTCCGTTGCCAAGAACTACCTGTCCAAGGACGAAATCAAGGGATTGGATCGCATCGTCGGCATGTACTTGGACTACGCCGAAGATCAGGCCAGCCGAGGAATTCCCATGACCATGGTGGATTGGGCGTCCAAACTCAACGCATTCCTGGAATTCCACCAGCGCGACCAGCTCCAGACGCCAGGCAAAATCACCCATGAAATCGCCAAAGCCTTCGCTGAAAGCGAATTCGAAAAATACCGAATCATTCAGGACCGTCTTTACCAATCCGACTTCGACCGACTGGTCGATGGGCTTCCCAACCCTTCGGAAGATCAGTGAACGCTTGTCGATGGCCACTCACAGAAAATTGTTGCTGACATGCTCCCAGACGGGCCAGGTTTTCCAGTTCGAAACCACCACCGGGGCCCTTCACGCCGTGTCCGTTCCCTGGCCGCGGCTGGACAACGCATTCATCACCTGGCTGGACCGGTCCCACCGGCAGCCCGGAAAACCGTTCGGCGAAATCCTCGTTTCGCAGTTCATAAATCCACAGTATCCCCTCAGCCGGGTCCCGACTGTCGCGCCGCCGGGTCGCTGTGTGCGCGAGACGCGCACCCAGCGGAGCTGGCGCCGATTGGGTCTAAGCGGGGAGGAGAAGTGGCGGCCCCTCGCCTTGGCGAACGGCCCTGATGGCATGGGTCAGCCAGACCCTGGGATCGAGTCCCCGACGTCGGGCTGAAGCCAGGATGGTCAGAATGGTTCCGACGAACCGGCAGCCGTCGGGGAAACGGGCCCCGTAGCTGATCTTGCGCCAGATGACCGCGGGGCGCAGGGAACGCTCGGCGGCATAATGCCGCGTCCCGGATTATGCCGCGTGGGATAGGCATTGCTGGGGCTTGACGCGGGTCCCGGGACAACGGATCGATCATCGACGCGGCATAAAAAGGGATCATCCTTCCGGCTTGGCCACCGTGCCGAGGAAGGAGCGATCCTATGGGCGCAAACCATTGGCATCCGAAAACCTGCTCCCGCCAGGAATATTTCGAATCGTTGCGGGATCCCTTGATTTCGCGTTTTCTTGCAGGGCTCCAGGCTGCCCGATACGTCCCGAAAACCCTGGGAGAGAAACGCCGGGTGATCGCAGCATTTCTCCGTTGGAGCCGAAGGCGCCAGATCTCGCTCTGGGATTTGAACGAGGCTCACCTGGCCGCCCACATGGAGCGCAAGCCGGGAAAGACGAAGGCGCGCTTGAAGCGCGAGGGCGCTGCCCTCCGCCCCTTCCTGGCATTCCTCCGGGCGGAAGCTTTGGTGCCGCCAGTCCCCAATGACCTTGATTCTCCGGCGAGCCAGCTTCTGCGCCGCTTCCTGGACTACCTGCGCGATGAGCGCGGCCTGGCGGTGCAATCCTGCCACATCTACTCGCCCTTGGCCAAGCAAGCCATTGCCGGATTGGAAACGATTTCCGGCTCCACCTGCCCCATGGATTGGACGGCCAAATGCGTCAACGCCTATCTCCTTGCGCGGATTCAAAATTGCCGGACGGAGACCGCACGACTCCTGGCCGTCGCCCTTCGGAATCTCCTCCGGTTTCTGTTTCTACGGGGAGAGACCGCCACCAACCTCGCCCTCTCTGTGCCGACAGTTCGTAAATGGCGCCAGGCTTCCGTGCCGATGTATTTGACCCCGGAGGAGGTAGAGAAGGCCTTGTTGACACCCGACCTGTCGACATCCAGCGGGCTGCGGGATCACGCCGTCCTGCTCCTCCTGGCCCGCCTCGGACTACGCGCGGGTGAGGTTGCAGCCCTGGAAATGAGCGACATCTTATGGCGGACCGGTGAGATCGTCATCCATGGCAAGGGCCGCGTAGTGGAGCACCTTCCCCTGTTGCCGGACATCGGGGAAGCGCTGGCCCACTACCTGCGGGACGGCAGAGGGGAAAGTGCCTCCCGTAGGGTGTTTCTCCGGAACTTGGCCCCGCGGACCGGTCTGGATGGCCCCTCCGCAGTCGGAAAGATCGTGGAGAAGGCCTTGGCGCGAGCTGGGATCAGTCGTACCAGCCGTGGGTCGGCGCACCTCTTTCGGCATGGCCTGGCCACACGGATGGTCCAGCACGGCGCCTCCCTCCCGGAGATCGCCGAGGTTCTCCGGCACCGGTCCCAGAACACGACGGGCATCTATGCCAAGGTGGCCTTCGAGGCACTGCGCGAAGTTGCTCGGCCCTGGCCAGGGTCTGGAGGTGGGCGATGAAGTCCCTGCGCGAAGCCCTTGGTGATTACCTTTACCTTCGCCGGGCCCTGGGGACCTCCCTCCGGGAGCCGGGCTCGACCCTGGGCCAGTTCCTGGATTTTCTGGATTCTGAAGGCGCAACGTCCATCACCATCCAGCACGCCCTCCGCTGGGCCATGCTCCCTGCCGGGGTCCAAAGGGCCACCTGGGCCCGGCGGCTGTCCATGGTGCGGGGATTCGCAAGGTGGTGGAGCGCCTTCGACCCCCGCACGGAAATTCCCCCGGTGCGACTGCTCGAAGGGCGAAAGCAGCGGAATCCCCCTCACATCTACACTGAGGATGAGGTCAACGGGCTGATGTCCGAAGCAGCCCGGCTTCGCCCGTCCACGGGCATCAGGCCGTGGACATATGTCACCCTCCTGGGGCTCCTCGCCTCCACCGGCCTCCGCCCGGGAGAGGCGCTGGCCTTGGATGTGGAGGATGTTGACCTCCAGAACGGCATCCTCGCGATCCGGGAAAGCAAGTTCGGGAAATCCCGGTACGTCCCGGTGGCGGAATCCACCCGGATGGCCCTCCTCCGCTATGCGCAGATGTGCGACAAGCTTTGCCGGAACGTCCAGACCAAGGCCTTCCTGGTCTCCCAACGCGGCCTTCGCGTCCATGGCTGCGCCGCCCGCACCACGCTGGCGATCCTGTCCCGCGCCATTGGCCTGCGTTCCCCGGGCAAGGTCAGGCCCCATGGAAGAGGGCCCCGGCTCCGGGATTTCCGCCATACCTTCGCCACCCGGAAACTCATCGAATGGTACCGGGATGGACGTGACGTGGTCCTGGAACTTCCCAAGCTATCGACCTACCTCGGCCACGTTGAGGTCTGCCACACCTACTGGTACCTGCAAGCTGTCCCCGAACTCCTCCAGGCTGCCAGCGAACTGCTGGCGGCGCCCCGGGAGGTTGCCCGATGAACAGCGGCAGTCTTTCCCGTCTCCTGCAGGGCTTTTTCACCTCCCGGTTGTTGGAGCAACAAGGTGCGAGCCCGCACACGGTGGCCAGCTACCGGGATGCCTTCCGTCTCCTGCTCGGCTTCGCCGGGGAACGGCTCCAGCGGGCACCCTCCGCGCTCACGATGACCGACTTTGGCCCGGCCTTCCTCGGGGATTTTCTCCTTCATCTGGAGGCCGACCGCCACAACTCCGTCCGCACACGGAATGGGCGCCTCTCAGCCCTTCGCGCGTTTTTCCGCTACGTGTCCATGACCGAACCTGCGCTGGCCTTGTAGTGCCAGCAAGCCCTGGCCATCCCGGCCAAGCGCCACGAACACGGACCGGTGGCCTTTCTCGCGGAGGATGAGGCCGCCGCCTTGGTGGCGGCTCCCGACATGAACACCTGGCGTGGGAGGCGGGACAAGGTGCTGCTGGAGGTGGCCATTCAGACCGGCCTTCGCAACACCGAAATCACTGGCCTCCGATGCCAGGACGTCGCCTTCGGCGCCGGAGCCCATGTGCGATGCCTGGGCAAGGGCAGGAAAACCCGCTGCACTCCTCTGCGGCCGGATGTCGCAGTTCACCTCCAGGCGTGGTTGGCCGAACTAAAAGGGAATCCGGCGGATCCGGTCTTTCCTAGCTCCAGGGGTGGGCGGCTCAGTGCCGATGCCCTGCAGCGCCTGGTCACCCGTCACGCGTCGGCTGGGAGCTTGGCACGTCCCTCTCTTTTGGGGAAGAAGGTGACCCCACACACCCTCCGCCATACAGCCGCCATGGACCTCCTGCGGCGAGGGGTAGACCTCAGTGTCATCGCCCTTTGGCTCGGCCACGAATCGTCGGAAACCACCCAGATCTACCTCCACGCCGACATGGGAATCAAGGAGAAGGCGTTGGCCCATGCCGCTCCAAATGGGTTGCCAATTGCCCGATACCATCCTCCTGACGCCCTCCTGGCCTTCCTGGAAGGGCTCTGATTATGCCGATAACCCAAACGCGACCACCAAGCAGAGATAAACCTTCCAAGGGCTGCAATCACCCCCACGCGGCATAATCCGGGACGCGGCATTATGCCGCTTATGCCGCACGCGGCATAAGCGGCATTGTTGGTGGGGGCTACGCCCTTGCGGCGGACATAGGTCCAAAGGCCGACCTCCTGGCGCAGGAGGTCATCGGCCAACGCCAAGCCCCGGCGTGTGCTGCCGGGGTCTGCCAGGATGCGTCGCAGGCGGTCGTGGATCTCGTCGCGGATGGGACGCATCCTGCGCATGAGTTGGATCCGTCGGAGGGAGCCGGCCTGGAAGTCCCGCCAGAGGCGGAAGGCGCGGTCGCTGGCGAGCTTCACCATGGCCGCCTGTACCGCTGTCTCCCCGGGCACCTCGATCAGCCCCTGCAGATTGCGCCGGATGTGCGCCCAGCAGAGTTGGTGGTCGGCTTGGCGGAACCGTTCGTAGGGTTTCCATCGGTCCCGCTCGATCACCCCCGAGAAGTCCCTCCCCAGCAAGGCCTCGGCCTGGGCGTGGCCGCGGCCTGGGAGGACCAGGTACACCTCGGCACCGGGTGTCACTGCGACCCAGAGCCACATCCGGGTCCCCTGGCATTGCTCGAACCCCGTCTCGTCGGCATGCACCACCTGCGCGGCCCTCGTCTCGGCCAGCAGGGCTTGGCAGGCCGGGGCGCTGGCCTGGGTCGCGATCCTCCGGCAGGCCTGGATGGAGCCGATGGACATGGACAGGTGGAACACGTCCTTCAGGAGGTTATGCACCTGGGAGAAACTCAGATGGTAGGCGCCGGAAAGGAGGCTGACCGTGGCCTGGAGATTTGGGCCGAAGGCGCTACGCGGACCGCTCCCGGGCAGTTTGCCCCAAGTCCGAGCCCCGCAGCAGGGGCAACACTTCTCCCAGAGTTGGAACTCGGTGACGGTGGGCCGGATCTCGGGGAGTTCCGTGACCTGCCAACGCTCCAAGCGCTGCCGGGGCGCCTGGGCTAGGTCCAACCCACATCCCAGGCAGGAGGCTGGGTCCCTGGCAACGATCGCATCGACCTGATCCGAGGGGAGCAGTTCCCGGTGGCTGCCTTTGTGGCCTGGTCGGGCTCCAGGCTTGCCCTCGCCTTTCGGCTTGCCGCCGTTGGGGGAGGCCCCCGGCGGGTCCTGGCCGGGCGGCCGGGAGGAGTTCTGGGAGTTCTGGCCCAATCGAACCTGGAGCTCCTTGATCTGCACAGCCTGCTGGTCAATTCGCTTGAGCAATTCCCTGACCCGCAGCAGCACCTGCTCGACCAGTGGAGTCAACCCCGCTGCCTTAAAAGTTGCCATTTCCTCGGCGGTGATGATGGAGTCCGGCCCGACCATACCTGAATCTGCCGTACATCCCTGGGTCGGTTTCACGGCTCAGGCCGCGGACATGCCGCTCGGGCCGCCCACGGTGCGCTCAGCGACCTGGCGGCGCGACTGGCAGGACCCGGCTGAGGGGATACGAACCTCCTTGAATGTGGGGCCGGTGCGTCAACACCGCCACATTCAAGGAGCCTCATTTCAGTCGATAACGCTAGCCAATTCCGAATCGACCGGGTTGCCGGCGCGATCCTCCTCCGCTGCGAACGCAGCTTCGTTCAAC
>DBMS01000160.1:5435-5676 GCA_002297665.1 Holophagaceae bacterium UBA692 | reverse complement strand
CCAACGGCCCCGGCGATCCCGAGCCCATGACCTTCGTCATCGCCAATATCAGGAAACTGGTGGGCAAGGTCCCCATCTTCGGCATCTGCCTGGGGCACCAGCTCCTGGGCCAGGCCTTCGGGGGCAGCACCTTCAAGCTGAAGTTCGGCCACCGGGGCGCGAACCAGCCGGTCCTGGACCTGGCCACCCGCCGCATCGAGATCACCGCGCAGAACCACGGGTTCGCCGTGGACGAAGCGAC
>DBMS01000160.1:0-5413 GCA_002297665.1 Holophagaceae bacterium UBA692 | reverse complement strand
GGCCTCCGGCACCGCACGCTCCCCATCTTCAGCATCCAGCACCACCCGGAGGCCTCCCCGGGACCCCACGACGCCCGCGGGGCCTTCGGCAGGTTCATCCGCATGATGGAGGACCACCATGCCTAGGAACCCCGAGATCACCTCCGTCCTGGTGCTGGGCGCCGGCCCCATCCAGATCGGCCAGGCCTGCGAGTTCGACTATTCGGGCACCCAGGCCCTCAAGGCCCTGGCGGAGGAGGGCGTGCGCACCATCCTGCTGAACTCCAACCCGGCCAGCATCATGACCGACCCGCAGCGCGCCGCCGCCACCTACCTGGAGCCCCTGACCCTGGCGGTGCTGGAAAAGGTCATCGAGCGGGAGCGGCCCTCGGCGCTGCTGCCCACCGTGGGGGGCCAGACGGCGCTCAACCTGGCCATGGAGGCCCACAAGGCCGGCATCCTGGAGCGCCACGGCGTGCGGCTCATCGGCGCCCAGCCCGCGGCCATCGACCGCGGCGAGGACCGGGAGCAGTTCAAGGCCCTCATGGACGAGCTGGGCCTGGAAACCTGCCGGGGCGGCTTCGCCCACTCCATGGAGGAAGCCCGGGCCCTGGCCAGGCTCACCGGCTTCCCGGCCATCCTGCGCCCTTCCTTCACCCTGGGGGGTTCGGGCGGCGGCATCGCCTACAACGTGGACGACTTCGAGGCCATCGCCCAGCGGGGCCTGGACCTCAGCCCCATCCACCAGGTGCTCGTGGAGGAGAGCATCCTGGGCTGGAAGGAGTTCGAGCTGGAGGTCGTGCGGGACCTGGACGACAACGTGGAGATCATCTGCGGCATCGAGAACCTGGACCCCATGGGCATCCACACGGGCGACAGCATCACCGTGGCCCCCATCCTCACCCTCACCGACCCCGAGTACCAGCGCATGCGCGAGGCCGCCAAGGCCGTCATCCGGGGCGTGGGCGTGGAGACCGGCGGCAGCAACATCCAGTTCGCCCTGGACCCCGCCTCGGGCCGGATGATCGTCATCGAGATGAATCCCCGGGTCTCGCGGTCCTCGGCCCTGGCCAGCAAGGCCACGGGCTTCCCCATCGCCTGGGTGGCCACCAAGCTGGCCCTGGGCTACCGGCTCTGGGAGCTGCCCAACGTCATCACCGCGCGCACCAAGGCGGCCTTCGAGCCGGTGCTGGACTACGTGGTGGTCAAGGTGCCGCGCTTCACCTTCGAGAAGTTCCCCGAGACCGAGCCGGTGCTGGGCATCCAGATGAAGAGCGTGGGCGAGACCATGGCCATCGGGCGCAGCTTCCAGGAGGCGCTGCAGAAGGCCCTGCGCAGCCTGGAGGAGGGGCACCTGGGGCTCGCCGGGGCCCTGGACGGCAAGCTGGACCTTTCAAGGCTCAAGGAGCACCTCCTGACCCCGGGGCCCCAGCGGATCTTCTGGATCTACCAGGCCCTTCGCGCGGGCCATTCCGTCGAGGAGCTGCACCGCCTCACCTGCATCTCGGCCTGGTTCCTGCGGGAGATGGAGGAGATCGTCGTGCTGGAGGGGCGCCTGCGGGGCTTTCCCCTGGAGAGGCTCCCCCGCGAGCTCCTGGAGAAGGGCAAGCGCGCCGGCTTCACCGACGCCCAGATCGCCGCCTTCTGCGGCGCCTCCGAGGCCGGCGTGGCCGCCCAGCGGGAGGCCCTGGGCCTGCGGCGCGCCGTCAAGCGCATCGACACCTGCTCGGGCGAATTCCAGGCGGAGACGCCCTACCTCTACCAGACCTGGGAGGAGCGCAGCGAAGCCCCCCCCACCGGACGCCCCAAGGCCATCGTCCTGGGCAGCGGCCCCAACCGCATCGGCCAGGGCGTGGAGTTCGACTGCTGCTGCGTGCAGGCGGTGGAGGCCATCCGGGCCAAGGGGGTCGAGGCCATCCTCGTGAACTGCAACCCCGAGACCGTGAGCACGGACTTCGACATCTCCGACCGCCTCTACTTCGAGCCCCTGGTCTTCGAGGACGTGAAGGCCGTGGTCGACCGGGAGGGCGCCGGCGGCCGGCTCCTGGGGGTCTTCACCCAGTTCGGCGGCCAGACCCCGCTCAAGCTCGCCCAGAAGCTGGAGACCGCGGGCGTGCCGCTCCTGGGCACCGCCCACAAGGCCATCTTCGACGCCGAGGACCGCAACCGCTTCGGCGAGGTGCTCCGGAAGCTGGACATCCCCGCCGCTCCCTGGGGCATGGCCTCCAACGCGGCCCAGGCCCTCGCCGTGGCCGAGACGCTCCGCTACCCCGTGATGGTCCGCCCCAGCTTCGTGCTGGGCGGCCGCGCCATGGCCATCGTCTTCGACGACGGGGGCCTGGAGAAATACATGCGCGAGGCCACCCTGGTGAGCGAGGACCGGCCGGTGCTCATCGACCGCTACCTGGAGAACGCCCAGGAGCTGGACGTGGACCTGGTGTGCGACGGCCACGACGCCGTCGTCGCCGGCGTCATGGCCCACATCGAGGAGGCCGGGGTGCATTCCGGCGATTCCTACGCGGTCTTCCCGCCCCTGGGCGTGCCCGCGGAGACCCTGGAGGCCGTCAAGGCCATGAGCCGCGCCCTGGCCTTCGAGCTGGGGGTGCGGGGCCTCCTGAACCTCCAGTGGGCCATCAAGGACGGCGTCCCCCACTGCCTGGAGGCCAATCCCAGGGCCAGCCGCACCGTCCCCTTCATCTCCAAGGCCACCGGCGTGAACTGGGCCGGCGTGGCCGCGCGGATCGGGCTGGGCGAGACCCTGCGCGGGCAGGGGGTGCAGGACGGCCGGGCCCTGGCCGTGGCCGTCAAGGGCGTGGTCTTCCCCTTCGCAAAGTTCCCGGGGGTGGACCCGGTGCTCGGCCCCGAGATGCGCTCCACGGGCGAAGTGATGGGCGTCGGCGCCACCTTCGGCGAGGCCTACGCCAAGGCCCTCCAGGCCGCCGGCATGGTGCTGCCCCTGTCCGGGACCGTCTTCCTCAGCGTCAGCGACGCGGACAAGCCCCAGCTGCCCGAACTGGTCAGGCGCCTGGCGGGCCTGGGCTTCGGCCTGTGCGCCACCGACGGCACGGCCCGCGCCCTGGAGGCCGAAGGCTACCGCGTCCGCCGCATCCACAAGGTGAACGAGGGCCGCCCCAACGCCGTGGACCTCCTGAAGAACGGCGAGATCCAGTGGGTGGTCAACACGCCCCACGGCAAGAACGCCTTCGCCGACGAGGACAGCATCCGGCGCCAGTCGCTGCGCCTGAAGATCCCCTGCGTCACCAACATGAGCGCCGCCCTGGCCGCGTGCGAGGCGGTGGAGACCCTGCGCGGCGACGTGCGGGTGCGCAACCTCCAGGAGCTGGGCCGTGCAGGCGGTCACCAGGAATAGGCGAGGCCCGTCAGCAGCACGTCCGTGTCCCGGTCGTCGAGGGTGACGGTGCGGTTCCACTGCAGGCGCACGCCCCAGTGGCCCCCGAGGTGGCGCCCCGCCACCATGGAATAGCGTCCGCTGCCCCGGATGTTCACGGTGTCCGGGGGGTCCGGCTTGTCCCGGTCGGGGAAGGTCCGGGAAAGGTAGGGTCCCACGCCGAAGCTGAGCATCCAGTCGCCGTCCGCGCTCCGCGTGGTCAGCCAGAGCTGCACCGCGACGCCGTCGCGCCGGGCCGCCACGATGCCCCCCTCGTCGCAGTAGGCGACCGAAAGGTCCAGGTGCCGCGTGAGCCGCCTGCGGTAGTCCACGGCGAAGGACTGGAGGAACTCCGTCGTCTCGCTTTCCATGCTGTTGAGGATGGTCCGCCCGAACAGGAAGGCCAGTTCGTTGGGAGGATCGTCGGCGTGCGTGCGGGAACCGGCGCCCCGCGCCGGCGCCGGGCCCCCGAACCGCGTGCTCACGCCCACCAGGGAACTCTGCGTCCGGGGCCCGGACGAGCCCAGGACCCGGTTCAGCTGCACGAAGCCCTCCCAGCCGCCGGCGAAGCCGTACTGGGCCCGCAGGCTCACCAGCGTCTTGACGCCATGGTCGTTCTGGTACGCGTCGGCCTCCCCGGCGGGCGTGGTGTCGAAGTTCCGGTAGATGCCCAGTCCGGCGCCCAGGCGCAGGCTGTTCTGCTCCATGCGGTGGAAGCGCCAGGCCTGCAGCGCCGCCCCGTCCCGGTGGTGCCCGTCCAGGTGGCCCTCGTTCAGCCACGAGAAGCTGCCCGACCAGACCGGGCTGAAATGGTGCATGTACATCATCTGCCAGGTGTAGGTCGCCTCCCGGGCGCCGATGACGTGCAGCCTGCCCAGGGCCGCGCTCACCTCCTGGGCGGACCCGGAAGGTCCCCCCGCCACGGCCAGGAACAGGAGCATCAGGAGCGGTCGCATGGGGATCCAGGGCAGGGGTCGGGGCCGTTCCGCCGGGCCGGCGGGGTGTCGAGAACTTGATTTTAATCGATCGGTTGACCTATTGCTAGATCATTCAGTATCATCCGAAGTCCCCCGGGAAATGCCGATGCTCCAACCAGAAAAAACCGGGAGGAAGCCGCCGTTCGATTTCATGCGCACGCATCCGGAATATGCGGACACCTTAATCGAGCGAGTGAACATGCCTCCGGTTTATCCCCTTTCCGCCGGCTCCGGGTCCCGGGCCCGGGCGCCCTGCCGGCCCGGGCCGCGGGCTATGATGGGGGAATGACCGCCCATGCCTTCCTCCTCCGCCTCGCCCTGGCCTTCGTCGCCGTGGCCGCGGCCCGGGCCCAGCCCCTGGCCGCCCGGCTCCAGGCCCATTTCCAGGGGCCGCGCTTCGAGGCCTCCCGCGCCGGGGTGTCGGTGGTCTCCCTGGACACGGGGCGCACCCTCTTCGAAAAGGACTCCGGGTCGTACTTCGTGCCGGCCAGCGACGCCAAGCTCTTCACCTGCGCCATGGCCCTGTGCCGGCTGGGGCCCGACCGCCGGATCCGCACGTCGGTGATGGCCGGGAGCCGGCCCGGGCCCGGCGGGGTCCTCAAGGGCGACCTGGTGCTCTACGGCCGGGGAGATCCCATGCTCATGGCCCGGTGGCGCGGAAGGTCCCTCCCTCCCGATCCCTTCGGGGCGCTGGCGGACCAGGTGGCCGCCTCGGGCGTGCGCGTCGTGGAAGGCGACGTGGTGGGCGACGAAAGCTTCTTCCGCACCCGGCCCTTCGGCTCCGGCTGGGAGGCCGGGGACCGGGACTTCGCCTTCGGGGCGGACGTGTCGGCCCTCACGGTGCACGACAACATGGTGGACCTGCGGGTGTATCCCGGTCGCGACGGGGGGCCCTGCTTCCTCTTCCCCATGCCGGGCCTGGGGCTCCTGCCGCTGCGCAACCGCACCGCCACCGGCGCGGGCCCCGGTCCCGAGGCCCGGTGGGAGGACGGGGAACTGGTGGTCACCGGCGCCCTGGCCCCGGGCGCGGCCCCGGTCACCCTCGCCGTCCCTGTGCGCCGCCCCGCCC
>DBMS01000201.1 GCA_002297665.1 Holophagaceae bacterium UBA692 | reverse complement strand
GGCCAGGGGCCGCCAGGACCGGGGCGGTCGCCGGGGCGCCCGGCCCAGGACCCCCCACAGGTCGGCGGCCAGGGCCTCCATGCTGGGGTAGCGCTCCGCCGGGGCCGGGGCGAGGCAGCGCAGGAGGATGGCCTCCAGCGCCGGGGGAATGGACGGCTCCAGGGCCCGGGGCGTGGGGAACCGGCGCTCCTTCTTGATCTTGAGCATCTCCTGGGTGACGGTGCTGACGCAGGGGGGGCGGCCCACCAGGAGGAAGTAGAGGGTGCCGCCCAGGGCGTACACGTCCGTGGCGGGGCCGATGTGCCTGCGGTCGCCCCGCACCTGCTCCGGGGCCATGTAGGCGGGGGTCCCGGTGAGGGCGTTGGGCAGGGTGAGGACGGAGGCGTCCACGTGCAGGGCCAGACCGAAGTCGCAGAGAATGGGCTTCCAGCCCCCTTCGGGAAGCGGTTCCAGAAGGACGTTGCCCGGCTTGATGTCCCGGTGGATGAGGCCGTGGCGGTGGGCGTCCTCCAGGGTCTCGGCCACCTGGGCGATGAGGGCCACGATCTCCTCCAGCTCCAGGTCGTCGGTGGCGTCCTCCAGCGTGGGGCCCCGCACCAGCTGCATGGCNNGATGTCGTAGATCCGGCAGATGTTGGGGTGCTCGAGCTTGGCCTGGAGCTGGGCCTCGTGCATGAAGCGCACCATGGCCGCGGGTTCCAGGTGGTTGAGGATCTTCAGGGCCACCACCCGCCCCAGGAGGGTGTCCCAGGCCTCGACCACGTCGCCCATGCCTCCGTGCCCCAGGAGGGGGCCCAGCACGTAGCGTCCGTCCTTCTTTCCGGTCTCGACCCAGGCGGGACGGGTGCTGGGTTGGGCCATGGCCGACTCCCGGGCCGGGAATTATATGACCGTAGGAGTCATGAATCCGGCGACGTCCAAAAGTAGGTGCCATTCATCAAGTTGTCAACACGTTCGTCAGCTGGTCCGGATCCGTGAGGGGGGCGAGGCAGGCCCCGTTCCGGCAGAGGAAGGCGGCCGGCTCCGCCGAGACCCGGTCCCGGTGGAGGGGCAGGGTGGGGTCGGCCGCCGCCAGGGACAGGACCCCGGCCACCCGCCGGGCCCGGTGGGCCCGGTCCACCAGGGCCCGCACCCGGGGGTCCGCGGGGTCCCCGGCGATGACCAGTTCAGGGCCGGGATCCAGGGCCGACGCCAGGACGCCCGCCATGCCCGTCACCGCCGCCGGGGCCCGTTCCAGGAGGGGGGCCGCGGCCCGCAGGGCCCCTTCGGCCGCCTGGCGGAACGGCGCGTGGCCGAAGTGCCGGGCCAGGGCCAGGAGGGCCCGGGCCGCGAGCGTGTTGCCCGAGGGCACCGCGCCGTCCTGGAGGGGCTTCTGGCGCACCAGGAGGTCCGGGCGGCTCGTGCTTGCGAAAAACCCGCCTTCGGGGTCCTGGAACCGCTCCAGGAGGATCTCCCCCAGTTCGAAGGCCCACCGCAGGCGCCGGGCGTCGAATCCCGCCTCGTACAGGTCCACCAGCCCGCAGGCCACGGCCCCGTAGTCCTCCAGGAAGCCGGGCGTGTGCCCCCGGCCCCGGCGCCAGGTGCGCAGGAGGCCCCCGTCCCGCCACAGTTCGGCCCGCAGGAAGTCCGCCAGGGTCACCGCCGCCTCCAGGTACCGGGCCTCGCCCAGCGCCTGGTAGCCGCGGGCGAAGGCGCTGAGGGCCAGGCCGTTCCAGGCCGCCAGCACCTTGTCGTCCTTCCCGGGGCGCACCCGGGTGTTCCGGAAGGCCAGCACCTTGGCCCGCAGGGCGTCCTCCACCGCGGCGTCCCGGGCCTCGAAGCGGTGCAGGACGCTCGCTCCGTGCTCGAAGCAGCCCTGGGGGGTGACGCCGTAGGCCCGGCAGAAGCGCGCGGCGTCCGGGCCCAGGACCCCTTCGATCTCCGCGGGGGTGAAGACGTAGAAGCGGCCTTCCTCCCCCTCGCTGTCGGCGTCCTCGCTGGAGTGGAAGCCCCCCGCCGGGTCCCGCAGGTCCCGGAGCAGGTAGTCCAGGGTGGCCACGGCGGTTTCCCGGTACCGGGGCTCGCCGGTGAGCTGGAAGGCCTCCAGGTAGCACGGGGCCAGCAGGGCGTTGTCGTAGAGCATCTTCTCGAAGTGGGGCACCAGCCACCTGGCGTCCACGCTGTAGCGCGCGAAGCCGCCCCCCAGGTGGTCGAAGATCCCCCCTTCGGCCATGGCGTCCAGGGTCTTGAGGCCCCGGGCCCGGTCCGCCGGGGACCCGTGGCGCAGCAGCAGCTCCAGGCCGGTGGGCTGCGGGAACTTGGGGGCCGGGCCGAAGCCGCCCCAGGTCGGGTCGAAGCTGCGCTCCAGGGTCTCCAGGGCCCGGCGGACCGGGTCGAGGGTGGGCAGGGCCGCGGCGGGGGGCGGGTCCCGGTCCAGGGCGGCCAGGAGGCTCGCGGCGTCGCCCTCCAGTTCGGATCGCTGGTCCGTCCAGGCGCGGGCGATGCTTTCCAGGAGCTGCAGGAAGGCCGGCAGGCCGTGGCGGGGCGTGGGGGGGAAGTAGGTCCCCCCGTAGAAGGGCTTGAGGTCGGGCGTGAGCCAGACGCTCATGGGCCAGCCGCCGCGGCCGGTGAGGGCCTGCACGGCGCCCATGTAGAGGTCGTCCAGGTCCGGGCGCTCCTCCCGGTCCACCTTGACCGGGATGAAGCGGGCGTTGAGCACCTCGGCCACCGCAGGGTCCTCGAAGGACTCCCGTTCCATCACGTGGCACCAGTGGCAGGCGCTGTAGCCGATGCTGAGGAAGATGGGCTTGTCCTCCGCCCGGGCCCGTTCCAGGGCCTCGGCGTCCCAGGGGTTCCATGCCACGGGATTGCGGGCATGCTGGAGCAGGTAGGGGCTGGTGGCGTGGGCGAGGCGGTTGGCCATTGTCGACTCCCGGAGTCGACATTCTGGCACGGATCGTGAGTTCCTTGCCTTTCCATTGAGTCCCAGCCGCTTTGGCGCTAAGATCATGGGTTCATCCCACGCTGGGATGGCTCTGCCTGTCTTTGGGACCCATGTTCGAAACCCTTTCCGATAAACTCAGCCGCGCCATGAAGTCCCTCCGGGGGCAGAGCCGGCTGTCCGAGAAGAACATCGAGGAGGCCCTCCGGGACGTGCGCATGGCGCTCCTGGAAGCGGACGTGCACGTGCAGGTGGCCAAGGCCTTCCTGCAGCGGGTCAAGGAGAAGGCCCTGGGGGTCGAGGTGTTGAATGGCCTCAACCCGGCCCAGCAGTTCATCGACGTCGTTTACCAGGAACTCACCGCCATCATGGGCGGCCAGGCTCCCGAACGCCCCCTGGACATGGCCCCCAAGCCCCCCACGGTGGTGATGATGGTGGGCCTGCAGGGCTCGGGCAAGACCACCACCTGCGGCAAGCTCGCCAAATACCTCAAGAAGAACGGTTGTTCTCCCCTCCTGGTGCCCGCGGACGTGTACCGCCCCGCGGCCATCGAGCAGCTGCACGTGGTGGCCCGGGACGCCGGGGTGCCCAGCCTGCGCACCGAGTCCATGGAGCCGGTGGCCATCTGCAGGACCGCCGTGCAGGAAGCGGCCCTCAAGGGCTGGGACGTGGTCATCCTGGACACGGCCGGCCGCTTGCACCTTGACGAGACCCTGATGAACGAGCTGGCGGCCATCAAGGACGCCTGCGGCCCCACCGAGATCCTCTTCGTGGCCGACGCCATGACCGGCCAGGACGCCGTGCGCTCAGCGGGGGCCTTCCACGAGAAGCTGGCCACCACCGGCGTCATCCTCACCAAGGCGGACGGCGACACCCGGGGCGGCGCGGCCTTCAGCATCCGCCACATCACCGGCACCGCCATCAAGTTCGTGGGTTCGGGCGAGAAGCTGGACGATTTCGAGCGCTTCCACCCCGACCGCATGGCCCAGCGCATCCTCGGCATGGGCGACGTCCTCACCCTCATCGAGCACGCCAAGGACACCATCGACGAGAAGGACGCCGAGCGCATGGCCCAGCGCCTGGTGAAGAACCAGTTCACCCTGGAGGACATGCGGAGCCAGTTCCAGCAGATCCAGAAGATGGGCTCCATGCAGAAGATCATCGGCATGCTGCCGGGCATGGGCAAGATGAAGGAGCAGATCGAGTCCGTGGCCACGGACAAGCGCATCAAGCACCTGGAAGCCATCCTCAATTCCATGACGCCGCGCGAGCGGCAGAACCACAACCTCCTGGACGCCCGGCGCAAGCGCCGCATCGCCGCGGGCTGCGGCCGGCCCGTCCACGAAATAAATCAGCTTCTAAAGCAGTACCTGCAGATGAAGAAGATGATGAGCCAGATGAACAACCCCGGTTTCATGAAGCGGATGCAGGCCATGCAGGGCATGCAGAACCCGCCCTTTTCACTCTAACCCGCACTTTTCTTTCAACACCCAAGGAGTCCCGATGCTTTCCATCCGTCTCGCCCGCAACGGCGCCAAGAAGCGGCCCTTCTACCACATCGTCGTGTCCGAGAACGACCGCATCCCCACCGGCCGCGCCATCGAGGTCCTGGGCTTCGTCAACCCCATCGCGCAGAACGGCGAGACCGTGCGCATCGACGCGGAGAAGGCCAAGGCCTGGATCGCCAAGGGCGCCCAGCCCTCCAAGACCGTCCTGGAACTCTTCAAGAAGAATTCCATCCTGTAAGCTCGACACGCCGGCCCGGCATCCGGGCCGGCTAATCTGGCCTTGAAGGCCGGTTGGCCACGGCCGCCCGGCGGAGCTTCCATGAACTTTGAAGCGTTTGTTACCGATGTCCTGTCCCCCATCCTGGACCACCCCGAGGCGCTGCGGGTGGACGTGAAGGAAGGCGGACGCAAGATCGACGTGCTCATCTTTGCCGAAGCCCGGGACCGCGGGCGGATCATCGGCAAGGGCGGGCGCATGATCACCTCCCTTCGCACCCTCGCCAAGGTCGCCGGCGAGAAGGCCGGCGTCACCGTGAACCTCGAGCTCTTCGACGGCGACGAGGCCAGGCCCGAAGCGATTCCGGGCGACCGCTGATGTTCCTCCTGGGCCACCTCGCCAAGGTGCAGGGCCTCAAGGGCGAGTTCCTCCTGCACGAGCTCATGGACGAGCCGGAGAAGCTGGAAGGGATGGAGGGCCTCGTGCTGGCCCCTCCGGGCCTGGACCTGGAAGGCGCCGTCGCGGCCCCGCCCCCGGCGCGGCCCGCCCGGGTGCGCACCTTCCGGTTCCACCAGGACCGGGCCTGCGTCGCCTTCGAGGGCCTCCCGGACCGTACCGCCGCCGAACCCTTCAAGGGCTGGGCCATCTGGGCCCCCGAAGGAGCCGTCACCCTGCCCGAGGGCGAGACGTTCCGCCACGCGTGGATCGGCTGCCAGGTGTACGTGCACGGCACCCTGGCGGGCGAGGTGCTGCGCCTGGACCCCACGCCCATGGGCTACGACATGGTCGTGCTCAAGGACCTGCGCCCCGGCCGCACCGGCCAGCGGGACGTGCCCTACATCAAGGCCTGGTGGCAGGTGGACCTGGCCGCGCGGCGCCTGGACCTGGATCCCCCTCCGGGCCTGCTGGACCTGGATCTGGACTGACGTGAACGAGGGGGGACCGCGCGGTCGCCGCGCGTTCTCTCCGTCCTCCCTCGTGCTCCCCCGCGTGATGGTCCGGCGGAGCCGGGCCATCACGTCCGACCGTTCCCGCGACGATGCGGATGTGGGCCACGGCGTAGCCCTCCGCCTCGCCCCCGCCGAAGGCGTAGGCCAGCACCCCCTCGAACTTCGCGGTGCAGCCGGGGGGCACGAAGCTGAACACCGCCGGCGCTCCCTCCCGGGCCGGCAGGGCCACGTCCAGGTAGATCCGGCGGCGCAGGTGGTCCTTGAGGTAGAGGCGGCCGGTGAAGTCCTCCCCGGTCTTGAGGAAGCCCAGGTAGGCGGGCGGGAAGGGCGCCAGGCGGATGCCGCGCCCCGGCGGCAGGACCACCTCCGTACCCGGTTCCAGATTTCCCTCCGTCCTCCAGGCATGGCGGCTCCCGTCGAATTCCAGGATCTTGAGGCGCCCGTTCAGGCCCCTCCGCCGATCCACGCCCAGGATCCAGGGCTCTCCCGAGTCGTTGGCGAAGGTGACGTGGGCGCCGTTCGGCAGGTCAAGGCCGGAGGCGGTGCCCCCGGGGATGTCCGGGGCCAGGAGGCGGGCGGTGAGAAGGACGAGGTTAAGGATCAATTCGGTGGCCCAGGGGCGGATTCAAGACGATTAACGATAAAATAATTATGAAATTTCACCTGTCAAGGACGCGCGGAACATCATGATGGCGCACGGCACCTGATGGACAGCCCGAGGGCTCGAATAGGAAATTTATGAAAAGACTCCTCCTCCTCCCCACCCTTGTGGTGGTCCAACCCCTGCGCGCGGCGGATCCGCCCGGCTACAACCCCGAAGCGGACCTCAAGGCCCAGGCATGGCTCGACCGGCTGTCGGAGACGGACCTGGACCAGGCCCTGGCGGCCTTCCGGGCCGCGCGAACCGGGCCGGCGCCCGCGGAGGCCCAGGCCAAGGCCCGGACCTGCCTGGTCCAGGTGGTCGAAAGCATGGCGGCGGTCCACCCCGACGCCCTGGGCTACCCCGGCAGCCAGGTCGCCCTCAGCTACTTCGCGGTCATCCTGCCCCGGCTCACGGAGGAGGGATTCAAGGGCTGGCGGGACCTGGGCGCAGCGCTCGTCGCCCAGGGCTGGATGGCGCCCGAGGCGGGGCCCGGCCCATCGCAGGCCGGCAGTTCAAGCACCTCCACCACCCGTTCCAGCTCCAGTTCCAGCTCGAGTTCCAGTTCCAGCAGCAGTTCCACCCCCAGCCTGGCCCCAGCCCTCCCCGGCGCGCCGGCCCCATCGGGCGGACGGACCCTTGCCACCGAGGGCCTGACGTTCGAGGAGGCCCGGGCGCTCATTGACGCGCAGAAACCCCTGCGCGCCGACGGGACCTACGATGTCGAAGCGCTGAACGCGCTTCTTGCGGTCGTGGGGGCCCACGACCTGCCCCTGGCGGCTTCCCTGATGGGCTATTACCGGCTCGACCAGGAGGCGCGCCTCAAGGCCGTCCGGAAGACCCTCTAATCCTCCCGCCCGTGCCCGCTCACCGGAATGTCGTAGCCCGCGTCCCGGTATTCGTTGATCTTGTTCCGCACCGTGCGCAGGGCGATGTCCAGCTTCTGGGAGCAGTGGGTGCGGTTGCCCTCCAGGGCCGAAAGGGTGGACAGCAGCCAGAACCGCTCCAGCTCGGGCAGGGGGATGCCCAGGGGCAGGGCCACCAGGGTGCCCAGGGGCACGCCCTTCAGGGGCTCGGAGGGGTCGGCCACGCGCAGGTCGCCGGTGGGGGCGACGGCGGGCGGCAGGCCCTCCTCCAGGGGGCGCTGGAAGGGGGATTCCCGGGGGGGCTCGGGGGGGTCCTCGGGCATGCCTTCCAGCTGCGCGGGATCCAGGAGCCAGGCGAGGTCCTTGTGGGTGAGGAGGTCGCCGGGGTTCAGCACCACGCAGCGCTGCACGGCGTTCTCCAGCTCGCGGATGTTGCCGGGCCAGGGGTGGCGGGCGAGGGCTTCGCGGAAGCTGGGGGAGAGGCGGGGGGTGGGGCGCTCGTTCTCCCGGGCGTAGCGCTCGGCGAAGTGCAGCGCCAGGAGTTCCAGGTCGGCGGTGCGCTCCCGCAGGGGGGGCAGGCGCAGGGGGATGACGTTGAGGCGGTAGTAGAGATCCTCCCGGAACCGGCCTTCCTTCACTTCGGTGGCCAGGTCGCGGTTGGTGAGTGCGATGAGGCGGACGTCCACGGCGATGGGGCGGTTTCCGCCCAGGCGATCCACCGTGCGCTCCTGGATGGCCCGCAGGAGCTTGCCCTGGAGGGCCAGGGGCAGTTCGCCGATCTCGTCCAGCACCAGGGTGCCGCCGTCGGCCTGTTCGAAGCGGCCCGGCTTGGCGCTGGTGGCGCCCGTGAAGGCCCCCTTCTCGAACCCGAAGAGCTCGGATTCCAACAGGTTCTCTGGGATGGCCGCGCAGTTGATGGCCACGAAGGCCGCCTTGCGCCGGGGGCTCGAGGTGTGGATGAGCTTGGCGAGGAGTTCCTTGCCGGTGCCGCTCTCGGCCTGGATGAGGATGGTGGCCTTGCTGTCGGCGGCGCGGCGCGCCAGGGCCAGGGTCTCGGCCAGGGCCGGGTCCTGGGTGAGGATCACCGGGGCCTCGGCGGGGATCTCCGCCTTCAGGCGGTCGTCGCTGCGGATGGCCTTGCGCACCGCCTGCACCAGCTCGTCGGGGCTGAAGGGCTTGGAGAGGTAGTCGAAGGCGCCCAGGCGCATGGCCTCCCGGGCCGTGTCCAGGCTTCCGAAGGCGGTCACCAGGAGCACCGGGAGGCCCGTGTCCAGGGCCTTGAGGCGGGCGGTGAGCTGCAGGCCGTCCATGCCGGTCATGCGCAGGTCGGTGACCACGGCGTCGAAGGCGCCGGGCCGGGTCATGCGCAGGGCGTCCTCGCCGGACCGCGCCTGTTCGGTGACGAAGCCCGCCCGCTTGAGGCTCATGGCCATGCCATCCCGCATGCCGGGATCGTCATCCACCACCAGAACTCTCAGAGGATTCGCCATGGTCAACCTTGTATGCATTCAGTTTATCGGCGCGGGTCCCGGATGTTGGAGTTTTGTCCGCGCAGGAGTCTTTTTGGCCCGCCGGAGGTGGGGGCCTCGCCCCGCACCGGGTCCCCGTGGCGGGCGATGAGGAGGTACAGGTGCCGCCGGCTGACGCCCAGGCGCTTGGCGGCCTCCACCCGGTTCCCGTAGCTGCGCCGCAGGGCGCGGTGGAGCAGGAGCCGCTCCAGCACGTGGAGGTTGGCCGCCAGGTCCTCGGTGTCGGCCAGGGGCAGGCGCGGGGCGGCGTCGTCGGGCAGCTGGCCCAGGAGCTTCCAGCGCACCAGGCGGTTGCGCAGCCCCCGCAGGTTGCCGGGGCAGGGCAGGGCCGTGAGGAGCGGCGGCAGGGGCCCGGTGACGCCCTCCTCCCGGGCCATGATCCAGAAACAGCGCTCCAGGTCGCCCTCCTCCTCCTCGAGGGTGGGGATCCGGAAGGGAAGGCACCGGGAGGCGGCCCGGGCCACCGCGGGGGCCTCGGGGGCGAGGTGGGAGGCCAGGACGCCCCGGGGATGCGCCTCGATCCAGGCGTCCAGGTCGGCGGGCTCCAGGCCCTCGGCGTCGTCCTGGAAGGCGGCGCCCCGGTCCCGGGCCAGGCTGGCCCCCAGCGTGCTCAGGCCGCAGCCCGCCTCGCCGTAGACCCACAGGGCGCCCGGGTGGCTCCGCAGCACCTCCAGGGAGGCGCCCCACCTCCCGTAGCCCGGCAGCCCCTCCAGCCCCGCCATCAGCGCGGGATGACGAAGAACAGCACCGACACCACGTGGCAGGCGCTGCCCCCCAGCACGAAGAGGTGCCAGACGGCGTGGTGGAACTTCAGGCTCCTCCACCCGTAGAAGATCGTGCCCAGCGTGTAGAAGAGGCCGCCCGCGCCCAGCCACAGGAGGCCTTCCGGGGGCAGATGCCGGGCCAGCGGCTTGGCGGCGATGACCACGATCCAGCCCATGCCCAGGTACACCGCCAGGCTCAGCCAGGAAAGCCGCCGGATGAAGATGCTCTTGAAGACGATGCCCAGCACGGCCAGCCCCCAGATCACCCCGAAGATGCTCCAGCCCCACCCCGGCGGCAGGGTGCGCAGGCAGAAGGGCGTGTAGGTGCCGGCGATGAGCACGAAGATGGAGTTGTGGTCCAGCACCTTGAAGACGAACTTCACCCGGGGTCCCCGGAAGGCGTGGTAGAGCGTGCTCATGGTGTAGAGCAGCACCAGCGAGGCTCCGAACACGGAGGCGCCCACGATGTCCCGGGCCGAGCCGTGCAGGCTGGCCTGCACCACCATGACGACCAGGGCGGCGACGCCCAGGACCGCGCCCAGGCCGTGGGTGAAGCTGTTGGCGAATTCCGCTCGTGGGCCGTGGGCTTCGGGATGGGCTTGCATGGAGATCCTCGCTCGAATGATGGCACAGGTCCGCGGGGGCCTCCCACCATTGTTCCAGCGGGCGGGCCGGGGCCGGGGGAAAATTCCGTTTCCATAAGCTTCGGCCGGGAGGTGAATCCTCCGGCCCCGCCGCCCCACATAGGAGGGAGTCCGTGTTCCGTGCGGACCTTGCCCATGGAGGAGCACGATGCCCCGAGCCATTCCCTGGCCCCTGCTGGTCCTGTGCGCGCTCGCCCCCTTGCACGCGGCGTCCACCCAGGCCTTCCATTATCCGTTCGTGGACGGATCCACCCTCATCGGTTTCCGCGGCACCGCCCTGGCCCCCGGCGCCTCAGGCCAGGCGACGGTGCGCGGGGAGGGCGGGCGCATGCGCGTCCACGCCCACTTCGGCGGCCTGGAGCCCGCCAGCCGGTTCGGTCCCGGCTACCTGACCTACGTGCTCTGGGCCGTGTCGCCCCAGGGCAGGACCGTGAACCTGGGCGAAGTGGCGGCCGTGCGTGGGAAGGCCCACGTGGACGCCATCACCCCCTTTCCGTCCTTCGGGCTCATCGTAACCGCCGAGCCCCACTTCGCGGTGACCCGGGTGAGCGACGCCATGGTGCTGGAGAACCAGCCGGTGCGCGGCGCCCGGCCGGGCCTGGAGGCGGTGGAAGCCTGCTTCGGGCCGGGCACCGGCCACGGACTGGAGCCCGGCGGCAAGCCCGCCGCCTGCGATCCCCGCGTTTCGCCTTACGTCTTCCAGGCGCGCAACGCCCTGCGCCTGGCCCAGGCGGAGCAGGCCGAGGCCTTCGCCCCCGTGGAATACCAGGCCGCCCTGGGGGAGCTGGCCCGCATGGAAAGCCAGTCGCACCTGGGGAGCACGGAGGCCGCCGTGGCCGCGCGGCGGGCGGTGCTGCAGGCGGAGGACGCCCGGGTGGTGGCCGCCCGGCAGAAGGAGGCCCTGCTCCTGGCCCGGGAACGGGAGACCGCCGAGGAACTCCGGGCCAGCCTGGAATCCGCCCGCGCCCAGGCGGACGCCGCCCGCGCCC
>DBMS01000107.1 GCA_002297665.1 Holophagaceae bacterium UBA692 | reverse complement strand
GGTCTTCCCCGGCGGCCCCATGCAGGTGCTGGGCGAACCCCTCCCGGACCGGCCGGACCTGAGCCCCATGGCCGACCCCGGCCGGGGCCCCGCCGCCGCCCTGGCGCACTGGGCCGGCCGGGCGGTTGAAACCCCCGAACGCTGGTGGGTGGTGGCCTGCGACCAGGTGCGCTGGACCCCCGACGCCCTAGCCGCCTGGCACGCCCGGGTCCTGGAGACCGACCCCCAGGCCCGGCACTGGGTCCTGGCGCAGGTGGACGACCATGCCCAGTATCTGGGGAGCTTCCTCCCGTCCCGCCTGCTCGGGACCTTGGCCACCCTCCGGGCCGCCAGCCTGAGGGACCTGGCCCGCGCCCTCCCCACGCGGACCGTTGCCTGGCCCCACCCATGCTGGGCCGACGTGGACACCCCCGAGGCCCTGGAGGATTGGCTCAGGTCCTGAAAGCGAGCCCCTCCCTACTTGACGGCCCCCTCCGGCGCCTTCTCCCGGGTGAACGTCAGCACATAGGACTCCCGCCCTCCCAGGATCTCCGTGGTGTCCACCACGAAGTACACCGTCGCCGCCTGCTTGCCCGGGTTCTGGTAGGTGGCCTCGGGATTCCCGGTGCGGATAAGGTTCTGGAGCATGCCCTGCTCCAGCTGCCCGTTCCGGTTCACGCACTTCACCACGTACCACGCCTCGTGCTCCGAGCGCAGCCTGGCGTGGACCTTCTCGCCGGGGGCCGTTTCCACCCGGTAGGCCTGCCAGCCGGCGGGGCCGGAAACCTCGTGGGTGATGGCGATGGCTTCCCCCTTGGGGACTTCCACGGCGGGCAGGAAGCCGGTGCGCCTGGCGGAACGGCGGATCCTCACATCGATGGCTGAATTGCCGGGTCCCCCGGCCAGGTCGCGCAGGCGCTCCGACGGGATCGGGCCGGGCACCACCTTCAGGGCCGAGCCCAGCACCTCGACGGCGGGGGTCTCCGCCAGCGCCAGTCCCGCAACCAGAATCCCCATGACCCAGGCTCGCATGTCGCACCTCCAGCCCCAAGGATGGTCGCCCCGGTCGCCGGCCGCAAGGAAGGCGGCGCTGGTCTTTGGGAGCCGGGGCCTCTAAACTGGACTTTCCATCCTTCCGAGGTGCTTTTGAGCGGACAAACCACTGACCTTGCCGATCTGGAACGGCCCATTCTCGACCTCGAGGCCCAGATCCGGGCCCTGGAGATGGACCCGGCCAAGACCAAGGAGCGGGACCGCCTCCGGAAAAAAGTGGACAAACTCAAGGCCGAGGTCTTCGCCTCCATCACCGACTGGCAGCGCACCCAGCTGGCCCGCCACCCCCGCCGGCCCTACACCCTGGACTACATCGAGCGCATCTGCGACCGGTTCGAGGAGATCCACGGGGACCGGAACTTCGGGGACGACGCGGCCATCGTGGGCGGCATGGGCTGGATCGGGGGCGTCCCGGTCATGGTCCTGGGCCAGCAGAAGGGCCGGGACACCAAGCAGAAGATCATCCGCAACTTCGGAATGCCCAAGCCCGAGGGGTACCGCAAGGCCCTGCGCCTCATGAAGCTGGCCGAGAAGTTCAGGCGGCCCGTGCTCACCCTCATCGACACCCAGGGCGCCTATCCGGGCCTGGACGCCGAGGAGCGGGGCCAGGCCGAGGCCATCGCCCGGAACCTGAAGGAGATGGCCCGGCTCACGGTGCCGGTGGTGGCCGTCGTCATCGGGGAAGGGGGCTCGGGCGGCGCCCTGGCCCTGGGGGTCGCCAACACCGTCCTCATGCAGGAATACGCGGTCTACTCCGTGATCACCCCCGAGGGGTGCGCCTCCATCCTCTGGAAGGACGCCGCCCAGGCGCCGGCGGCCGCGGAGGCCCTGAAGATCACCGCCCCGCACCTGCTGGCCCAGGGCCTCATCGACGGCATCATCCCCGAGCCCCTGGGCGGCGCCCACGGGGACTGGGACCAGGCCTCGTCCCTGCTCAAGGACGCGGTGCTCAAGGCGCTGGAGGCCCTGCGGCCCCTGGGCCCCCGGGAGCTCATCGACCAGCGCTACGAAAAGTTCGCCCGCATGGGCAGCGTCGTCCGATGAACCCGCTGCCCTGGCGCATGCGCCGGGCCCATCTGCCGGGTGCGAGCCCCTGGATCCCGCTGGCCCGCGCCTGGGACCTCAGCCCCGAAGGGGCGCGCCTGGCCTGGCTGCGGGACGCCGACGGCGACGAGCTGGGCTGGCGCCTGGATCCCTCCTGGGCCCGGTCCACGGACCCCTACCTGCTGCCGGGGGTGGGCGGAGCCGTGGCCCGCATCCGCGCAGCCTGCGAACGGGACGAGACCATCTGCGTCTACGGCGACTACGACGTGGACGGCGTCACGGCCACCGCGCTGCTCATGCGGGTGCTGGAAAAACTGGGGGCCAAGGCCAGCTTCTTCATTCCCAACCGCTTCAACGACGGCTACGGCCTCAACCTGGAGTGCATCCGGGAGGTGGTCGCCCAGCGCCGGCCCACCCTCCTCATCTCCGTGGACTGCGGGGTGCGAAGCCTGGCCGAGGTGGAGGCCACCCGGGACCTGGGCGCCGACTGGATCATCACCGACCACCATGCCCTGGGACCCGACCTGCCGGCGTGCCCCGTGGTGCACCCGGGACTGGAGGACTACCCCAATCCCGCCCTGGCCGGCGTGGGGGTGGCCTTCAAGCTGGCCCAGGCCCTGCTGGACGCGGCGCCCGCGCCCCGGGCCGGGGACGGGCCGTTCCTGGACGGCCTCCTGAAGCTCGTGGCCCTGGGCACGGTGGCCGACATGGTGCCCCTGCGGGGGGAGAACGCCCTCCTGGTCAAGCGCGGGCTCCTGGCCCTTGCCGGCGCCAACGGCCCCGGGCTCTCGGCCCTCCTGCGGGCCGCCAAGGTCGACGGGGCGGTGCGGGCCAAGGACATCGGCTACCAGATCGGCCCCCGCCTGAACGCGGTGGGACGCATGGGCGGGGCCGAGGACGCCGTGCGCCTCCTCCTGGCCCGGGACGCCGCCACCGCCGCGAGCCTCATGGAGCGGGTGGAGGCCCTCAACCTGGAGCGCCGGGAGATCCAGCGCGCCCTGGGCGAGCAGCTCCCGCCGCCCGGGGAGGAAGCCTTCGACCTGGTGGTGGAGCCCACCGCCCACAAGGGCGTCATCGGCATCGTCGCGGGCCACCGCATGCGCGCCGCCCAGCGCCCCTCCGCGGTGTGCACCGTCATCGACGGCGTGGCCCACTGCTCCGTGCGGGCCCCGGAACCCTACGACCTGCGCGCGCTCCTGGAACTGGCCCGCCCCTACCTCACCACCGGGGGCGGACACCGGTACGCCGCCGGCATGACCTTCCCCATGAACAACCTCCGCATGGTCCAGCGCACCCTGGAGCTGGGCGCCCGGGACCAGGCGGTGGACGCCCCGGACGCCGCGGTGGTGGTGGACGGCGCCGGCACGCGCCTGGCCCCCTCCCGCGCCGAACTGGAACGCCTGGAGCCCTTCGGCCAGGGCTTCCCGGAGCCTCTCCTGCTGGTGGAGGGCCAGCTCGCCGGGCAGCCGAAGACCTTCGGCGCCGGGTACCGCAAGTTCCGCATGGCGGGGGAAGCCGAGGAGTTCACGCTCTTCGCCGAGGAGCCCCGCAGCCTGGAAGGCCGGCTCTGCCTGGCCGTGGCCCCCCAGGACCACCCCCGCTGGGGACGCTCCTGGCGCGTGGACGGGGCGGTGGATCCCCGGGAGGCCCCATGAACCCCTGGGAACTCCTGGGCACCCGAAGCCCCTTCTGGCGGGTGGCCGGGGGGGCCCTGGTGCTGTCCATCGTGGGCATCACCGGCATCTACATGGGCCGGGGCCCCCGCCCCCTCAAGCCCGAGAGCGGGGAGCCGCTCTTCCTGGGCTCGGGCACCCGGGGCCGCTTCGGCACCTTCGTGGAGCAGCTGGGGGCGGGCAAGTTCGCCCTGTCCTACGAGACCATCCAGGGCACCCAGGACGAGATCACCCTGGACAAGGTCAACGGCCGCCTGGAGGAACCCCAGACGGTGTGGGGCATGGTGTCGCCCGCCGCCCAGCGCATCAAGGGGATCTGGACCCTCATGGGGCCCATGACCGTGGACGCCCGGGACACCGCCCTCCAGGCCCCCGCCGGCCGGGGCTTCATGGCGGCGGCCGGCCCGGCCCTGGGCTGGGACCACGGCGTGTGGACGGGCCTGAGCACCCTGGTGTGGGACGATCTCCAGGGCAACGGCCGGGGCCGCTGGACGCTCCCGCCGGGCTGGCACCGGGGCCTGGACGGCCAGTTCCGGGTGGACAAGGGGCCAGTGGACTGGGTGGCCGCGGATCCCGGCGCCCTCCGCAACCTCAGGGCCCAGCGCATGCAGGCCGCCCTGGGGTTCCAGGACGGCCGCCTGGAGGAGGTGGACGCGACCCTGGAGGGCGGCACCGTCCAGGCGGCCCTGGTGCGCATCGAGCCCACGGAGGTCCGTTTCGACGCGCCCATCCGGTTCCAGCGGGACGACGGCTGGTCCGGCGGGTCCGCCCACGCGCTGGCGCCCCGCCCGGCCAAGGGCCGTCCTTTCGACCGCATGGAGTTCCGGGACTTCAAGGCCACCCGGGCCACGGAGAACGGTCCCGAGACCCTCACCTCCCTGGGCGCCCGGTGGACCCCCGACGGCCTGCGCCTCGAAGGCGACGTGCGGTGGGAACAGCCCCTGGAGGGCCTAAAGGCCACCCTGAGGGCCCCCCGGGTCCTGCAGCGCACCGCTCCGGGGCCCGACCTGCCGGCCGACCTCCAGGTGGGCCAGACCTGGGCGGAACCCCAGGCCGTGCTCACCTGGGGCGACCGCTCCCTCTCCAGCCCTCGCATCGAGGGCCGGCACCGCCAGCGCACCTGGCGGATCCATGCGCCGGCCCTGGGGCGGGGCGAGATGGGCACCTTCTCCGCCGGGGAAGGCACGGGCAATCCGCTCAAATGGCAGTTCAAGGGGCCCATCCAGGCCCGGTTCTTCGACGGGGCGCAGGTGCGAAGCGACGCCCTGGCCTGGGAGGGCAGCGTCATGACGCTCACCGGGCGGCCGGTCACCTGGACCCGCCTCCGGCAGCGCCTCACCGGCCTCAAGGTCGTCAAGACCCGCGACGAGGTGATCTTCCCCCAGGGCGTCGCCGGCGCCCTGGCGGCCCAGGAGGGGGACATCAACCTGCGGGCGGACCGGGGCCAGGCCAAGGGCGCCCTCCTGACCCTGGACAGCCGCGTGGAGTGCCAGGGCCAAGGCTGGCACTTGCAAGCGGAGCACATCTCGGTAACGCTGGGGCCAGGGAATGTCGTGAAGCAAATGACTGCGAATGGATCAGTTGTATTGAGAGGCCGCATGGGGGAGGGCAGGGGGGACACCCTGGACCTGGATCCGGGCAGGCAGGTGGCCACCTGGCACGGCAACGTGAAGGCCGTCACGGAGGTCCGCCCGTGACCCAGGACATCCGCCTCGAGGCCCGGAACGTCTCCAAGCGCTACGGCGACCGCACGGTCGTACGTGACGTCTCCCTGGACGTCTCCCCGGGTGAAGTGGTGGGCCTGCTGGGCCCCAACGGCGCCGGCAAGACCACCACCTTCTACATGGTCGTGGGCGTGGAGGCCCCCGACCGGGGAAGCATCATCTGGCAGGGCCAGGACATCACCCGCATGCCCATGCACCGGCGGGCCCGCCAGGGCATCGGCTACCTGCCCCAGGAATCCAGCGTCTTCAGGGGGTTGACGGTCTGGGAGAACCTGTTGGCCCTGGCCGAGTTGCAGCCCGTCTCCAAGGACGAGCAGGTGGCCCGGTGCGAGAAGCTCCTGGCCGATTTCCACCTGCACAAGGTGCGGGGAACGCTGGGCATGTCGCTCTCCGGCGGCGAGCGCAGGCGGTGCGAGATGGCCCGGGCCCTCGTCACGGATCCGCGCATCATGCTGCTGGACGAGCCGTTCGCGGGCGTCGACCCGAAATCGGTACTGGAGATCCAGGGGCTCATTGCCGATCTGAAAGCCAGGGGCATCGGCGTGCTGATCACGGACCATAATGTTCGGGAAACCTTGCAGATCGCCGACCGCGCGTACATCCTTGCAGATGGAATGATCATGAAGCACGGCCTGCCCCAGGAGATCGCTGACGATCCCGATATCCGCCGGGTCTACCTCGGCGATCGCTTCAGGCTGGATTGATGGCGAACCTCGGCCACCACCTCTCCCAGCGCCTGGCCCAGAGCCAGACCCTTGCGCTGACGCCCGCCATGCAGCTCAAGCTCAAGCTGTGGCAGATGAACCTTCTGGAGCTGAGCCAGACCATCGAGCGCGAACTGGGCGAGAACCCCCTGCTCGAACTCCTGGAGGACGGGGACGAGACCCCCACCCTGGAGGCCCTGGAGGAGGGCCACGACTCCGAGGTCGCCGAGGCCGGCGCCGAGGTCCCCGAAGGCGCGGATTCCGTGGACCTGGGCCCCCTGCCGGAAACCCCCGGGGAAATGAACCCCGAGGCGGACCTGGAGGCCTTCACCGAGGCCGGCATCTCCCAGGTGCAGGAAACGGAGATGGGCGCGGAGAATTCCTGGGACCTGGACCTGCCCCGCACCAGCAGCCTGCCGGACGACGAGCGCACCAGCTGGGAGGACCGCCTCAGCAGCACCGAAACCCTGCAGGAGCACCTCATCAGCCAGCTTTACCAGACCCTGGATCCCGACGATCCCCGCGCGATCCCCTTCGAGGCGCTCATCGACCACGTGGACCCCAAGGGCTTCCTCCGCCTGGATCCCGACCAGCCCACCGAGACGAACCCCAAGGAACTGGCCCGGGAGCTCAACATCGACGAGGCGCTGCTCCGGGAGCTCCTGGAGATCCTCCAGGAATTCGATCCCTCGGGCGTGGGCTGCTTCAACGTGAAGGAGAGCCTCCTGGTGCAGCTTCGCCACGCCGGGGCCGAGCCCGACGACCTGGCGGTGCGCATCATCCTGGAGCAGGCCGACCTCCTCAGCCAGCGGGACAACGCCAAGCTGCGAAAGGCCATGGGCTGCACGGAGGAGGACCTGGGCGAGGCCCTGGCGGTCCTGCGCCACCTGCACCCCACCCCGGGCCGGGCCTTCGATCCGGAGAGCGAGCGGGTCGTGAAGCCCGACGTGGTGGTCCTCAAGGGCGAGGACGGCACCTGGAAGGTCTACCTCAACGACGAGACGGTGCCCCGCCTGCGGGTGAGCGGCGAGTACCGCCACTTCCTGGCCAACGCCGAGGGCAAGGACGACAAGGATTTCATCCGGGACAAATACCGTTCCGCCCGGGATTTCATCCGGGGCGTGGAGGACCGCAACCGCACGGTCCTGCGCGTGTCCGCGTCCATCGTGGAACTGCAGCGGGAGTTCCTGGAGCACGGCATCGAACGCCTGCGCCCCATGGTCCTGCGGGACGTGGCCGAGTCCACGGGGTTTCATGAGTCAACTATTTCACGCGTCGTGAAGGCCAAGACCATCCACACGCCCCAGGGCCTGTTCGACCTCAACTACTTTTTCAGCGCCAGTCTCGGTTCCAACAGCGGAGACGACGTTTCCGCCACGGTGGTCAAGCACAAGATCAAGGCATTGGTGCAGGCCGAGGACCCTGCCAAGCCCTTGTCGGACGAGACCATCGCCAAGCTGCTGGAACGGGACGGCATCAAGGTCGCCCGGAGGACCGTCAACAAGTACCGCGAGGAATGCAGGATTCCCCCCGCATCCCGGCGAAGACGACGTTGAACGAAACCCCCGGTCGGCGCACTCAAGACGTAGTGTCGTTTTTCACCGGACCCGCAAGGTCCCCCCTTCAAAGGAGTCCACGATGAAGGTCATCTACACCGGCCGCCACGTTGAAGTGTCCGACAGCCTGCGGCAGTCCGCGCAGGAAGGCCTGGACAAGATGCAGGCGTACCTGGACGACATCATCGACGTCCACGTCACGTTCAGCGTGGAGAAGCACCGGCACGCCGCCGAGATCACCCTGAAGACCAGCGGCGGCGATTTCATCGCGTCCGCCGAGAGCACCGACATGTACCAGAGCCTTTCCCAAGCCTTGGACAAGCTTGAGGTGCAGGCCCACCGGCATGCCGGCAAGCGTCAGGCGGGCTACAAGGGCAAGCTTCCCGAAGCGCTGACGACCGAGGCCGAAGCCTGATACCGCCCCTGCCGGCAGGAAAAGCCCAGGCTCGCGCCTGGGCTTTTTCGTGCACGCTTGACCGGCTCCCGAGGCGCACATGGGAGGCGGTGCAGGCGGCCGCCAGGTGCCCCGGCTACTGGACGGGACTGGCCGCGTCGCGCCCCACGACGGTGACCCACTGGCGCACCTGCCACCGGGTCACCAGACCGTTTTTCACGTAGGGGTCGGCCTTGGCGAAGGCCTCGGCCGCCTCGGGGCCGTCGCCCTGGAACAGCAGCAGGCCGGTGTCCACGGGCTCGGTGAGCACGCCGCCCAGCAGGAGTTCGTTCCGGTCCTGGTACTGCCGCGCCAGGGCCAGGTGCTCCGCGCGGAATGCGCCGCGCCGCTCCATGATTTCGGGGATGTAGGTGTAGATGAGAAGAAAGTGCACTTGGACCTCCAACCCTGACTTTATCGGCCTTTGGGGACCGTGCCGAAACACCCTGGATGCGCCGCCCCCGGGGCCGGGGAATTCAACAAAGGAACCAAAAAGGATTTATACGCAATTCATGGTCAAGGAGGACCCGATGACTGGTCTCGAGATCGCAATCATTCTTTCCGTATGGGGCTTTGCGGCCCTGACGATGTATTCCATCCACCGGATCGGAGCCTGAGGGGGCGTGCATGACCCTGGGCTGTGGAACATGAAGCGCTTCATCCTCACCGGAACGCCGGGGTGCGGCAAGACCTCGATCCTCCATGCCCTCGAAGCGCGCATCCGTAACCTGGGCTTCTGCGAACCCACGCCCGCCAGGCAGATCACCTACACCGATTCCCTGCTGTTCGAAAGGATCCACCAGGAGGCCTACCTGGAGCTGGGGTACACCTGCGTGCCCGTCGAGCCCGCGCCCCTGGGCGTCCGCGTCGAGGCCATCCTCGCGCGGCTTGCCGGCACGGAAACCCTGGGGTGGAAAACCACATGAAGTTCTTGGAGCATAAATGAAGTCCCGATCCCATTCCCTCGGCAGAAGCCTGACCCTGGCCGCCCTTCTCGTTGCCGCACCCGCCGCCGGGCTGGCCGTGGACACCGTCGACTACCTCAGCTCCTTGAGGAACGCGGCCTACCGGCTGGAACCGGCCGAGTTCGGTTTCGCCCGCGCGAACATCACGCGGGGCTACCAGGTCCTCGACCGGGTCCTGGACGGATCCCACTCGGCCCTGGGCGAGGCGGAGAACGACGCCGCCGACGCCGTGGCGGTGATGTGGGCCCTGTTCGACGCGGCCTGCGCGAAGGACCAGGCCTACGAGCAAGGGAGCTATGTGGTGGAGGACCGCAACGGGTACCTGCTGCAGTTCCTCAAGAGCAACGACGGGGCCTTCAGCCGCATGTCCACCCACCTGGACAAGGCGAGCCAGATCACCAAGGCCGGGCACTTCGGCATCGACGTGCTGGGCTCCTACCGGGCCGGGGACGCGTCCTGGCGGCCCTATTCGCCCTCGAACCCCGAATTCGTGCAGCAGAACATCCTGCCCGCCCGCAAGGGGACCATTCTCTTCATCCCCATGGCGGCCGACCCCGCCATCGGCCTGGAAACCCAGCATATCTTCATCAAGACCGAAGACAACGGGATGCGCACCTGGTCCGGCTACCTCCACCACGCCTGGGACCTGGTGGCCGGGAGGATCCAGAAGCTGCTCCAGATCAAGCAGGAGGAAACGGCCCGGAAGGAGCGCATCGACGACGGCCTCGTCCGCGCCTACCGCCAGGTGCTCGCGCGGGTGCCCCAGGGGCGCGCCACGAAGCTAGCCAAGGACGCGCCCAAGCTCGGCGTCCGCGTCATGGTCGCCGAGGCGAACCGGCTGAAGGGGCTGGACCCGGCGCTGGACGCGTCCATCCGGGGCTTCACGGACACGGTGGCCGCCCGGAACTACGACCACCTGGCCGTGCGCACGGGTGACGAGGTGGTCTTCAGCGAGAACGACCTGAGGCTGGCGATGAAGCCGCACCTGGATGCCCCAGGCCGTCCGGAACCCGCGGCGGACGAGGCGGCCTGGGAGATGAACCTCGCCCTCTCCACCCCCAGCGTTCCCGCCGCCCCCGAGGAGGAGCCCAGGGGCCTGTTCGAGCGGATCACCTCCTGGCTGTGGTGACGGAGAAGGGTGGGCGGATAGGAGCCCCCCCCGGCCACTCCGCCTTTGAAAGCAGGACCGCGTCCCCGGCGCGGTCCTGCTATTCCGCGTGTGGAGATGCTATTCGACAAGCGCCTTCAGATCCTTCAGGAGGACATGGAGGTGAAGCGGATCGGAATCGGACGGGGCGAAGTCGAAGGCTTCGTAGAACTTCTTGGCGTCTTCATCCTTTGCGTGGGTGACGAGCGCACGGATCCCGGCGATGTCGGCAGCCTGCAGGGTCCGGAGGATGGCTTCGCGCAGCAGCGCCTTGCCGATTCCTTTGCCCTGGTGTTCCTTGTGGACCGCCAATCGCGCCAGAAGCATGATGGGAACGGGTTGCCTTGCAAGCCCCTTCTTGAGGCGGGGGGCCGATTCATCGAATTCGATCTGGCCCACCGCCAGGCTGAAGAACCCGATGACCGCATCACCGGCCAGGACGACGTACGTTGTGGAGGAATGGGCGGCCTGAGCCTGAAGGGCATTTTTCTGAAGCCATTGGTTCAGCGCCTCCCGCCCACAGTTGAACGGCTGGAGGTCATGCGCCCCACCGAGGCGTTCGATGCGCATTCCCGTCATTTACCTGCACCCTCGAAGGGGCTCGGTTCGGAGAGGAGGTCCTTCATGCGGGGCATGGGGCGCGGAGGGGCATCCAGGGCCTTCTGGAAGGCCTCCCATGTCTCGGCGTCCAGGCGGAACACCGTGCGGTCAGCAAGGGCATTCTCGGCCTGGGAAAGGGCGCTTGCTATGATGAAGTCGCTGACGCTGCAACGGGTAATCGCGGCTGCGGCCTGCAGCTTCGCCTTCACGGTTGGCGACACTCTGAAATCGATCTTTTCTGACCGACGCTCAACGGTTGGCTGGGAAGCCATGGGTCCACCTCTACCCAGAGAGGATAGTCGGCGTCAGGACAATGTCAAGACAACTCGACCCTGAGCGGCGCCAATTCAATGCCGGGTTCGTTCTCTGGACCGTTGCGGCAAGGGACCGCAAGGACGAAGGCCCGGAGCCGCCCTTTTCTACTTCCGCTTCAGGTTCGGATTCAGGGTCGCCGCCCTGGCGAAGGCCCGGTCCGCTTCGGCGCGCCGGCCCAGGGCCGCCAGGAGCCGGGCCTGGGTGAACAGGGCCTGGGCAGACCAGGGGAGCCCCTCGAGGGCCGGACGCAGGGCCGCGAGGCCCCGGGCCGCGGCGGAGCTCCGGGGGTCGGCGGCGTGGACCAGGAGCCAGGCCTGGGCGATGGCCAGG
>DBMS01000291.1:9487-10350 GCA_002297665.1 Holophagaceae bacterium UBA692 | reverse complement strand
GTCCAGGGCCATCTCCACCAGCGCCCGGGCCAGGGGTCCCGGCTCGGGCGGCACCACGCGGCCGGCGCCGCTGTCCTCCACGAGCCGGCGCCACAGGGGGAAGTCCGAGGCCAGCACCGGGATCCCCAGGGCCATGTACTCGAACAGCTTGGTGGGGAGGGATTCCAGGTAGTTGGGCAGGGGGAGCAGGGTCACCAGGCCGATGCCGGCCCCCGCCGCGTGGGCGGCCAGGGCCCCGGCATCCANNGGTGGGGACGTGGCGGCACCAGCCCTCCCGGACCGCCGCGTCCACGAGGGCGCCCACCTCCGGCTCCAGGATCCAGCCCGCCAGGTCCAGCCGCAGGTCCGGCACGCCCCGGCGGGCCATGCGCATGGCCTCCAGGGCCAGGGGAATGCCCCGGCCGCGGGAGAGACCGCCCATGTACAGCACCCTCCGGGGATCCGGCGCCCGGGGCGGCACGGAGAAGACGGCCCGGGGGTAGTTGTGCACCACCCGGGTGGCCGCGGGGGGCCACTGGCCCGCGATGGCCTCGGTGGCGGGGGCGAAACCGTCGAAGAGCCTTCCCGCCAATCCCATGGCCCAGGTCGCCAGGTGTTCCAGGACCGGCCGGGCCCAGGCGGGAAGGTAGGCCTTGGAACGGAACTGGAGGGGCAGGTCCTCGTGGATGTCGTAGAGGAGGAAGGTCCCGGGCGACAGGATGCCCAGGAGCGCCATGGCCGGCAGCAGTTCGGGGTCGTGGAAGTGCACCACCCGGAACGGCCCCTCCCGCAGGACGCCTCGCCAGACGCCGAGGGCCGCGCCGATCCGCGCCAGGCGGCTGCCCCGGTGCGCAAGGGGGTGGAGCCGCAGGCCCGGGTCCGGC
>DBMS01000291.1:8710-9425 GCA_002297665.1 Holophagaceae bacterium UBA692 | reverse complement strand
CGGGGGTCCCCCCAGGGATGGGCGGTGGTGACCACGGCCATGCGGCTCATGGGGCCCCCAGGCACAGGGCGGCGGAGACGAAGGCGAACAGGGGCCGGTTGTCGTTCACGTCGCCGCTCACCAGCGCGTTGACGATCCAGAAGACCAGGCCCGCGAAGAGGATCCTCCCCTCGGCCCGGTCCGTGCGCGCCCGGGCGGCGCGCAGGGCGGCCCCCAGCACCAGCGCGGTGCAGGCGCCGCAGGCCCACCCGGACTCGAGGGTGACCTCCAGGATGAGGTTGTGGGGATACTGGCGGCCGGTGCCCCCGTCCAGGTCGACCTGGGTGGCGAATCCCCCCCAGCCGTCGCCCCAGGGGCGCGAACCCAGGCGGTCCCAGGCGGCACTGGCCGCCACGGCCCGGTACCGCTCGGAGGTGCCGAACTCGCCCCGCAGGAAGCTCCCGGTGCGCCGGAGGGACCCCGGGGGCGCCAGGGCCAGGGAAAGGCCCACCGCCAAGGCCACGGCCCCGCCGCACAGCAGCAGCTTGGGCAGGGCCGTCCCCGCCCCGCGCCTGCCCAGGGCGAAGGTCAGCGCCAGGGCCAGGACCGCCCCCACCATGGGCCCCCGGGAGCCGGAGAAGACCGCGGCCACCGCGGCGGCGCCCGTGAGGACCAGGATGGGCGGGGACAGGGGCCCGGGCCGCGCCAGGAGGATCGCGCCGCAGAGGAAGAGGAA
>DBMS01000291.1:0-8670 GCA_002297665.1 Holophagaceae bacterium UBA692 | reverse complement strand
GCGCCCGCGCCCAGGAGGCCGTCGGCGGTGATCACGAAGCAGAACAGGGCCACGCCGCATAGGAAGGGGCGCAGGTCCTCCCGCTCCCGCACCAGGACGAACGGGGCGAGCGACGTCAGGAGGCTGAAGGTGAAGAGGGTCGCCACCTTCTGGAAGGCGTAGGCCGAAGGCGCCGCCTGGGCGGCCCCGGGCAGGAAGCTGGCATACCACAGCCCGGTGAGCCCCAGTCCCGCACCGCAGGCCGCGCGAGCCCCGCCGAGCCAGGCCCGGAGCACGACCCAGGCGAGCCCCGCCCCGGCCAGGAGGGTCAGGTCCACGGGCAGGCGCGACAGCAGGGGCCCGGCCTTCATCACCCCGGCGAACAGGAAGGCCCCCAGCGCCAGGAACGGCGCCGGGATCCGCAGGGCCTCGGCCCAGGCCCTCATGGCCGGGCCTGCGCCAGGTCGTGGCGCCGGATGGCGTACCAGGTGATCCACCCGTAGAGGGCGTATGACAGGGTCCCCGTCAGCCCGAACAGGGCCACCGCGTGGGCGGCGTCCCACTTCAGGGCCCAGGCCGCGCCGATGCCGCCGAAAAAGAGCAGGGACCGGATGATCTCCCGCAGGAGGGCCAGGTCCTGGCGCTCCAGGACCACCAGGGCGCTGGAGACGCAGGCGCCCGTGAACTGGGCCAGGGCCATGGGGGCGATGGCCACCAGGAACACCCCCGCGCTCTTCCAGGCCGCCCCGAAGAGGGCCGGGAAGAGGAACCACCCCGCCGCCGACGACAGGGCCATGACCGGAAGGCCCAGCAGGAACATGCGCCTGACCGTGCCCCGGAACAGCGGCATGAGGCTCCCGCCCTTGAGCTGCGCGGATTCCCCGAAGAACACCTGGGCCACGGATTCCCCGATGATCGAGCTGGGCAGCGCGAACACCCGCTGGGCCAAGGCGAAGCAGCCCGCGGTGGCCGGGCCGTACCCGATGGCCAGGAGGAGCCCGGGCATGCGCAGGTTCAGGGTGTTCAGCAGGGCCGTGCCGCTGGAGTAGAGGGGAAAGTGCCGGTAGCGCCGGGCGGCGGCCAGGAGATCCCGGGGCCCGGTCCTGCGGACGTGGGCCCAGTCCCTGCGCCAGTCCAGGAGGGCGAGGGTCCGGGTGCCGTTGGTGCGGCCCAGGGCGTCGCCCGCCAGGAGGCCGGCGGGCCCCTGCCCCAGGAGCCCCGCGGCCACCTGCACCGCCAGCTGCGTCACCCCCTGGGTAACCCGGGTGCGGGCGATGCGGTCGTAACGTTCCTTGCGGATGGCCCAGCAGGTGAACACCTGGTAGAGACCCGCCCCCAGGGTGCTCACCGGCACGAGCCAGAGGTAGGGCCCCAGGCCGGGCTCCCCCATCCAGCCCAGGATCCGGCCCCGGAAGGCGTGGATGCCGAAGGCGCCCGCCGCGGTCGTGAGGGCCACCAGCGCCACGCAGAGCAGCAGGAGCCCCGCGGCCTCCGCCTCGCCTTCCGGAAGGGGCAGCGCCAGTTCGAAGCGCAGGGAGGCCACGGTCACCAGCAGGGAGACCAGGGAAACGTAGACCACCAGCACCCCGAAATCCGACGGCGTGTAGAGGCGCGTCAGGACCGGCGAGGCGGCCACCAGGAGGCCCTGGGCCACGGCGGTGCCGCCCGCGACCTGCAGGACCTTCAGGCGGAACCCGGTGAAGGGGGACGGCACGCCTCACCCTTCCCGGACGATGCGGCGCAGGGTGGAGGCCACCTGGGCCTGGGTCTCCCGGTCGATGCCCGGCCACAGGGGCAGGCTCAGGACCTCGGTGGCGGCCCGCTCGGCCTCGGGGCAGGCGACGCCCGCGTGGCTCTGCCCGTAGACCTTCAGGCGGTGGCAGGGCACGGGGTAGTACACCATCGCGCCGATGCCCTCCTCCTCCAGCCGGGAGCGCACGCGGTCCCGGTCCGGGACCCGGCCGCGCACGCGGACCGTGTACTGGTTGAACACGTGGCCGTCGCCGATCCCGGGCGGCACGAGGCGATCCTCCCCTTCGAGGAGCTCCTGGTAGGTGCGCGCCGCCTGGAGCCGGGCCTCGTTCCAGGCTTCCACCCGCGGCAGCTTCACGCGCAGCAGGGCGGCCTGCAGCTCGTCCAGGCGCGAGTTGCAGCCCACGGCCTCGTTGTGGTACTTCCTGCGGCTGCCGTGCACCCGGAGCATCCGGGCCGTCTGGGCCAGCCCCTCGTCGTCCGTGGCCAGGAGGCCGCCGTCGCCGAATCCGGAGAGGTTCTTGGTGGGAAAGAAGCTGAAGCACCCCGCGTGCCCCAGGGTGCCCGCGGCCTTGCCGTGGTACCGGGCCCCGAAGGCCTGGGCGCAATCCTCCACCACCTTGAGCCCGTGCCGGGCCGCGGCGCCCAGCACCCCCGCCATGTCGCAGGGCCGCCCGAAGAGATGCACGGGCAGGATGGCCCGGGTGCGCGGGGTGACCGCGGCGTCGACGAGCCGGGGATCCAGGTTGAAGGTATCCGGGTCGATGTCCACGAAGACGGGCCGTGCCCCCACGTTGCTGATGGCCTCGGGGGTGGCGAAGAAGGTGAAGGGCGTGGTGATCACCTCGTCCCCGGGGCCGATGCCCGCGGCCCGCAGGGCGAGCACCAGCGCGTCGGTCCCGGAATTGCAGGAGACGGCGTGCCGCGCGCCCAGGAACCGGGCCGCCTCCTCCTCGAAGGCGGCCACCTCCGGGCCCATGATGTAGTGGGCGGAGCGAAGCACCTTCTCCACGGCCCCCATGAGTTCGGGCCAGAGGGCCTCCACCGGCCCCGAGAGATCGAGGCTGGGTATGCGGGTCTGGGTGCTCATGCCTCCTCCTTCCGGACGATGCCGTCGGCCATGCGCCGGTAGCCCTGGCCGTAGCTGGTGCGCGCGAACCCGGCGGCGTCGAAGCGCAGGCGTTCGCCCCGCTCGCACATGTGCCCGACCACGCGCGCCGGGACGCCGGCCACCATGGCGTAGGGCGGAACGTCGCGGGTGACCACGGCCCCGGCGGCCACGAAGGCGCATTCATGCAGGGTCACGCCGCAGACGATGGTGGCGTTGGCCCCGATGCTGGCCCCGCGCTTGATGCGGGTGGGCGCGTAGTCCGCCGAGGTGTTGCGGGGATGGAGGCACCTCGGGGTGCGCACGTTGGTGAAGACCATGCTGGGTCCGCAGAAGACGTAGTCTTCCAGCACGACGCCTTCGTAGAGGGAGACGTTGTTCTGGATCTTGCAGTGGTCGCCGATGGTCACGCCCGAGGCCACCATGACGTTCTGGCCCAGGACGCAGTGGGCGCCGATGACGGCGCCGCCGTAGACGTGGCTGAAGTGCCAGACGCGGGTGCCGTCGCCCACGGCGGCGCCCTCGTCCACGACGGCCAGGGGATGCACCATGCTGGACGGTGCTTCGGTAAGGCTGTTCATTCATGCCTCCTTCAGGGTGGGTGGAAGGGCCGCGAGGAGCTGGGCGTCGGCCCGCTCCAGGACCCGGATCACGTCGAGGCCGCTGCGGCCGTCGCTCATGGGGGTGCTGCCGGTGGCCAGGCAGTGGAGGAAATGCTCGTCCTCCAGGCGCAGGGGCTCGCCCGGGCCCTCGAAGACCCGCACGGAGCCCTCGTCCACGGCCTCCAGGCTTCCGCCCTGCAGGCGCTTGCGGTGCAGGGTGAGGCTCTGGTCCGCCTCGTCGTAGACGAGCATGCCGCGCTCCCCCAGCACGCGCAGCCCCCGGCGCCGCCCCGGCCAGTACCAGGTGACGTGCACGTGGGCGCTGCGCCCTCCGGAAAAGGCCAGCTCCAGGTGGACGTCGTCGTGGATGCCGGGCTGGAGGAAGGCCGCGCCCGCCGCCGACACCTGCAGGGGAGCCTCCCCCATCAGGTGGATGAGCACCGCCACGTCGTGCGGGGCCAGGCTCCACAACGCGCTCTCCGTGGACCGCACGCGGCCCAGGTTGGTCCGTTCCTGGTGGATCCGATGCACCCGCCCGAGGATTCCGGAATCGATCACCCGCTTGAGTTCCGTGACGGCGGGCTGGTAGAGGAGGAGGTGCCCGACCATGAGGGTCCGGCCCGCCGCGTCGGCGTGGTCCACCAGGCGCTGGGCCTCCCCGGCCTCCAGGGTCATGGGCTTCTCCACCAGGACGCCCCGGCCGGCCCGGAGGGCCTGGGAGGCGAGGTCCGCGTGGGTGGGCGCGGGGGTCGCGATGACGATCCCGTCCACGGAGGCCCCGTGCCGGAGGGCCTCCGCCAGGGACCCCCACACCGGAAGCCCCGGGTAGTCCTTCCGCACCCGCTCCCGCGAGGCCTCGCACACCTCCACGGCGCCGGCCAGGGCTCCCAGCCCGTGGAGGACCCGGAGATGGTTCCGCCCCCAGGCGCCGGCCCCGGCCACGGCGACCTTCACCGTGGCGCTCACAGGAGCACCAGCCGGTCCCGGTCCGCCTTGAGGCCGCGGGTGGCGTTGCGGGTGTCCAGCACGAGCCGGGCGTGGCGGAGCACGAAGGCGTAGTCAACGTCCGAGTGGTCCGTGAGGATCACCACCAGGTCGGCCAGGTCCAGGGCGGATTCGGTCAGGGCCACGCTGCGCAGGTCCAGGCGGCCGTCGCCGTAGCGCGGCACGTGTGGGTCGTGGTACTCCACCCGGGCGCCGCGCGCCACGAGCAGCCCGAGCACCTCGGCCCCCGGGCTCTCCCGGGCGTCGTCCACGTCCTTCTTGTAGGCCAGGCCCAGCACCAGCACGCGCGCCGACCGCAGGCCCAGCCCCCGGTCGCTGAGGACGCGCATGGCCTTGCCCACCACGAACTCGGGCATGCGCCGGTTGATCTCGCCGGCCAGGGCGATGAAGCGGGTGTTGAAGTTGAATTCCCGGGCCTTCCATTCCAGGTAGTGGGGATCCAGGGGGATGCAGTGCCCGCCCACCCCGGGGCCGGGATAGAACGGCATGATCCCGAAGGGCTTGGTTCCAGCCGCGTCCAGCACCTCCCACACGTCCAGGTCCATGCGGTCGCAGAGCATGGCCAGCTCGTTCACCAGGGCGATGTTCACCGAGCGGAAGGTGTTCTCGAAGACCTTCACCATCTCCGCCACCCGGGACGAGCTGACGGGGACCACCTCCTGGATGGTCTGCCGGTAGAAGGCCAGGGCCACCTCCAGGCTGGAGGGGCCGGCCGCGCCCACCACCTTGCTGGTGTTGCGCGTGGTGAAGCGCTTGTTTCCCGGGTCCACGCGCTCCGGACTGAAGGCCAGGTGGAAATCCTCCCCCTCGCGCAGGCCCGTGGACTCCAGGATGGGCTTGATGACCTCCTCCGTCGTGCCGGGGTAGGTGGTGCTCTCCAGGCTCACGAACTGTCCCGGCCTCAGGCGGCGGGCCACCTCCCGGGTGACGGCCTCCACGAACTGGAGGTCGGGGGTGAGGTTGCGGGTCAGGGGGGTGGGGACGCAGATGACGATCGCGTCCATCTCGGCCAGCCGGCCCCACTCCGAGGACGCCTCCATGCGCTTGTGGTCGAGGACCAGGTCGCGCAGCTCCGCATCAACCACGTCCTCGATGTAGTTCACGCCGAGGTTCACGCTGGCCACCCGGGCCGCGTTGCGGTCGAAGCCCACCACCTGGAAGCCGACCTTGGCCTTTTCCACCGCCAGGGGCAGGCCGACGTACCCCAGCCCCACGACTCCCACCCGGGCCGTGCGCTTCTCGAACTTGCGGATCAGTTCCCCGGCGTGGACGGGGGCGGTGCTGCTGCTCATGACTTCTCCTTGGCGATGAAAAGGTCGTGGACCTTGGTGCGGTTGATGGCGGCCCAGGTGGCGGTGCCGGTGACGAACATGGCCCCGAAGACGATGAAGGACCGGTGGGGCCGGCTCTTGGCGCTGGGCAGCTCCCCGGCGTCCAGGACCAGCAGGGTCTGGGCGTCGTTGCGGGCCTCCAGGAGGGCCTGCTCCTGGTTGAGGGTGAGGTTCTCCTGCACGCGCCTCCACAGGGCCAGCTGCTCCTGCAGGCGGCGGCCCTCGTGGCGCAGGTTGGGCGAGGCGCTGGTCTCCCAGTTGCGGTTGGCGTCCTGGAACCGGCGGAAGGATTCGTCCCGGGCCGAGCAGATGGCGCCCACCTCCTCCAGGCGCGCCTGGGTGGACCGCACCCGGTTCCTGCCGTCGGCCTGGGCCAGGTCCACCAGGGCGAGGCGGAGCTCCTCCGTGGCGCGGCGCACCACCTGGAGGCTCAGCCCGGGCGACCGGGTCTCGGCGGTGAGGGTCAGGAGGCCCGACTTGGGGTTGCGTTCCACCCGCAGCAGCCGCCGGAAGGCCCCCATGGCCCGGTCCGGGTCCGAGGCGCCCAGGTACTGGAGCAGGGTCCCCCGGCGGCTGCGGAGCGCCCCGAAGCGCCAGGACCTGGCCTGGTACCGGTAGTCGGCGCGCAGGACCCGGTCGGCCACCCTCCGGCTCCGGAGGATGTCGTCGTAGATGACCGTGGGGCCGTCCTCCCGGGTGCCGGGAACCACCGGAGGGGCCGTGGGGGCCCAGATGCCGGAATGGCCCTGGGCGCCCGCGTGCCCGGCATCCGGCAGGATGCGGACTTCCGCCCGGAACTGGTCCGGCAGGAGCAGCGAGAGGCATCCCGCGAGGAGGCCCGCCAGGGCTGCGGCGGCGAGCGGCCTTCGGAGGCCGGGGGGGAGGGAGGGCATGCCCATGGCTAGGTGCGGACCGTTTCCGGCGCGGGGGCCGGCAGGGGCCTGTCCAGCCAGCGCCCGAGGCCTTCCGGGGACGGGACGTAGGCCGGCACGAGCCTGCGGAACCACAGGAGGATCCGGCGCTGGCGCTCCCCCTCCGGCAGGGCCGAAGCCTCCTCGAGGGCCAGGAGCCCGCGCGCGAGGAGGTCGGGATCCTGCCGGTCCTGGCCCGCCTCGAGCACCTTGGGATGGATGTCGGCCTTGCGCGTCTCCCGGTCGGAGAAGATCTCCTCGAAGAGCTTCTCCCCGGGCCGGGTGCCGGTGATCTTGATGTCGATGTCCACCCCGGCGCTGAAGCCCGAAAGGCGCGCCAGGTCCTGGGCCAGGTCCATGATCCGCACCGGGGCCCCCATGTCCAGGACGAAGACCTTCGCGGTCTCCCCCAGGATCCCCGCCTGCAGGGCCAGCTGGACCGCCTCGGGGATGGTCATGAAGTAGCGCACCATGTCCGGGTGGGTGACCGTGATGGGGCCGCCCCGGGCGATCTGCTCCCGGAAGAGCGGGATGACGCTGCCGCGGCTCCCCAGGACGTTGCCGAACCTGACGCTCACGTACCGCGCGCCGGGAGGCGCCTGCCCCGCGGCCAGGGTCACGAGGTTCTCGCCGATGCGCTTGCTCACGCCCAGCGCGTTCACGGGGTTGACGGCCTTGTCCGTGGAGACGTTCACGAACACCTGGGTGCCCGCGGCCAGCGCCGCCTCCAGGACGTTGCGCGTCCCGAGGATGTTGTTCAGGACGGCCTCCTCCGGATGCTTTTCCAGGTAGGGGACATGCTTGTGGGCCGCGGCGTGGAAGACCGCCCGGGGCTTCCACGCGTCGAACACCTGCCGGAGCCGGGCCGGGTCCCGCACGTCGCAAAGGGCCACCTCCGTGGGCAGGCCCGGGAACCTGCGGGCCAGGTCCCCCTCGATCTCCCAGAGGCTGTTCTCCCCCCTTCCCAGGAGGACGATGCGGCTGGGCCCGAAGGCGGCGACCCTCCGCGCCAGTTCGCTGCCGATGGAGCCCCCCGCCCCCGTGATGAGGGCCAGCCGGCCTTCCAGCGCCGCGCGGATCGCGGTGGTGTCGAGCACCACGGGCTCCCTCCGCAGGAGGTCCTCGATGGGCACGTCCCGCCACTGCGGCTTCCAGGGCCGGTCTCCCACCAGGTCCAGGATTCCCGGAACGACCTTGACCTTCACCCCCATGGCCTGCACCTCCCGGCACAGTTCCCGCACCCGGGCCCCCGGCGCGCTGGCCAGGCCCAGGACCACCAGGGAGATCCCCCGTTCGCGCACGAGCTCGCGCAGCCTGGAGGTGCCCCCGAGAACGGGCACGCCCTCGATGCGGAGCCCCTGCTTTTCCGGGGCGTCATCCACGAACCCCACCACCTGGAACCGCACCTTCGGGTGCTCGGACACCTCCTGGCAGAGGCGGAGACCCGCCCGCCCCGCGCCGACGATGAGGGCCCGCTCCGAGGACGCCCCCGCCGCGGGCCTGCGGCCCGGGCCGGTCCCCAGGAGGATCCGGGCCATGAACCACAGGACGCCGCACAGGAGGCTTGCCCCCACGAAGGCGTCCCGCTCCGCCGCCGCCCCATCCCCCCACACCCCGCAGAGGGCCAGGACCGCCGCGGCGAGCGTCAGGTCGGCGTACAGGATGGCCTTGGCCTCCCGCAGGTCGAGCAGCCGGTAATGCTGGGCCGTGAGCTGCCATGCGAGGTTGACGGCCATGGCGAGGCTCACGAAGAGCACCCGGCTCCCCGGAACACGATCGGCCAGCCCGCCCGACCCTTCCGCCAGCTCCCATGCCAGGCACGCCAGCCCCGCGTCCAGAAGGATCTTCCCCGCCCGCCGCGCCCAGGGCGCCTTTTGGAGGCGTCCCCAGCCCGGCCCGAGGGCCTGATGGGGTTTCTGGATGCAATCAATGCCTGACATGGCGTTATCCATCCTTTCAAGGAAGGGTCGGCCTTCCGCCGC
>DBMS01000269.1:3002-4982 GCA_002297665.1 Holophagaceae bacterium UBA692 | reverse complement strand
ATTCGATCTACCTACACTAGGAGCCGGTGAACCCGGCCAGCGAAGGAAACGAGAACCCCCTCGGCGTGCACGTCCCCGTGCGGATCTCCCACCGCACGCAGGGCAGGACCGCCCCGGGCCGGATGCCGCGCCGCTCCAGCTCCTGCGGCGTGGGCTCGATCGTCCCGTCCGGATGCAGGACCCGGTCGGCGTCCCCTTCCCCCGGGAACCGGTAGGTGGCAAGGGCGCCGGGATCGCTGGGCGTGAAGGCGAAATGGGCGCTGGCCCCGCCTCCGGGCAGCATCTCGATGCGGGTGATCGTGGCGCTCCCCGGGTAGTTCTGGAAGGTGCAGCCCCCGCCGACCTTGGCGGGCGCCACGCGGGCCCCGCCCCCGCAGGCGGCGAGAAGCACGACCCCCAGGGCGCACGCCCGCAGGATCCGGGTGGGGAAGCTGGCAGGGGCGGGGATTTCGGTTGCGGGGGGGGGCGGCAGCATGAACACCGGATGCGGTATTCCCGGGAATGGTTCCTGGACCGGGGCGGCCGAAAGCGGTCGCAAGGGTTGGCAGCCCAGCGGGACCTCCGCGACCCGGCGGTTGGGTCCTTCCGATGGGTTTCCCGGCCCGCCCTGGACGGGCCGGAAATCCCGCACGGACCACGCAANNCCCTTGGTTGCCTGACGCACCCTACCCGAACTCCCCCCGGAACGCCTCGAACTCGGCCCTCAGCTGCGCCAGGTCCGCCTTGAGCGCGGCCACCTCCGCCTCCAGCGCCGCGGAGCGGGAAGGGGGCGCGGCCACGGTCGCGGGAGCCGCGGGGAGGTCGCCCAGGCGGTGGGCGTAGCGGGTCTCCTTCGTGCCGGGCTGCCGGGGGAGCCGGGCCACCAGCGGCTCCTCGGCCTCCAGCATCAGCTCCAGGACGGCCTCCACCTCGGCCAGGTCCGGGAAGGGATACATCCGCGTGCTGCGGTTGCGCAGCTCCCCCGGCGTCTGGGGGCCGCGCAGGAGGAGTTCGGCGAGGATGGCGCACTCCTGCACGGAAAGGCCCCGCGCTTCGGCCAGGCGGTGACCGTACTTCTGCACCCGGCTTCCGGCCGTGCCCACGAACCACGCGGCCTCGTGGTCCCGCAGCTCCTGGAGGGCCTCCATGACCTCGGCCTCGCCCAGGGCCGTCACCGGGTCCCGGTTGGTGCTCTGGTTGCAGGCGTTCACCAGGGCGTTGAGGGTCAGCGGGTAGTAGTCGGGGGTGGAGAGGTGCTTCTCCATCAGGCATCCCAGCACGCGCTGTTCCGTTGCGGTGAGGTNNAAGCTCGGCCATCGGGGGCTCCTTGCCGCCATCTTCTCATGCGCGCGGGGCGCCTACCGCCCAGACTTCCGGATCCTGAGGTAGTTCTGGAACAGCCGGAACGCCGCGATGAAGGAGAAGGCCGCCGCGAAGAAATAGGCGGTCTTGTCCTTGGCCGACATGCACACCATGGCCGCGAGGATGCCGGCGTAGACGCACACCGCGCAGAGCCCGAGGTTGACCCAGGGGTGGGCGAAGGGCGACTTCCCCGGCTCGGGGGTGGTGGGGCGTCGGGTGGCCATGCGTGCTCCTGACCTTCAATCTACCCTACGAAAGGCCGCCCCCGCCCAGGTACCGCTCCTGGAGCACCTCCAGGTGATGGGCGGCGTGGCCGGCGATGACGTAGGCCAGGTGGCTGGCGGCCACCGTCTTGCCGTTGACGGTGCCCCGGCGGCTCCAGGCCTCGGGCGCCAGGCCCCGCATCAGGGCGAGGGTGGCCCGGCGCACGGCGGCGAATTCCGCGGCCAGGTCCGACAGGGAGCGGGAATCGGCCCGGGCCGCGCGGGCGTAGTCGTCCTCCTCGAACCCGGGCAGGGGCGCCCGCTCTTCCCGGGCGACGCACAGCAGGCGGTAGCCCATGATCCGCTCGGTGTCGGCCAGGTGGCACACCAGATCCTTGATGCTCCACTTGCCCGGCGCGTACCGGAATCCGCCGCG
>DBMS01000269.1:2350-2976 GCA_002297665.1 Holophagaceae bacterium UBA692 | reverse complement strand
CCGTCCGGGACCCGGGATGCGTACACGCCGTAGCTCTCGGGGATCTCCCCGGCGACGGGTCTGGGCAGGTTCAGCATGGGCGCCTCCTCCGTGAAGGGGCCATCATATCCCGTTCGCCGGCCGCCGGGGTGCTACCCTTGGGACCTCCTGGAGCCCGCCATGGACCCGCGCGAATGCCTCCGACACCTCCTGGCCACCCTCGCCTACCGCGGCGGCACCTGCCTTCGCGGCGCCCCGCCATCGTTTTCCGGTTTCGAGGGCGGGGGCAAGACCCCCCTGGCCATCCTCTCCCACATCAACGACCTGCTGGACTGGACCCACTCCATCCTCGTCGGCGAGAAGCGCTGGCAGGTGGCGGCGCCGGAAGCCTGGGACATGGAATCCGCCCGGTTCCACGCGGCCCTGGAGCGGCTCGACGCNNCGCCTGGCCACGGGACCGGCGGTCCCGGACTGGGAACGCCTGATGCACGGCCCCCTCGCCGACGCCCTCACCCACGTGGGCCAGCTGGCGATGCTGCGCCGCATGGCGGGGTGCCCGATTCCCGGGGAGAGCTACTACGCCGCCGAAATCGCCACCGGCCGGGTGGGGGCGGACCAGGCCCCGCCCCGCAAGCCCTTCGCCTGAA
>DBMS01000269.1:1488-2324 GCA_002297665.1 Holophagaceae bacterium UBA692 | reverse complement strand
GCTGATCCTGCTCGCGGCGGCCTCGGTGGCCACGGCGCTCTATTTCGGCACCCGGCAGGCGCTCTTCCTCACCACCCGCCAGGCCATGGGGCGCCTCTCCCGTTCCGTCAGCGACAAGCTCGAGTCCAGGCTGGCGGGGGCGGAGCGCCTCAACCTCCTCCTGGCCTCCCTGATCCGCAGCGGGAACCTGGACCCCGCCCGGGAGGNNCTCCTTCACGGACTTCCTCGCGGACGCCCTGGCCGTGAACCCCTCCCTCTCCGTCATCGACGTGGGGCTGCCCTCAGGACACAAGTTCCAGGCCCGCGCCATGCCCGACGGGACCCTCTCCCGCCGCCTCGTGCATCGGTCCGCCCGCGAGGTCGTCAGCGTCTGGCGCCACACCAACCCAGCCTACGCCAAGGACTACCCCGACAGCCGCACGGGCCTGGACACGGGGTACGACCCGCGCCTCCGGCCCTGGTACAANNGCCGGCCTGGCGGCCGGCAAGCTCACCTGGACCGACGTCTACGGCACCTCCGCGGGCCTGAACTACTCAAACGTCAACCCGGTGTACGACGCCAAGGGCGGCCTGCTCTGCGTCACCGCCATCGACCTGAACATCGCGGGCATCTCGACCTTCCTGGAAGGCCTGCGGGTGGGCCGGACGGGCAAGGCCTTCATCATCGACGCGGCCGACCACGTGGTGGCCATGCCCCTGGGCGCCGGGCATGACCTGGGCCAGATCATCAAGGCCACGACCAGCGAGGGACGGAAGGTGTACGGCCTGCGGGAGATCGGCGAGCTGGCCGATCCCGCCGTCCGCGAGGCCGTGCTGGCCCGGAGGACGGCGCCCGC
>DBMS01000269.1:994-1454 GCA_002297665.1 Holophagaceae bacterium UBA692 | reverse complement strand
CTTCACCATCGGCGTGGTGGTGCCCGAGGAGGAGGTCCTGGGCAACATCAAGCACAGCCTGCGCCTCACGGCGGGAATCACCCTCCTGTTCGTCGGGCTCAGCCTCCTGCTGGCCTACGCCATCTCCCGGGCCATCGCGCGGCCCCTGGGCGAACTGGTGGGCGAAGTGGACCGCATCCGCCTCCTGGACCTGGGGGACGCGCCGGAGATNNCCCACCTCCATCCTCGAGGTGGTGCAGATCGGCCAATCCATCCGGAACATGCGCAACGGCCTGCGCAGCTTCAAGAAGTACGTGCCCTCGGACGTGGTGCTGGGCCTGATGCGCCTGGGACGGGAGGCCGTGATCGGAGTCGAGAAGCGCGAGCTCACCTTCTTTTTCTCCGACATCAAGGACTTCACCACCATCTCGGAGCAGGTGGACCCGGAGGAGCTGGTGGCCAAGCTGGGCGCCTACTTCGA
>DBMS01000269.1:394-914 GCA_002297665.1 Holophagaceae bacterium UBA692 | reverse complement strand
CAGCGCCCTGAGGGCCCAGGACCGCATCGGGGAGCTCAACGCCGCCTGGGCCGGCATCGCCTTCCACACCCGCATCGGCATCCACACCGGCACCGCCGTGGTGGGCAACATCGGGTACGACGCTCGCATGAACTACACGACCATCGGCGACAACGTCAACCTCGCCAGCCGCCTGGAGGGCCTGAACAAGGTCTACGGCACCCGCATCCTCGTGAGCGAAGCCACGGTGGCCGCGGCCGGCAGCGCCATCCTCACGCGCCCCGTGGACCGNNGTCACCGTGAAGGGCAAGCAGGTGCCCATCGGCCTCCACGAACTCATCGCCCTCAGGGCCGAGGCCACGCCGGAGCAGGTGGCGGCCGCCTCGCGCTCGGGCGAGGCCTTCGCCCACTACCAGGCCGGGCGCTGGAACGAGGCCCTGGCCCTCCTGGACGAGGGCGACGGCCCCGGCCGCGTGCTGGCCCAGCGGTGCCGGCACTACCTCGCCGATCCGCCCGGACCGGCCTGGAACGGGGTTTTCGA
>DBMS01000269.1:0-323 GCA_002297665.1 Holophagaceae bacterium UBA692 | reverse complement strand
TCGGCGCCCCTCCGGGCGGGGGCGAAACGCCACCGGCGCACGGTCTGGAGACCCGCCTGGTCCAGGCGCGGGTAGCCGGTGCTGGTGCGGATCTCGACGTCCTCGGCCCGGCCGTCCACCCCCACCCGCACCCGCAGCACCAGGCGGCCTTCCTCGCGCAGGCGGCGGGAAAGGGGCGGGTAGTCGGGGGAGGGGTTCTGCAGGTAGGCCGCGTCGAAGACCGGGGGGAGGACGCCGTCGAGCTGTCCGCCGGGTGTCCCGCCCACCTGGCCTCCGGGCACCCCGCCCGGAACCCCGGCGGGGCCTCCGCCGATCCCGTGGGA
>DBMS01000205.1 GCA_002297665.1 Holophagaceae bacterium UBA692 | reverse complement strand
CGGGCTCGGCAGGGCCCGGGGCCCGGGCCGCAGGGCCCCGAGGGTGCGTTCCAGGAGCGCGAGCATGGGCGCGCGCTGGAACCGCCCCGTGAGGGTCACCGCGAGGTTGGAAGGGTGCAGGAGCCGGGCGTGGAAGGCCTCCAGGTCCGCCCGGGTGATGGCGTCCAGGCTGGCCCGGGTGGGCAGGGCCGTGGTGAAATGCCCTTCGCCGTTGAGCAGGAAGGCGGCTTCCAGGGCGCTGATGGCGTCGGCGTCGTCGTTGCGGCCTTCGAGGCCGCGGCGGGCGCCCTGGAGGGCCAGGTCGAGCCGGTCCTGGGCGAAGGCGGGGCGCAGGAGCACGTCCATGAACAGGGCCAGGCCTTCGGGCAGGTCCTTCTCCAGCACCTCCAGGGCCACTTCGCCCGAGGTGGACCCGCAGTGGCTCCAGAGGGTGGCGCCCAGGTCGTCCAGGCGCTGGTCCAGGTCCTGGGCGGACCTTCCCAGGGTGCCCCCGCTGCGCAGCACCTTCCCGAAAAGCGAGGCCAGCCCTTCCTTGCCCTTGGGCTCCAGGTATGCGCCGCCCTTGAAGTGCACCGCGATGCGCACGAGGGGAACGCCTTCCGGCTCCGGACGGAGGTAGACCGCCACCCCGTTGGCGAGCCGGGCCTCGTGGTCGCGGACCCGGGGCATGGTGAAGGCGAGGGGAGGGAAGGTGAGCCGCTCGGGACGGGCCGGGATGGCCTGGGCGGCCAGGACCGAGGCCGCCAGGACCGGCAGGAGGCCGAAGGGATGGATCCTCATTTGACCTCCGGGGTCGGGGGGTTCACCCGGGCCGGCCTGCGGCTCACCAGGAGGACGGTGCGGTTTTCGGGCTTGAGGTAGGTCCGGGCCACCCGGGCCACGTCTTCCGCCGTGACCTCCTCCAGGCGCCGGGGCGCTTCCAGGAGGTCCCGCGCGGTGCCCATGCCCTCGGCCTCGGCCAGGGCGTAGCGCAGGCCCGCGTTGTTCTCCAGCATGCGGAACAGGCCGACCTGGGCCTGGTTCTTCACGCGCGCCAGCTCCCCTGGGGTGACGCCGCCGGCGCCGATCTTCTCCAGCTCCCGGTACAGGGCCGGTTCCAGGTCGGCGGGGCCGCGGCCCGGAACCGGCTCGGCCATGAGGGTGAACGACCCCCCGTAGCGCATGCCGAAGGCGCCGCTGCGCACCGATAGGGCGGTCTTCTCCCCCTGGACGAGGGCGCGGTGCAGGCGCCCGGACGCGCCGTTGAGGATGCCCGCGAGCACCTGCAGGGCCGGGGCGTCCCGGTGCACCCCGGGAACGGTCTTGTAGTTCACCCGCAGCATGGGGCTGGCGTCGGCGAAGGCCGCCATGCGCTGCTCGGCGACCTGGGGGGGCTCGGTGGTGAGGACCGGGGGCACCCCCGCGGGGTTGGGGACCAGGCGCCCGAAGTACCGCTCCACCAGGGCGAAGGCGTCATCGGTGCGGAAGTCCCCCACGAGGATCAGCGAGAGGTTGTTGGGGGCGTAGTAGGTGGCGTAGAACCGGTCGGCCTGCTCGCGCGTGATCTGCGTGACGTCGCTGGGCCAGCCGATGACCGGCCACCGGTAGGGAAGCGCTTCCCAGGAAAGGGCCGCGAAGGCCTCCTGGATCCGGCCGGTGGGCGTGGCGTCGGTGCGCTGGCGCCGCTCCTCCAGGACCACGTCCCGCTCGCTGTAGAACTCCCTGAACACGGCGTTCTTCAGGCGGTCCGACTCCAGCCAGGCCCACAGCTCGAGCTTGTTGGCGGGCACGGTGACGTGGTAGAAGGTGCGGTCGGGGGTGGTGTTGGCGTTCAGGTCCGTGGCCCCCATCTCGTCGTAGATCTTGGGCAGCTCGTCCTTGACCACCAGGGTGCGCTGTTCGGCCACGAGGCGGTTGAACGCGTCCAGGAGCTCCTGGTGCCGGGGGCTCCGGGCCTGGGGGTCCTGGAGGCCGCCGGGCTCGCCCCGGCGCTGGCGCTCCCGGAGGAGGGCCAGCTCCTCGCGGATGCCGGCCCGGAGCCGGTCCTGGGCGGCGTTGAGCTCCCGGTCCCGCGCGGCGTCCCGGGTCCCGATGGTGTCGGTGCCCTTGAACATCATGTGCTCGAAGAGGTGGGCCATGCCGGTGGCCCCGGCGGTCTCGTTGGCGCTGCCCACCCGCGCCACCCACCCGCAGGCGATGCTGGGGGCGTTGTGGCGTTCCACCAGCAGCACCCTCAGCCCGTTGGGCAGGGTCCGCTCCACCAGGGGCACGGTCTGGGCCGCCAGGGGCGCGGCGAGGAGGACGGCGGCGAGGGCGCGCCGCATGCTACCGGCCTTCCCGGTGCTTGGCGAGGTTCTTGCGGATCAGGGCGAGGTTGGCGGGCGTGGCGTGGGGATCCTTCTCGGCCGCGGCCACGGCTTCCTCCGCGAACCGGAGGGCCTCCTTGCGATCGCCGCTGTTGGCGTAGAGCTCGGCCTTCATGGCGGTGAACATGAAGTTCCCCAGGCCACGGGCCTCCAGGTCCTTGGCCAGGCTCTTGCCGAAGGCGTACGCCTCGGGCGACAGGTCCGTCTCCACCGCGAAGATGGCCTGCATCATGTGGTAGGCGCCCTGCTCGTGGTTGGACTCCTCCAGGATGGCCTTGGACACCTGGATGCCCCGCTCCAGGTCGGCGTGGTAGAGGGCCACGAGGTGCTGGTAGGCCAGCGAATACTTGAGCTTGGGGCGCTTTTCCACGGCCGCCTCGATGGCCTTGGCGGCCTCGGCGTACTTGCGGGCGGCCATGGCCACCCCGATGGGGCGGGTGATCTCCAGCTCCGTCTCGCGCCGGGTCCGGGCCCCGGCGACGTCGTAGGTGCCCGCCAGCACCTCCTTGAGGGTCGCCTCCAGTTCCGAGGGATGGCCGATCCAGGCCACGCGGCCCTCCCGGTCCACCAGGAACGCGCAGGGGATCCCGCCCTCGCCGGCGGCCTTCATCCAGGCGTCGGCGATGCGGCCGTCGCTGCCGTCCGCGGCGACCCGGTAGCCCATCTTCGGCCCCTGGGCCTTCACGAAGGCCTTGACCTTGGGCAGGGTGTCGCCGCTGCCCGCCTTCTGGGCCTCCCAGATGTCCATGCCGATCACGGTGACCTTGCCCTTGTAGGCGCGGGCCAGCTCCGTGAGGTGGGGGATGTTCTCCTTGCAGGGGGCGCACCAGGTGGCCCAGAACTCCACCGCGTAGAGCTTGCCCTTCTCGAAGGCCTTGACCGGCGTGCCCTTGATCCAGGTGGCCGAGGCGATGGCGGGGGCGGGGTCGCCGATCTTGAGGTAGGCCGCCCCGTCCGTCCCCGCCCTCCCGGCGAGGGCGGCGCAACAGGAGATCAGGACGGTTCGGAGGATGCTTCTCATGGGGTGCTCCAGATGATGGGTTCTCAGGGTTCGCGGGCGTCCCGCCACCAGCAAGGATCGCCCTGGGCGCCGACTCCGCCCAGTGAAGTCTGGACAGGAAAACGCCGGGTTTTAAGGTGCCCCATGAATCAGCGCAGATTCAATGACGGCGCAGGTTCGCGCCTAGGCCGGGATCTCCAGGACGGCGGCGAAGCCCGCTTCGCCCACCGCGTCGAATCGCAGGCCCCAGCCCTCGTGCGCGGCCATCTGGCGCAGCAGGAAGATGCCCACGCCGTGGCCGGGCCCGGCCTGGGCGGCGCCCGCAGAGGCCAGGTCGGAAAGCTTGGCGAAGGGGATGCCCGGGCCCTCGTCGCGCACCTGGATCTCCACGATCCTTCCGCGCCGCCGAACGCGGACCCAAGCGGCGCCTTGGCCGTGGACCAGGGCATTCTCAAGCAGGGTGTTGAGGGCGGGCTGCAGGGCCCTGGAGGAGGCGCGGAAGGTCACGTCCTCCACCTCCAGGCCGAGGGTCCTGCCCTCGCCCGCGAAGATGGGCTCCATCTGCCCGTGGAGCCGCCGGAAGAAGGCGGCGCCGAGGGTCTCCTCCACCGGGACGCGGGCTTCGGGGCGCACCCCTTCCAGGCCCGCCTCGATGATCTTCACGAGCTTGTCCACCTCGTCGCCGATGCGGGCCAGGTGGGATTCCTGGACCTCCTTGGCGAGGTTGGCGTTGCGCACGGTGTCGCAGCGCAGCTTCAGGACGGTCAGCGGCGTCTTCAGGCTGTGGGCCAGGAAGGCCAGCTGGTCGGCCCGGAGGCGGTCGCGCCGGCTGATGTAGACGTGCAGGAGGCACCCCAGGCCCAGGAGCGCCGCGAAGGCGAAGTGGGCGCCCCAGGCCATGCGGGTCCAGGCCCGGATCCGGTAATCCATGGCGTCGGCCTGGGCCTTGGTACCCCAGAGGCCCGCCACCCAGGGATCCCCGAAGGCCAGGCTGAGGTCCGGGAACATGGCCGAGAACGTGGGCCGCGCGGGACGGAAGGGCCGGCTTCGGGGCGCCACGGCGCCGCTCTCCGTGTTGCGCTGGCCCGCCTGGGGATCGCGGTCGTAGCGCGTGATGGAGAACCGGTAGGGGGCCCCCCGGTCCATGAAGCCGTCCAGGAAACGATCCGTCGCGGGGGCGGAGGGGCGCCAGACCCGGAAGGCCCACAGGGGCCCCGTCGCCAGGGCCAGGGTGCTCTCCTCGAAGGCCCGGGGGTTGTCCTTGACTGGCGGGATCCAGGTGGACTCCCCGGAGGCCTGGGCCTGCCGGGCCCATTGAAGCAGGCGGGCGAAATCCTCCCCGCCCGCCGGGTCCACGGAACGCAGGCGCCGGCCATCCCGGAGCCATACCTTCCCCGCCGCGGGATCCACCAGCGCCCGCATCAGCGGGTCCTCGTCCAGCCACCGCCCCACCTCCGCCTCGTCGCCCCGGGTGAAGGCGACGGGGGCGTGGGGGTGGGTCCAGGCCTTGACCACGGCCTTGCCCGCTTCGTGGGCCTGGCCCTCCCAGACCTGGTAGGCCAATGTCATCCGATGGCTGATGAACATCCCGGGGAGGAAGGCGCACAGGCCCGCCACCAGGAGCCACAGGCCCAGCAGCGCGGGCGGCGAGAGCAGCCGGCCGTAGCCGCGCAGGAGCTGGAACCGGCCGCGGAGGCGGCGGCGCTTGGGCCTGCAGACCTGGATGGTGGGCATGGACATGATTCTAACCCGACGCGGCGGTCAGAACCGGAAGCCCAGGACGGCCTGGACCATGCGGGGGAAGGTGTTGCCCTGCCCCAGTCCGAAGGTCGGATTGGGATTGAACGTGTTGCTGGGCACGGAGCCGTCGGCGGGGCTCGGCGCGTAGGGGAAGGTCATCCCCTGGGCGACGACGGTGCCGCCGGTGTCCCGCGTCATGTACCGGACCCGGTTGAACACGTTGATGATGTTGACCTTGGCGTATGCAGCGACCTTGCCGTAGAGCTTCTGCTCGTAGCCGGTCTGCAGGTCCACGGTCCACACCTCAGGCTGGCGCAGGATGCCCAGTTCCGGGAAGTACCGACTGTAGGAGGAGGCGTAACCCTGGTCCTGCAGGGCGGCGGTCGTCTGGGCCTGGGCGGAGCGGAAGGCCACGGCGGAACCGGACTTGTAGGTGCCCACCAGGCCCAGGTTCAGGGTTCCCGATCCGAGGGTCAGGCGATAGTTGGCGTCGGCGTTCACCATGATGGGCACGTCCAGCCCGGGGGCGGGGCCCATGGGGTTGAGCTGGTAGGTGGGGATGTTGCCTTCGCCGAAGTCGTTGGCCTGGGAGGCGGCGCCGCCCATGTTGGTGCCGGCGTTCTCGAAGGTGCGGCTCCAGGTGGCGTTCCCGCCCACGAGCAGGTTCTCGCCGATCTTGCGGCGGTAGGACATCTCCACGCCGTAGTAGTGCTGCTTGGCGTTGGGGTCGTTCTTGATGACCACCTTCTCCTTGCCCGGGCCCATGCCGTTGCCGTAGTGGAAGTCATCCAGGAACTGGTCGTTCCACCGCCTCACGAAGGTGACGGAGAGGTTCTGGAGCGTGTCGTTGTAGGTGTAGCCCACGGTGGCCTCGAAGGTCCTGGGGGCCTTGATGTTGGGATCCACGAAGATGTTGCGGTCGGTGAGGGGATCGGAGACGTGGTTGGGGTTGTCGATCCCGGTCTGGCCGTAGTGGTTGCCCCAGGCCGCCCAGTTGATGGCGCCGCTGGGCAGGACCGCGTCCAGGCCGTTGCCCTGGTTGGGGCCGCCGGTGCCGACGTAGACGTACTGCCGGGTGATGGGGTTGGAGGTGACGGTGGCCGAGGCGAGGTTGCCCTGGTTGATCATGCCGGAGTACTGGGCCGCGCCCACGCGGAACACGTGCGTCTTGTCGCCCTTGAGGTCGTAGCTCGCGCCCAGTCTCGGGGCGAAGGTCTGGAACGAGTAGGTGATGTCCTCGGGGTTGTTGGCGCTCTTGTACTGGTCGAAGCGCAGGCCCAGGTTGAAGTTCCAGTGCGCGTCCACCTTCCAGGAGTCGTTCACGTAGAGGCTGTTCACCTTGGTGTCGGCCTCGCCCCGGGTGGGGAAGTAGCTGTAGAGCGCCGTATCGGCGCTATTGGGCGTGAGGACGCGGTTGACGAGGGCGGGAGTCGTCGCGCCGGTGGCGTAGTTCCGGAACTGGATCTCGTAGTTGGAGGGCGTGGGCGAGGCGGCCCCGGTGCGGTTGTAGTGGTAGAACTGCAGCCCGCCCTCCACCTCGTGGGTGCCCATGGCCTCCGTCACCCAGGTGAGGTTGACGCCGCCCGTCTTGGTGTGGCTGTCGGCCTGGCTGTCGGAACCGTAGCCGTTGTCCAGGACGTCGCTGGACTCCAGCTCCTTCCAGGTGGGCAGGATCTTGCCGCCGGTGGGGCCGGTTCCGGGGCCGCCGCTCTTGGAATAGGCGTCGTTGAGCTTGATGTCCAGGGCCAGGGACGACGATATCTGGGCCAGGTAGCCCAGGGAGTGGTAGCCCTTCTTGGACTTGGTCAGGCCGCTGAGGGTCTCCAGGGTCGAGACGGTGCCGTTGGAGATGCCGTTGAGGTCCCGGGAATTGGATTCGTTCAGCTCCAGGGACAGCCGCTGCCCGAGGGACATCTGCCAGTCGACCTTGGCGTCCAGCAGGTAGGAGTCCCGCACGATGGTGTAGGGCACCTCAGCGCCCATGGAGGGCTGGGTCTTGGTGACGATGCGCGTCTCGGGGCTGTTGGTCTGGTAGGCCACCGCGAAGAAGAGCCGGTCCTTGATGATCGGGCCCGTGAGGGTGTAGCTCTGGACCGTCTGGTGGTGGTCGGGAACGGGCGACCACGTGAGGGGGAAGTGATAGAGGTTGGAGTAGTAGTAGGCCACGCCCGGCATGCGGTACTTGGAATTCCACTTCTCGTTGGTGATCTCGAAGCGGCTGGTGCCCGTGAACTCGTTGGTGCCGCTCTTGGTGGTGACGTTGAGGACGCCCCCGGTGAAGCGGCCGTACTTGGCGGAGATGCCGCTGGTGAGCACCTGCACCTGGTCGATGAAGTCGTTGTTCAGGTTGACGTTCTGGCCGCCGTAGTTGGCGTCCGAGGCCGAAACGCCGTCCACCACGTAGGTGTTGTGCTGGCTGTCGGTGCCGTGGATGGTGTCCATCACCGAGCCCGGCGCGCGGAAGGTGGTGGCGGTGAGGCGGTTGGTGCCCGTGTAGTAGATGGGCAGCTCGCTGATCTCGCTCATGGTCAGCACCAGGCCCGTGGTGGCCTGGGTGGTGTCGATGACCTCCAGCCCCTGGGTGTCCACCACTTCCACGACGACGCCCTGGGCGCCCAGCTTGATGTCCATGCGGTTGGTCTGGTTGGCCACCACGGTGATGGCCCCCTCGAAGCCCGAAGTCCCCTTGGCGGAGACCTTCACGCGAACGGGGCCGGGGACCATCTGGCGGAAGTTGAAGTCGCCCTGGGCGCCGGTCTTGAGTTCCTGCACGCCGCGGGAGGTGTGGGCCTGGACCAGGGCGCCGGCGACGACCTTGCCGTCCGGTCCCTTCACGGTGCCGGTAATGTTGCCCACGGAACTGCTCTGGCTGAAGAGCAGCCCGGATGAGGCCACGATCAGGGCGCTGATGCGCATCGCGCTCCAGGATTGACGAGGTAGGATCATGAGTGGGCTCCCAGATGAATTGTGGAATGGCTTTTGACTTGTCTGATCGTTGCTTTCCGCCGGGGCTGCGTCCAGTAAAGGCCGACAAAGGAATTCCACGTTTTTAACGTGGCCCTCACGCGGTTGTTACAACTCGAATGACTCGATTTGCATGGATCCATGCGGTCGAATCGAGCCCGAGAAGCGGAGCGCCCTGGGCCCTCGAACTTTCGGGTGCCGGCCCCCGCCGGATTCCGTCTACCATCAGGAATCATGGCGGCCAAATCCCTACCCCCCGATCGCATCCTGGTCATCGAGGACGAACCCGAGATCGCGGAGATGCTGAAGCTCAACCTGGAGGCCGAGGGCTTCCAGGCCGAGACCGCCGGCGACGGCGGCGCGGGCCTGGCGATCCAGGAGAGCCGCCCCGCGGACCTGATCGTGCTCGATCTCATGCTGCCGCGGGTCGGCGGCATGGAGGTGCTCCACATCCTCCGCCGGCGCCGGGACCCGGTTCCGGTGCTGATCCTCACCGCGCGCACCGGGGACGCGGACCTCCTCCAGGGCCTGGCCCAGGGCGCGGACGACTACCTGGGCAAGCCCTTCTCCACCCTCGAGCTCATCGCCCGCATCCGCGCCATCCTGCGCAGGACGCGCAACCAGGAGTCCCAGCCCCGGATCCTCCGCAGCGGGCCCTTCCGCATCAACTTCCTCCAGCTGGACGTGCATCGCGGCCGCACCAACCTGAACCTCACCCTGCGGGAATTCCGGCTGCTGGAGGTCCTGCTCTCCAACCCGGGCCGGGTGAACAGCCGCCAGGAGCTCCTCAACATGGCCTGGGACCCGGACGGCAAGCCCATGCCCAAGACCGTGGACGTTCACATCGGCACCCTGCGGAAGAAGCTGGGCGACACGGACAAGTCGCCCTTCATCCAGACCCTCGACCGGGAAGGGTACCGCTGGATGCTGCCCGTCACGCCCGAGGCGGGCTGACCGGTCAGGCCTCGCCTTCGGGGCCGGGCAGCCGGAACCGGAACGCGGCCCCCTGGCCCACCGCCGATTCCGCCCACAGGGTTCCCCCGTGCCGCTCCACGATGCGCTTGACCGTCGCGAGGCCGATGCCCTGGCCGGGGAACTCGTCCTTGGCGTGGAAGCGGTGGAAGGGCTGGAACAGGTGCGCGGCCGTCGCCGCGTCGAACCCGGCCCCGTTGTCGCGCACGCAGAACCCATCCGGCTCCTCGCGGAAGGCGATGCGGGCCTTCTNNTACTTGAAGGCGTTGCCCAGCAGGTTGCGCAGGACCACGTCCAGCAGCCCCGGATCGCCCCAGGCCCGCAGCCCCGGCTGGATGTCCCAGGTGGTCTCCCGGCCCGGCGAGGAGGCCTGGTACTCCGCGGCCAGGGCCCCCGCCGCCGCCGACAGGTCCACCCATCCCTTGCGCAGGGGCCGGTCGTTGGCGACGGCCAGCTGCAGCAGCGCCTCCACCATCTTGCCCATGGTGGCGCCCACCTCCACGATCCGCGCCAGCACCTGCCGGTCCTCCTCGGCCAGGGCGGGTCCGGCCCTGAACGTCAGGATATCGGCCAGGGAGACCAGGGCCTGGAGCGGATTCCGCAGATCGTGGGCCACGGTGCGCACGAAGGCGTCGAGGTCCCGGTTGGCCTGGGCCTGGAGCTCGGTCCGCTCGGCCACGCGACGTTCCAGGTCCTGGTTCAGCTCGCGCATCTCATCGACCAGATCCTCCGCCAGGCGGCGGGCCTCCACCAGGTCGCGCTCCCACACCTCCCGCTCCACCGCCGGCACGAAGGTCATGCGGTGGTGAAGCCCCCTGCCCGGTTCCCCATGGGCCTCCGCCTCCAGGAGCACGTGGAACCGGCTGCCGTCCCGGCGAAGCAGATCCACCGCGATGCGCCCGGGCCGGCCTCCGGCGGCCAGGACCGGCACGTGGTGGGTGTGAACCAGGACCCGTCCTGCGGGCGTGAGGACCCCGCCGGGCCAGGCGAGGGTCGCCAGGGACGCCCCGGTGTGCCCCGTCCACGCCAGCAGGGTGGCGTTGGCCCGCAGGACCCGGCCGTCGGGAGCGGCCGCCAGGAAGCCCACCGGGGCGCTTTCGAACCAGTCCGCGTCCCAGGGTTCGCAGAACTCAGCCATGCCCGGGCTCCAGCGTCGTGAGGAAGGCCTCCATGGCCCCCGCCACCTCCCCCGGGGCGCTCAGCTGGGCGAAGTGCCCCGAGGTTTCCAGGTAGTGCAGGCGGGCGCCGGGAATGGCGTCCTTCAGGTACTCGCTGACCGCCACCGGCACGATGGGATCCTCCCGGGACTGCAGGAGCAGCACCGGATGGCGGCAGGCGCCCAGGCTCGGCCGCGCGTCCACCGCGAAGGTGGTCCGGGCGAAGTGCCGCAGGATGCCCGGTTCACAGGCCAGGAAGGCGCGCTCCACTTCGCCGGCCACATCCGGGCGCCGGGGATCGGCCACGGCGGCGCGCGCCATCTCTCCCGCCCAGGCTTCCCGGTTCAGGTCGAAGGCCGTCAGCAACTCATCCACGTCCCGCTGGGTGAATCCGCCCCGGTAGCCCGCGTCGTCCAGGTAGCGCGGCGAGGCGCCGAGCATGACCAGGCAGCGGAACCGCCCGGGTTCCCGGAGGGCGGCCTGCAGTCCGATCATCGCGCTGACCGAGTGCCCCACGAAGACCACGTCCCGCAGGTCGAAGACCGCCAAGAGCTCCAGGACGTCCTGGATGTAGCCTTCCAGCGCGCCGTAGCGCTCGCGCCGGTAGGCGCCCGCATCCGAGGCGCCGGAGCCCACGTGGTCCATGAGCACCACCCGGTGCCGGCCGGCGAAGCCGGGAGCGAGGCGCCGCCAGAGGGTCTGGTCCATGCCGAACCCGTGGCAGAAAAGCATGGGCGAGCCTCCGGACCCCAGGAAGGTCAGGTGGTGGCGCGCGATGGTCCGCGCCTGGACGGGGGTCGGATGGGGAAGCGCCATGGTGGGAGATAGGATGGTGGGAATGGCGCCATTGTGCCAGCCATTATGCGGTTTTCAACATCCAACACGCCCCCCCGGCCCCGGGACAGCCTCTTTTTTCAGCGCAACCCAAAGGCTTAAGGTACCATGGAGGCCACCTGGAAATTACATGCGTCGAGCCCTCTGGAAGAAGTGGCTTTCCATCCCCGCCCGGGGTCTGGCCCTCGCTTTGGACCTGGGCGCCGCCGCCCGCTTCTACCGCATCGGCGGGATCGCCCTGCTTCGCAGGCTCGCCTGGCTCAGGACCCACGGGGGCTTCCGGGTCCGGGAGGCCCTCCAGGACGGCCTCCTTGACCCGGACCTCCCCCTGTCCGCCCTGGCGGCGACCATCTCGAAAGCCGCCCTGGTGCGGCTCCAGACCCGCGTGAACCCGGACCGGTTCGATTGCCTGACCGAGGACAAGGCCCTCTTCTACGCGTACTGCCAGGGCCTGGGGCTGCCCGTCCCCCGTCTCTTCGGGGTCGTGGCCCGCCCGGCGGGGTTCACCGCGGAGGGAGGTCCCCTGCGCGACCCCGGCGACTGGCGGGCCTTCCTGGCCACGCTCCCCGGCGAGTTCGTGGTCAAGCCCAGCCGGGGCGCCTACGGGCGCGGCGTCGAGATCTTCCGCCGCGAGAACGGAGGCTTCACCGGATCGGCCACCGGGCACCACCCCGAGGGGCGCGCGCCGGAGGCCTTCTTCACCGATCCCCGGTACGCCGCCTTCGTGGTCCAGGAACGGCTCCACCCCCACCCGGCCCTGGCGGCCCTGAGCGGGACGCCCTACCTCCAGACCGTGCGCGTGGTGACCGACGTGGACGCGCGGGGCGAAAGCCGCGTGGTCTTCGCCATGCTCCGCGTCATCGCCGGCGGGGCCGTGGTCGACAACTACGACGAGGGGACCAACGGCAACCTGCTGAGCTACGTGGACGTCGCCCTGGGCACCCTCGTCCACACCGTCGGCATGCGCCCGGGCGGGATCGGCGTCGAGGAGGTGTCCCTGCACCCCAGGACGGCCGTGCCCTTCCAGGACTTCCCGTTGCCGGACTGGGAGGCGGCCTGCGCCCTGGCGCGCCGGGCCGCCCTCCTCTTCCTGCCCATGCGGACCCTCGGGTGGGACATCGCCCTGACCCCCGCCGGCCCCCGGATCGTGGAGGCCAACAAGCGGTGGGACCCCTGCAACGAGATCGCCGGAGCGGCCGCGAGGCCCGGGATGACCGAAGGCCTCGCCGCGCTCCTGGCGGACCTGCGCAAGGGCTGAAGCCCGGCCGCTCAGGCCCGCGCCTTGGCCCTCAGGTTCCGCCGCCTGCGCAGCCAGAGCAGCACGCCGGTCACCGAGAACGAGGCGACCACCAGCCCCATGGCCGACACCAGCACCCGCCCGGGCCAGCCCAGGATGCGGCCCGAGTGGAGCGGAAACATCGCCTGCATGAAGAGGTCCCCGCGGCTGCCGGTGCCGGGGACGTCCGCCCCACGCGGCCGCCCGTCCCCCGCATCGAAGTAGAGCCAAGGGTTGCCCAGGCCGCCGTCGCCGTGGTCCCGGCCCGGTTCGTAGAACCCGACCCCCCAGACCCCCGCCTCGGCGCTGTGGAACACGCCCCCCGCGGGCGCCGTCCACCCCCGGCGCCGGGCCTCGGCCCGTCCCAGGGCCACGGCCTCGGCCAGGGACACGCGGGGCTCGGCCGGCGGGCCCGGCGCCATGGACGCGAAGGGCGACGGCGTCAGGGTGGAAAACAAGGACACCACGGGACGCACCACCTGGGGACCCAGGTTCATGCCCACCGAGGTCACGGCCAGCACGAGGACCAGGAGCCAGGTCCACACCCCCCCGGCCCGGTGCAGGTCGAAGGTCCGCCGCGGCCCGCCCTGGCGCCAGCGGATCACGAAGGTGCGGCGCCAGGCGGCCCGGGACGGGAAGGATATCCCCAGGGCGATGAAGCTGTCGGCCACCCAGAGCAGCGCCAGGACGCCCATGAACACCACCCCCGTCTCGATGCCCCAGGCCTTGGGCAGGTGAAGGCTGTAATGCAGCTTGTAGAGGAAGGGGAGCAGGTTCTCCCGGCTCAGGGAGGCGCGGCCCCAGTCCCGCCGGCCCTGGATCTCCCCCGTGGCCGGGTCCAGGGCCACCTGGTTGTAGCCCACGTCGAAGGGCTTTCCCGTGGCCGGGTCCACCCGCGGCTCCACGGAAACCAGCAGGGTGCGGCCCGGCTCCACGGCCAGGGGCATGAAGCGCACCCGGACGGCGGGATCGCCCGCCTCCAGCTGGGCCGCCAGGTCCAGGGCGGACCGCGGCGCCCCCTGGGTGCGCGCGTGGAACATCGCGGGATTGAGCCGCGCGTCCAGTTCGTGGTCCCAGGAAATGACGGCCCCGGTGAGGCCTGCGACGAACAGGAAGGCCGCCGCGCCCAGGCCGAACCAGCGGTGGAGGTTGACGAGGATTCTGCGGAGCACGGCGACCCTTTCCAGGTGCATCAGAAGCGGTAGGTGACGCTGGCGATGAGGTTGCGCCGCGCGCCGTACCACGCGTCACCCCGGCTGAGGATCGTGGTGGCGTAGATCCGGTCGGCGAGGTTGGTGCCGTTGACGGCGAACCGCCAGGGACCGGTCTCCAGGGCGAGCATGGCGTCCACCAGGTTCGTGGCGGCCACCTTGGGGGCCGCCGGGTTGTGGAAGGCGGCGGTGTGCCGGTAGCCCAGGCCCGCGGACCACCCTTCCATCCCGGCCAGGGAGAACCGCAGGCGGCCCCACAGGGAGCCCTGGTTGGCCGGCGTGGCCTCCAGCTGCTCGTCCAGGTCGATGTGGTCGAAGTTGGCCACCAGCTCGAAGGCCCGGGTGAGCCGGGCCTTGAGCTCGGCCTCGAAGCCCTTGCTCCGCGTCGAGCCGGCCTGCAGGCTGTTGAGGGGCTGCGCCGGGTCGGCGATCTGCCTGTTCTTCTCCTTGAGATCGTAATAGGCGACGTTGAAGGTGGTGGCGCCCGAGGCGCTCTGGTACTTGACGCCGGCCTCCCACTGCTCGCCGCGCAGGGGCTTGTAGCGCCGGTTGTAGAAGTCGCTCCCCGCCACCGGCTGGAACGACTCGGAGTAGCTCACGTAGGGCGACCACCCGGAATCCGTCAGGAGCATGAAGGCCCCGCGCACCGTGGTGGCGTCGTCGCGGTCCGTGGGGGATCCCTCGGACGCGTTGGTGACGTGGTCGCGGCGCGCGCCCAGGGTGAGGGCGAAGCGCCTGGCGATGCGGATCTGGTCCTGCACGTAGAGGCCCGTCTGGCGCAGTTCGGTGGAAGGGTTGGGCGTCAGGCCGGGCGCCGTGAAGTTCCCGTACGCCGGGGCGTAGAGATCGAAGGACGGGCTGAAGCCGAAGGCGGAGGCGGCGTGCTCGCCGTAGCGGAGGTGGTCCAGCCCCACCAGGAGGCGGTGCTCGAAGAGCCCCGCCCGGACGGTGCCTTCCAGGGACTGGTCCGCCACCAGGGCGTGGCCGTCCCGCGTGTTGGCCCAGATGTAGCGGCTGATGATCCGCTGGTCCGGGTCCAGGTAGGGGCTCGTGGGGTTGGCGAAGTTGCTGGCCGGATAGAGGCTCCGGTAGGTGCCCCGGTTGGAGGCGTAGCGGACGTTCTGGCGCAGCGTCCACCCGCCGGCGAACCGGTGCTCGAACGCGTAGCCCAGGCTGGCCTGGCGCATGTCGTAGGCGTCGTAGCCGGGCTCGCTCACGAAGCGGCTAGTTGGGATCTGCCCGTTGGGGTTGGGCAGCACGGTCCCGGACCAGGGCAGGAAGGTGGCGGAGGAGCCGCTCATGTCCTTCTGCCAGTAGCCCAGGAAGGTGAGGTTGGTGGCGTCGTCGGGACGCCAGGTGAGGGAAGGGGCGACGGCGTACCGGTCGTCGGGCACGAAGTCCACCTGGGTGTCGCTCTTGCGGCCCACGCCCACGAGGCGGTAGGAGAAGCGGCCGTCGTCCGAAAGGGAGCCCGTGACGTCGCCCTGGATCTGCCGGCGGTTGAAGGTGCCGAACTGCACGCCGATCTCCCCCTGCCGCTCGGCCTGGGGCCGCTTGCTCTGGAGGTTGATGACGCCCCCGGTGCTGCCCTGGCCGTACAGCATGGAGGAGGGGCCGCGCAGCACCTCCACCCGCTCCAGGAGGTAGGGGTCGGGACGGACGTTGTTGTTGTAGCCGTACACCTGGAGGAGACCGTCCATGAACTGCGTGGGCTCCGTGCCCCGCACCCGCGTCCAGTCGCCGCGGCTGTCCACGCCGTAGGCGTTGGAGCGCACGCCCGAGGCGTAGTTCAGCACGTCCCCCACGCTGACGGCCGCCTGGTCCTCGATCTGGGCGCGGGTGACCACGGAGATCGCCTGGGGCGTCTCGGCCAGCGGCGTGTCGGTCTTGGCGCCGGTGAGGGACCGGGTGGGGCGGTACCCCTTGGTGGGGCCGGTGGCGCTCTCCCGCACCCTGGAGCCCTTCACCTTCACTTCCGCGAGCACCGCCTCGGCGCCCGCCGGACGCACCTGGAGGGTCCCGTCCACCACCCGGCCTTCCAGCCCGCTGTTCCGGAGCAGGGCCCCCAGCGCGGCCTGGACCTCGAAGGTCCCGCTCACCGCCGGCGCCCTGCGCCCGTCCAGGATCCCCGGGGCCGCCACCAGCCGGAGGCCCGCCAAAGCGGCCAGCGCCTCCAGGGACGCCGCCAGGTCCTGGGCGGGCAGGTTCACCGGCAAAGCCGAGGGGGCGGGCGCCGCCACGAGGGCCGCCAAGGGAACCAGGAGGCCTCCCGGCGTGCGGGAGGCCGAGAGCAGGCGGAGAGCGGCGTTGGGCATGGATTTCCCTTTCAGGCAGAGGTTCCCCCGGGCCCGGGCGGGCCCTTCGGGAGATGGGATGGGTGGAGGGGCGGACGAGGAACCGTCCTGGTTCCAATTTACAGATATTGAGTCTAATTCTCAATATAAATATTGACCTCTTCCTCTTTTGAAATGTCCGTCCCCCCATGGGAAAAAATCGCGACTGCCCCTGCCCCGCCCGGACGCAGTCCGGCCCGCCCTTGGCGGGCGGGCCGGAGAAGGGGAACCCGGGGGCTTCGGGATCGGCGGCCCCCCGGTCAGTAGGGCTTCTCCCCCTCCACCAGGCCGAACCCCGACGCGGGGGCGTGGACGCCGTTCACGGTGGTCCCGCCGTTGTGGATGGCGGGGAACATGGGCTGCATGCTACCGGGGAACCCGAAGACGGGCGTCGTGAGCGCATCCAGCCGGGCGACTTCCCCGGGCGCCAGGGTCACGCCCAGGGCGCCCAGGTTGTCCTCCAACTGCTCGAGGCGCCGCGCGCCGATGATGGTGGACGCCACGCCCGGGCGCCCCGCGACCCACGCCAGGGCGACCCGCGCCACCGTGGTGTCGTGGGCCCCGGCGATGTCGGCCATCACGTCCAGGAGGGCGTAGGTCCTCTCGTTCAGGAAGGGTTCCAGGAAGGGGCCCCGGCTGCGGGCCTGGGACCCCGCGTTGGTCCGGGTGTACTTCCCGCTCAGGGCGCCGCTCTTCAGGGGCGACCAGGGGGTGATGCCCAGGCCGAACTCCAGCGCCAGGGGCACCAGGTCCTGCTCCACGGTGCGCTCCAGCAGCGAATATTCGATCTGCAGGCCGATGAAGGCCGACCAGCCCCGGAACTGGGCCAGCATGTTGGCCTGGGCGATCTTCCAGGCGGGGGTGTCGGAAACGCCGACGTACCGGACCTTGCCGGACCTCACCAGGGCGTCCAGGGCCGCCATGGTCTCCTCGATGGGCGTGTGCACGTCCCAGTTGTGCAGCCAGTACAGGTCGATGTAGTCCGTCTGGAGCCGGCGGAGGGAGTTCTCGCAGGCGGAGATGATGGACTTCCGGCCCGAGCCGCCGCCGTTGGGGTCGCCCGGATAGAGGTTGGCGCTGAACTTGGTCGCCAGGACCAGCCGGTCCCGCCGGGCCGGGTGGCGCCCCAGGTGGTCCCCGATGATCTTCTCGGAATGGCTCTTGGTGTAGAGGTTGGCGGTGTCGATGAAGTTCCCGCCCAGTTCGATGAAGCGGTCCATGATCCGCACGGACTCCTCCACGCTCGAACCCCACCCGAGGTCCTCCCCGAAGGTCATGGCCCCCAGGCACATGGGGCTTACCCGCAGGCCGGAATGGCCGAGCGTGACGTAATGGTCGAGTTGCATGGCATGTCCTCCTTGGTTGGCGGGGAGGGCGGCGGCGGGCGTCATCCCCCCCAGGGATAGCGGCCAGCATACGGCGCGGGATCCGGACGACGAATGCTTGAACGTGCGCATGACTTGCGCCATCGTTCGGGCATGCCGGACCTCTTCTCGGACCTCCTCACGCTGGCCAATGCCCAGTCGGTCATCACCGGCGCCCTGGACGCCGGCGGCGCCTGGGCCATCCGGTTCCCGCCCCCCGACATGATCAAGTTCTTCGGCGTCGTGCGCGGCCAGTGCTGGCTGCGGGTGGAGGGCGAACCGGCCGCGCTCCTGCTCACCGCCGGCGACGTCTTCCTGCTCTCGGCCCCGCGCGCCTTCACGCTGGCCAGCGATCCCGCGCTGGAACCGGTGGACGCCCTGGCCGTGTTCCGCAACGGCGTCAGCCCATCCGCGCGCGTGGGGGACGGCGACGACTTCCAGCTGCTGGGCGGCCACGTGGAGCTGGCCCCCGCCAGCGGCGACCTCCTGACGGCGGTCCTGCCCCCCCTGGTGGTGGCCCGCGCCGGTTCCCCCCACGCCGCCATGTCGCACTGGGTGCTCGCCCAGCTGGTGCAGGAACGCACCGCCGAGCTTCCCGGCGCGGGGGTCGCGTCCACGCAACTGGCCCACCTCCTCTTCATCCACATCCTCCGCGCCCACCTCGCCCAGGCGGGCCCGTTCGCGCCGGGACGGCTGCGGGCCATCACGGACCGCCAGCTGGCCCCCGCCCTGCGGCTCATCCACGGCGAGCCCGGCCGGTCCTGGCGGCTCCACGACCTGGCCAAGGCGGCCGGCATGTCCCGCACCACCTTCGCCACGCACTTCCGCGCCGCCGCCGGCGTCCCGCCCCTGACCTACCTCACCGAGTGGCGCATGCGCCTCGCCCGGAAGGCCCTGGCGGAAGGGAACGCCCCGGTCTCGGCCATCGCCTATTCCCTGGGCTACACCTCCGAAAGCGCCTTCAGCCACGCCTTCAAGCGCAGCACGGGCCTCGCCCCCAAGCGCCTGCGCGACGCCGGGGCGGCGACTGCCGTGTGAGCCATGCCATTGGATTCCAGTTCCCTTCCCCGGAGACGCGTTCATGAGACCCCGAAAGCCCGACCTTTTCCCGACCCTCATGGTGGCCTTGGGCTTTGCCCTTGGCTGCGCGGCCACGTCGCTCTTCGGGCTGGCCCGGAACGCCCGCCTCATGGAACTCCGGCAATTCGTCCAGGTGGATCACCAGGTCCGGCTCCTCAGGCAGGTTCGGGATGGTAAGGCCGAGGACGTCCGCAGGGAGCAGGAGGCAGAGCTGGCTGCCGCCCTGGCTTCCGCCGCGGCCCTGAAGAAGGGCAAGCCCCTTACGCCTTCACAGGAAGCCACCGTGATCCGCGCCCGGACCTACCTGGCCGAGTCCTCGCTCGGGGCGCTCCGCGGTGAAATGGACGCGGATATCCGGAAGCTGCTGGGGACGGCCCCCTGAGGGCGTCCCCCCTGGACGGCCAGGGCCGCCTTCCGCGCCATCAGAGGGTGTCTGCGGTCCGCGCGCCCGGATCGCGACCCCGAGCGCGGCGCCCACGAGGAGCCCGGCCACGGCGAAGGTGGCTCGCATGCCCACGGAAACGGCGCCGGGGTTCCCGGTCGCGACGTTGGCCGCGCCGGAGGCCAGGGCGAAGACGGCCCCCATCAGGGAGGCGCCCGTGATGAGCCCGAGGTTCCGGGAGAGGCTGAGCAGGCCCGAGGCCAGGCCCCGCTGATCCGGCCGGATCGCCGTCATGACCACGGTGGTGTTGGCCGCCTGGAACAAGGCGTAGTTCGAGGTTGTGACCCCGATGGGCAGGAGGTATCCGGCCAGCCCGAGGCGTGCGGGCGATAGGGTCAGCAGGGCCACCCCGAGGGCCATGCCCCCCAGCCCCACCCAGGTCATGCGGGGCCCGCCGAACCGGTCCACCAGCCGCCCCGCGGGAACGCCGCTCAGGGCTGCCACCAGTGGGCCCACCGAGAGGGCCAGCCCCACCTGCGCGGCGGCGAGGCCGAGGGCACGGGAAAGGTAGAACGGACCCACCACCAGGGTGGACATCACGACGGTTGAGACCAGGGTGCTCATGGCCAGGCCCGCGCCCAGACCGGGTTCCCGGAACAGGGCCCGGGGAAGCAGCGGCGTCTCCGCCCTTCGCTCGGTCGCAAGGAAACCCGCCAGCCCCGCGGCGGCCGCGCCCAGAAGCAGGGCGTTGAGGACGCCGATCCGTCCGTGACCCTGGGTCATGGCCAGCGCGTAGGCGCCAAGGGTCCAGGCCAGGAGGGCGGTGCTGCTCCCCGGGAATTCAGGACGGCGCGGGCCGGACGGGACCGGATCCCCGGGAAGGTAGCGGGCCGCCAGCACCAGGATCACCAGCCCCAGGGGGACGTTGACGAGAAACATGGACCGCCAGCCGAAGGCGGCCGTCAGGAGCCCGCCCAGGGAGGGCCCCAGCGTGGTGCCGACAGCGGACATGGTCCCGAGCAGGCCCATGGCGCTTCCGGTCCGGTCCCTGGGAACGGTGTCGCCCACGAAGGCCACGGTCAGCGCCATCATGAAGGCCGCGCCGAGGCCCTGGGCCGCCCTGGCCGCAACCAGGGTGGCGAAGCCGGGGGCCGCCCCGCAGGCGAGGGAGGCGAGGGTGAACAGACCGACCCCGCCCAGGAGGAGCCGCTTCCGGCCCAACCCGTCGGCCAGTCGGCCCACGCTGACGATCAAGGTGGTGATGACCAGAAGGTAGGCGAGGACGATCCACTGCACGGCCTGGAAGGAGGCGCCGAAGGCCTTGGCCAGCGCCGGCAGCCCGGCATTGGCGATGCTGGTGTCGAGGGAACTCATCAGCATGGCCAGCGACAGGCTGGCCAGCGCCCCGCGGGCCGAGGGCGTCCAGGCCGGGCGGGACGGTTCAGGTTGGGCGGCTGGGGCATCGGGGTTCATGGGGACCTCTCGGGGGCGGGCCTGCACGGGCCGGCCCCTTCAAGGTCGCCGCCGCAATGACGTGGCGGAAGACGCACGGTTTGCACTTAATCCGTGCGTACAACGCCATTAATGACCCCAGGGCATCCGGATCCCGCCCTTCGGGAAAACCGGACAGTGCTATGGTCTGCCTATGGGCCGGCCCGACTTGAACCTGCTTGTCACCCTCGATGTGATCCTGGCGGAGGGGAATGTCGCGCGCGCCGCGAAGCGTCTGAACCTGAGCCCCTCGGCCATGAGCCGGGCCCTGGCCCGCCTGCGCGACACGACCGGGGATCCGTTGCTGGTCCGGGCGGGCCGGGGCCTGGTTCCCACGCCCCGGGCCCTCGAGCTCCGGGAGCAGGTGGCGCACCTGGTGGAGGCCGCGGAAACCGCGCTCAGGCCTGCATCCCAGCCGGACCTTCGCCGGCTGGACCGGACCTTCACCCTCCGGACCAGCGATGGCTTCGTGGAGAATTTCGGCCCTGGCCTGATCAGGCGGGTCGCGCAAGAGGCGCCGGGGGTCCGGCTGAGGTTCATGCAAAAACCGGACAAGGAGAGCAGCGGCCTGCGCGACGGCACCGTGGACCTGGAGACGGGCGTCATCGAGGGCATGATCGGCCCGGAGATCCGCGCCCAGGCCCTGTTCCGGGACACCCTGGTCGCCGTCGTCCGCCCCGGGCACCCCCTGGCCAAGGGGAAGATGACCCTCGACCGGTATGCGCGCGGCCGCCACGTATCCGTGACCCGGCGGGGCGTGGAGCAGGGGCTGGTGGACGATGCCCTCGCGGCCTGCGGAACCTCCCGGACGATCGCCGCCGTGGTCACGGGCTTCACGGCGGCCATCGCCCTGGCCCGGGAATCGGACCTCATCGCAACCGTGCCCGCGCGGCACACGGAGAACCTCCGCAAGGGGCTCCACAGTTTCCCGCTGCCCTTTCCCGCGGAAGCGATCACCGTGTCCCTCCTGTGGCATCCCCGGAACCAGGCCGACCCGGCCCACCGGTGGCTGCGCGCCTGCGTCCTGGAGGTCTGCTCCGGAGACTTGCCGTAGCGGCGAAAGCACCCCATATTTACCGCATGAAAAGCGGTGATTATCGCTTCCTTTGGCAATTGAACGATTGGCCGAACTGGCGCTTTGATCTGGCGACCTTGTCCCAACCCATGATAGCCGGCTCGGACGCGCCATCGGAGACCTTCTCCTGGCCCGCGCCGACGGAAGTCCCCAAAGGTTCTACAGCATGTCGGCCCAGATCCAGCGGGAAAGGAAGGCCTACTACGCCATCCTGGAGCGGACCCAGAGAGGCCCCATGGATGTCACGCCGTGGCTCGCCTGGTTCCTGGAGGTCTTGCACCGCGCCGTCCTTCAGGCCCTGGCGGCGCTGGATGAAGTCCTGGAGAAGGGACATCTCTGGCGGCGCTGGGCCGGGCTCCCCTTGAACGAGCGGCAGATCAAGCTGCTCAACAAGCTGCTTGACGGCTTCGAAGGCAACCTGACCACCAGCAAATGGGCCGCCATCGCCAGATGCTCCCAGGACACGGCCCTGAGGGACATCAGCGACCTCGTGTTGCATGGGGTGCTTTTGAAAAAGGACGCGGGAGGGCGCAGCACCTCCTACGAATTGAATCGAACCCGGCCGTGAGTTTCCGGGCGGTTCAGGTGTCCGGGTACCGAATCAACGTAAGCCCATGGTCCTGCATCCACAGAAAGTCTGTGTCATGACCTACAAGTGGAAGCTCGTAGGCGATGGCCGTCGCGGCGATCCACAGGTCATTGAGCTGACTCTCTTTCAGGTTGCCCGAATTGATTTTTTTCAAGTCCGCACCTGCGCCACACAGTTGGCCCCATTGATCGGACACACGACTGTTGGATTCGCATACGTAAACCTGTGTGTAGAAACCATCCAGCATCATTCTCAGACGGCCTCTCCTGTCCGGGTCCAAGAGGGATATCAGGCCACGCTCAAGCTCGGCCTTGGTTGCGAAGCTGATTGCCATCTGGGAGCCCGTGAGCAACTGTGCATACCAACTGGCAATGCGATGCTTGTCCGAACCTTCCACGTAGAGGCCGTGCCTCAGCTTCATTAGGTATGAAGCTACGTTTGTGTCGACGAGGAACGTATGCATTGTGGCCAGCCACTACTCGTCGTCTCGGGAGAGAGCTTGGCAAAGGGCTTCAATATCCTCGGGTGTCGGACCATTGAAGAAATGGGCCAACTGAAACCCTCCAGGGAGGCGCACGGAGGGGGGGACCATCCCCTCCACGGCCGAGCCGAATTCAAGATGCGGAGCCTCGGGCAGCAATCGGATGGATTCCGTTCGGATGGCCCGCCAGGGTCCCTGTGTAGGACGCGATTTTACGAAAACCACAACCTCGACATATTTCTCGAAATAGAGCCCCGTCGGACGAGAGCCTGACGGGAAAGGACAGATCAGCTTCTGATGATCAAAGTGAAGTTCAAATTCACTGTCGGCCCCGTCCAAAGCTCTCAACTTGCCCTGGATGAGCTTGCGGATGGGTTTCTCCGCGATGTTCTCACTGAACTGCTTAACCTTCTGGGGAGTGAATCGATAGTAATAAGCTTTGCCCTCCGTTTTTGCGATGCTCACCGAAACGGTTACCTTCTTCTGACTCCAATGGCACAAGCCCTCCCGAACCCCCTTCGGCACCTTCCAGCCGTCCTCCTTGGTGTAGCCGCCGTTCTGGAATATGCCGAGAAGGGAGGTTTCCCGCGGGTGCATGCCGGGAAGCTCGTCATTGCCCCGGGTTGGAAAGGCAACGCCCGGACGACTACTGCCGTTTGTCAGCGAAACGAGATAACCACCCGCCAAGTCGGGACTGGCCTCTCCAAGCGCCTTAATGATTTTAGCCAGCTGGATCAGATCCTCTCCCCCGAGGGTTCCGTCCGGGACATTCAAACCTTGAAGGCGCAGCACTAGATCAGGATTCTGCCTTTTCCTGGTCACGGTCCCCTCCTTCAGATCGAAGAACTTCTGAGTGTAGACCACTCAGAGACTATGATCCTAGCGGCATTCGACCGCCTTCAAAGCCAAAATGACCAACCTTGAATTTCACACGAAAGCTTTCCAGGGCGTTTGGAATTACACGTTGAAGCCGCGGCCAGGATCCGGTCCGAGTCTGACGAATCGACCGGTACAAAGGGTGCCTCGGTGGACGCCATGAACGGCAATGGAAACGCACCCCGCCACCTGGCAGTGAGGATGTTGCCGGGCAGACGGAGCTTCTGCTATTCACAAAGATACCAAAACATGTCGCCGCGGTTTCGGAACCATATCCCGTCGTTCTCGACAAGATGATGGTTGAACGACACAAAGGGCCCGGCTTTCGCCGGGCCCTTCGATTGGTGGAGGTGGCGGGAATTGAACCCGCGTCCAAGAAGCGAGACATGGAGGGTCGTTACAGGCTTGGTCCGGATCGCGTGACCTCTGCGGGGAACCGGACAACCCCGATCAAGGACGTGCCCCCGGGTCTCGGCTGCCGTCAGGGGGCGTCGCGGCAACCTATCCTGTCCTGTCGTCCGGCAGACCGAAGTCACCCATTCAACAGTTTAACGAGCCCGCTACCAGGAGATTACGGGGACTCGCTCGTCCGCCGGTTAGGCGGCGAGGGCCAATTCAAAGTTGTCGTTGGCGTTTTTGTTTTTATCGGCTTGATGAGGGGGCCAACCGATAAACCCCCGCCTGCGCCTCTCACACCTGCGGCAACCTGTCGAAACCAGTCACCCCCGGGTGGTGCGTCCCCGTCGCCTCGCCCCTCGAGGTCCGGCAGGCCGGGGTCCTGAGTATGAGGCCTCCGCGGGGGGACCACAAGCGGCTACCATAGTCCTTTGGAGCCACCCATTGATCGGTCATTCCGGGAACGTTTTCGTCCTTTCCGCCCCGTCGGGCACCGGGAAATCCACCTTGGCCAAGCGGCTGGTAAAGGAACTTCCGGATCTTGATTTTTCCATATCCTTCACCACCCGGGCCCCGAGGGCCGGGGAGACGGACGGCAAGGACTACTTCTATGTGGACGCCGCCACCTTCGACGAGATGATCCGCACCGGCGGCCTCGTGGAATGGGTGGAGGTGTACGGGCACAAGTATGGGACCGGCAAGGAATGGGTTACGTCCCACCTGGCGGCCGGCAAGGACATCCTCCTGGACATCGAGACCCAGGGGGCCCGCAACGTCCACGAGGCCCTGCCCGACGCGGTGATGATCTTCCTCATCCCCCCCTCCGCGGAGGAACTGTCCAACCGGCTGAGGAACCGGGGGCGGGACCCCGAGGCGGAAATCAAGGTCCGCCTGGATTATGCGAAGCATGAACTGTGCGAGTACCCAGCATATGACTATCTTGTAGTGAACGACACGCTGGACCGGGCCTACCGGGATCTCGAATCCATCGTGCTCGCCACCCGCCTCCGGCGGGAGCGGATGGGTGACACGGCAAAACGGATACTTGAAGGATTCTGAGGGGCGCGGCCATGGCGCGGTGGTTCAAGAGCAGCTGGATCTGGATGGTCATCGCCGTCACCGCGGCGGTCTACGCGCCGCTGGCGGGGCGCACCGGAGACGAGAAGGCCCGCCAGAGGAGCCTGGACACCCTCACCGAGATCATGGGCCTGGTGCAGAAGCAGGCGGTGGACCCCCCCGCCCCCAAGCAGGTCTCCCACGCCTCCATCTCGGGCATGCTCCACACCCTGGACCCCCACTCCTACTACATGGACGAGTCCGAGTTCCGCACGATGCGCGAGGACCAGCGGGGATCCTTCTTCGGCATCGGCTCCATCATCCAGCAGCAGCCCGACGGGGTTGTGGTGGTGAGCACGGTGCGCGGCGGCCCCTCCGAGAAGGTGGGCATCCGCGCCGGGGATTTCATCCGCGAGGTGGACGGCAAGAGCACCGAGGGCCTCACCAGCACCGCCGTGGTCCAGAAGCTGCGGGGCGACAAGGGCACCGTGGTGGAGGTGGCCGTGCAGCGGGCGGGCTTCCCCGGGCTCATCCGCTTCGCCATCACCCGCGGCGAGATCCCCTCCAACAGCGTCCAGTACGCCTTCATGCTCACCCCCGCCACGGGCCTCATCGCCGTCAAGGACTTCGGGGAGACCACCTCCGAGGAGTTCGAGAAGGCCGTGCGCACCCTCAAGGCCCAGGGCATGACCGACCTGATCCTGGACCTGCGCAACAACGGCGGCGGCATGCTGGACGCGGCCACGGGCATCTGCCGGCAGCTCCTGGGCTCGGGCGAGCTCATCGTCACCCAGAGGGGCCGCGACGGCAGGGACATGCTGGAGACCCGCACCCCCAAGGGCTCCGTGCTGGACAACTTCCCCATGGTCATCCTCATCAACCGCGGCACCGCCTCGGCCTCGGAGATCGTCACCGGCGCCGTGCAGGACCACGACCGCGGCGTGGTGGTGGGCCAGACCAGCTGGGGCAAGGGGCTCGTGCAGGCCGTCATGGCCATCAACCGCACCCGGGGCCTGGCGCT
>DBMS01000309.1:1573-2713 GCA_002297665.1 Holophagaceae bacterium UBA692 | reverse complement strand
GCCGGGACCTGGTGGCCAACCTCAAGGGCGAGCTCAGCTTCCAGCGCATCCAGGTGTTCACGCCCAAGGGCGACCTGCGCAGCCTGCCCGAGCATTCCACCCCCATCGACTTCGCGTATTCCATCCACACCCAGGTGGGCCACCACTGCGTGGGCGCCAAGGTCAACGGCCGCATGGTGCCCCTGCGCCACACCCTGCAGAACGGCGACCGGGTGGAGATCTTCACCCGGGCCGACCACAAGCCCAGCCGCGACTGGCTCAGCATCGTGGTCTCCGCGGGGGCCAAGGCCAAGATCCAGACCTACATCCGCGAGGAGGAGCGGGCCCACGCCATCCTCATCGGCAAGGAGCGCCTGGACCGGGAGGCCCGCACCCTGGGCATCCGCCTGGAGGCCCCCGAGGCCCACGTGGCCCTGGAGGCCCGGCTCAAGGAGCTGAAGATCCCCAGCTGGGACGCGTTCTACGCCCAGGTGGGCTTCAACCGCATCACCTGCCGGAAGCTCCTGGATCCCCTGGTGCCCGAGGCCATCAGGACCGCCAAGGAGGAAAAGCCCCCCGAGGTCTTCCACGACACGGTGCTGGTGGACGACAACGTGGGCATCCTCTATTCCCTGGCGGTGTGCTGCAAGCCCATCTGGGGCGACGAGATCGTGGGCTACACCACCCGGGGCCGGGGCATCTCCATCCACCNNCTGGTGAGCGTGGCCTGGGGCAAGACCTCCAAGGGCCTCTTCAACACCGAACTGGTCGTCACGACGGAGGACCGCCCCGGCATGGTGGCCTCCATCTCCAACGCCATCCAGAAGGCGGGCCACAACATGCAGCGGTTCAGCGGGTCCAGCTCCGAGGAGGGCGGAGGGGTCTTCCACATCGCCCTGCGGGTGAAGGACCGCAACCACATCGTCGAGCTCATGGGCGCCATCCGCAGGCTCAAGGGCGTCTTCACCGTCGACCGCGTCAGGGGGTCCTATTTTGGAACCATCAAATAGGTGGGTCCCGCCCCCCGTGGGCGAGCCNNGTGGCCTGGGCCCGGGTGGAGGCGAGCCTGCGGATCGCCCAGCGCTGGCCGGATCCCTTCAAGCTGTCGCCGCGGACGCCCGAGAACCCCCGGCGCGCCGCCGTGGCGGTGCTGCTGTGGGG
>DBMS01000309.1:622-1475 GCA_002297665.1 Holophagaceae bacterium UBA692 | reverse complement strand
CCGCCGCGAGCTGGAGGAGGAGCTCGGCGTGAAGGACGGCCTCTGGGAGATGGGGTGCTTCCCCGACGGGGTCGCCAAGGCCCGCACCCGGTTCACCCCGCTCTTCCTGCGCTGGGAGGAGCCGGAGCCCCGGTTCNNCGCTCAGCTCCGAGATCCAGGACGTGCTGCGCCTGCCCCTGGAGCCCCTGATGCATGCCCCGTGGGGGATCCAGCGCCTGGAGCTGCACGGCGCGGCCCTGGACATTCCCAGGCTGGAGCTGCCCATGGCGCCGCTCTGGGGCGCCACCGCCTTCGTCCTCAAGGCGTGGCTGGACGTGCTGCGCGGGACCTGACGGGCTGATACCCTGTTGTCCTGGCCCCGAGCCTGCCTTCCCACCTCCCCCACCCACAGGACCGCCGTGAAATTCCTCAGCAGCCACGTGATCCAGTTCCTCATCATGGGCATCGGGGTCTCCGTGATCCTGGGCCTTCTCACCCCCACCTCGCGGCCCGAGCGCACCCGCCAGAGCATCCTGAAATACGCCGGGGGCCTCCTGGGCATCGGGATCATCCTCGCGTGGGTGATGTACCTCCTGCCCCAGCATCCCATCCGGTTCTGAGGCCATGGAACGGCCGCTCCTGGGCCTTCGCGCGAGCCTGGCGAACCGGGCCGGCGGCGTGTACGGCCAGGCCGCCCGCGCCTTCCCCCCCCTGGGACCGGCGGGCGCCTTCATCCGCGAAGTCCTCAGGAAGTACCACCATGACGACTGCCTCTCGTACGCGGCCAGCCTCAGCTTCTTCCTGACCATCTCGCTGATCCCCCTGACGACGCTCTTCTTCAAGCTGCTGGTGCTGATGCTGGGCAGCGGCGCCT
>DBMS01000309.1:0-516 GCA_002297665.1 Holophagaceae bacterium UBA692 | reverse complement strand
GCGTGAACCAGCTGGACCGGTCGCTCTCGCACATCTTCGGCCTGCGCATCAAGGTGCACCGGCAGACCCGCAAGCACAACCTGCTGCGCCGCCTGGGCGTGGTGCTCATGGGCCTGGCGTTCCTGGTGATCCTCCTGACCGCGGGGTTCGAGTGGAGCCTTCGNNCGGCAGGCGCCGTTCTCCCCGATCCTCATGTACACCTTCCTCCCCCCGTGCCTGGGCCTCCTCCTGATCACCCTCATCCTCCAGCACATTCCCAGGCGGCACGTGAAGTTCCGCCACGCCTTCCTGGGCGCGGCGGTCACCACCTTCCTGTGGTGGGCGGCCAAGGTGGGCTTCGGGTACTACCTCATGCACACCCCCACCTGGGGCATCCTCTACGGCTCCCTGGGCAGCCTCATGGCGGCGCTGGTGTTCCTCTACTACAGCTGCGCCATCTTCATGCTGGGGGCGGAGGTGACGGCGGCGTTCTACCGGCACGAGGCCGGTTCGAACTAGTGTAGGTAGATCGAATCA
>DBMS01000183.1:35719-36272 GCA_002297665.1 Holophagaceae bacterium UBA692 | reverse complement strand
GTTTACAGCGTGGACTACCAGGGTATCTAATCCTGTTTGCTACCCACACTTTCGCGCCTCAGCGTCAGTTACTGTCCAGGTGGCCGCCTTCGCCACTGGTATTCCTCCACATCTCTACGCATTTCACCGCTACACGTGGAATTCTACCACCCTCTCCAGCACTCTAGCCTTCCAGTCTGAGATGCAGTTCCCAAGTTAAGCTCGGGGATTGCACATCTCACTTAAAAAACCGCCTACGCGCCCTTTACGCCCAATAATTCCGAATAACGCTTGCCCCCTCTGTATTACCGCGGCTGCTGGCACAGAGTTAGCCGGGGCTTCCTCTCCAGGTACCGTCAAGCCAATCGCCTATTCAACGACCGACCTTCGTCCCTGACGACAGGGTTTTACGATCCGAAGACCTTCATCACCCACGCGGCGTTGCTGCGTCAGGCTTTCGCCCATTGCGCAAAATTCCCCACTGCTGCCTCCCGTAGGAGTCTGGACCGTGTCTCAGTTCCAGTGTGGCCGATCACCCTCTCAGGCCGGCTACTGATCGTTGCCTTGGTAGGCC
>DBMS01000183.1:0-35696 GCA_002297665.1 Holophagaceae bacterium UBA692 | reverse complement strand
ACGTCCCAGTCCATGGTCTCATGCGGTATTACCACTCCTTTCGGAGCGTTATTCCCCACAAAGAGGTAGGTTTCCCACGCGTTACTCACCCGTCTGCCATGCACCTTGCGGCACATCCGACTTGCATGTGTTAGGCACGCCGCCAGCGTTCATTCTGAGCCAGGATCAAACTCTCATGTTCAATACCTAAAGCTCGTTCGTTCACCTTCCCGAAGGACGGTGACGTTATTCGCTTGGTTGTATGCTGTCCGACTCGACCGTCAGGTCGAACCAGACTCAAAGGTTTCCATTCTCTTTATCCGGCTTTCAAAGACGCCCGGAACATTCGAAACCGGCTTCATCAGCCCGGCTCGCTTTCCTTCCGACCCCGCAACCTCGATCGCGGCAGAAAACTAGAATAGCACCCCACAGCCCGATTGCAAGCACTTTTCTTCGCGAGGCGGCGATTTGATTGGTTCCACCTGCCGCCAGGCGCGCTCCTTTGCTTGGAAACACTGCAAAAGAACGAAATACAAAACCGGTTCAGGCGTCCTGCGAACGCCAGGCCAGACCCGCGGCCACGTCGCGGGCGATCTGTTCCCGCAGCGCCTCCACGCCGGAGAACCGCATTTCCCCGCGGATGCGGTGAAGGAAGCGCACGGTCAGATGGGCGCCGTACAGGTCCCCCTGGAAGCCCGGCAGGTGCGTCTCCACGGTGACGACGCGGCCTTCGAAGGTGGGCTTCTCCCCCACGTTGGTGAGGCCCCGCCGCGGCTCGGGCAGATGGGCGCCGGCCACTTCGGTCACGTACACGCCGTTGGCGGGCAGCTGCTCCTGCTCCCAGGCGAGGTTGGCGGTGGGAAACCCCATCTGGCGCCCGCGGCGCTCCCCTTCCACGACGATCCCCGTCAAGGCGTAGGGATGGCCCAGCAGGGCGGAGGCCTCCTCCACGTCGCCGGCTTCCAGCGCCGCGCGGATGCGGGTGGACGACAGGTGGCCGCCGTCGGGCGCGCGCAACGCATGGGTATGGATCTCGCAGCCCGCGGCGCGGCCCCATTCCTCCAGCGCCTCCAGGGTCCCGGCGCGGTCCTTGCCGAAGCGGAACTGGCGGCCCACGTGCAGCTCGCGCGGCGCCAGCGCATGCTGCAGCCCCTGGAGGAACTGCGCGGGGCTGAGCTCGGAGAAGGCCCGGCTGAAGGGGATCACCCAGGCCAGGTCCATGCCCGCGGCCCGGAAGGCCTCGAGGCGCTGGGGCAGGGTCATCAGGAGCTTGGGTTTGCGTTCCGGGGCGACGACCACGGAGGGATGGGGGTCGAAGGTGACGACGGCGGCCGCGAGGCCCAGTTCCCGGGCCCGGGAGGCGGCGAGTTCGAGCACCGCGTGGTGCGCGGCGTGGACGCCGTCGAAGTTGCCCAGGGTGACCACGCTGGGGCCTTCGGGCGGCGCCGCCTCGAGGGTGTGGTTCCAGATGCGCATCAGGCCCTGCCTCTGCCCGGGCGGGTCGTCCACAGGCTCAGGAGGATGCAGCCGGCCAGGATGATCCCGATGACCATGAGGGAAATCCAGATGGGGATGTGGAACCACTCGGCGATGCACATCTTAACGCCCACCAGGGCGAGGATCACGGCCAGGCCGGTGCCGAGATGGTGGAACCGGTCCACCATGCGCGCCAGGAGGAAGTAGAGGCTCCGCAGGCCGAGGATGGCGAACACGTTGGACGTGTAGACGATGAAGGGATTGCGCGTCACCGCCAGGACGGCGGGAATCGAATCCACGGCGAAGACCAGGTCGGTCACCTCCACCACGGCCAGGACCAGGAACATGGGGGTCGCGTAGGTGTGGCCGCCCCGGCGGACCATGAGCCGCCCGTACCCGGCGTCGGGATCGTAGGGCAGGAACCTCCGCACCAGCCTTGCCACGGCCCCCTCCCGGGGATCGCCGGGTTCCTCGTCCCGGTGAAGGAGCATCTTGATGCCCGTGTAGATGAGGAAGCCTCCGAACACGAAGGTCATCCAGGCGAAGCGCTGCAGGAGCGCCGTTCCCGCGAGGATCATGACGGCCCGCATGACGAGCGCCCCCAGGACGCCCCAGTACAGGACCCGGTGCTGGTTCTTGCGCGGCACCTGGAAGGACGTGAAGACGAGGACGAAGACGAAAAGGTTGTCGACGCTCAGGGATTTCTCAAGCAGGTAGCCCGCGAGGTACTCCCCGGCGTGGACCGGCCCCATGTAGATGAATATGAGACCGTTGAACGCCAGCGCCAGGGCGATCCAGACCGCGGTCCAGATGCCGGATTCCCGGATCGAGGGTTCGTGGGCCGACCGGTTGAAGACCCCCAGGTCCAGGGCCAGCATGGCGAAGACGAGGATGTGGAACCCCAGCCAGGCCCACCAAGGTGCGGAATCGAGCAGTGCGTGGAACAAGTTGCCTCCAGAAGCCCAGTTTAGAGGAAGATTCCAGCATGAGCCTCCCACGCTTTTTCCTCAACGACGGTCCCGCCCCGAAGGAGGGCTCCCTTCTGCCCCTGGAGCCCGCCCAGGCCAAGCACCTCTGGGTGCTCCGGCTGGGCGCCGGCGCCGCGCTGGAACTGGTGCTGCCCTCGGGCCCCTGGAAGGCCGACCTCGCGGAGATCTCCAAGGACCGGGCCGTGGCCCGTCTCGTGAGGCCCCTGGACGAACGGAGGGAGCCGGCCCATGCGATCCACGCTTGGGTGCCGATCACGGCCCAGCTCGCGCTCCTGGACGACATGCTGCCCGGGCTGGTGGAGCTGGGCGTCACCTCCATCCGGCCCGTGGCCTACGAACGCAGCGAATACGACCCCGCCAGGACCCTGGCGCGGTTCGAACGCTGGCAGCGGATCATCCGCGGCGCCTGCGAGCAGAGCCACCGCTCCCGCGTTCCGGACCTGGGCCAGCCCGCGGCCTTCGGGGACCTGCTGAAGGTGGACGTCGACCAGCGCTGGGTCGCGTACGAGGTGCGCGCGGGAGAGGGCAACCCCCGGCCCGGGCCGGGACCCATCGCCTTCACCAGCGGCCCCGAGGGGGGGATCACCGACGGCGAGTTCGCGCTTCTTTCGGAGGCGGGCTGGAAGGCCGTCACCCTGGGGGGGAGCATCCTGAGGGCCGTGACCTGCCCGGTGGCCCTGCTGGGGGCCATCCGTTTCCAATTGCCGGATTGACCGCGGGAAACACTGGCGCTTTCCCGGCATCAAAGGCCCAGGAGGAGTCCCATGTCCACGCCCCGTACCTTTCTTGCCACGGCCCTGGCCGCCCTGACCGGCATGTCCCTCGGCGCGGCCGACCTGAAGCCGGGCATGGCCGCCCCTCCCTTCAGCGCCCAGGACCAGGACGGGAAAACGGTGAAGCTTGCCGATTTCGCGGGAAAATCCGTGGTGGTGCTTTACTTCTACCCCAAGGACGACACGCCGGGCTGCACGAAGGAGGCCTGCTCCCTTCGGGACGGCTTCGAGGCCATCAGGGCCAAGGGCGCCGTCGTGCTGGGCGTCAGCGCCGACGACGTCACGAGCCATGCGGCCTTCGCCGCGAAGTACCACCTGCCCTTCCCGATCCTCGCGGATCCCGGCCACGCCATCATCGACGCCTACGGGGTCCGCATGCCGGTGATGGGGATCGCGAAGCGCGTCACCTTCATCATCGGCCGGGACGGCGTCATCCGTTCCATCATGACCGACGTCAAGGCCGCCGAGCACGACCGGCAGGTGCTCGGGGCCTTGGCTAGCCTTTAGCCAGCACCCAGATCCCCACCGCGATGAAGGCCGTGCCGGCGGCGTATTTCACCATATGCTCCGGTATCACCTTGAAGAGCGCTCCCCCCACCAGGACGCCGATGGCCGTGGCGCACACCAGGGCGGCGCTGGCCGCGAGGAAGACGGTCAGCAGGGCCCCTGAGCGGGCCGTGGCGGTCATGGCGGCCAACTGCGTCTTGTCGCCCAGCTCGGCCAGGAAGACGGTGACGAACGTCGCCCAGAACAGTGATTTGCCCATCGAATTCTCCCTTGCCAGTCTAGTCGATCCGATTTTCGGGCACACTCTAGGGATGTCACTGGCACACTTCGATCTCCCAACCTCGTTTGTGGATTCGCCCGAGACGCTGGCGGAGGCGCTGCCCCACTGGTTCGCGGCCAACCTGCTGGCGGTGGACATCGAATGCAGCCTCACGGGCTTCCACCATTGCGTCCTGGCCCTGCTGCAGGTGGCCACCCACGACCGGTCCTGGCTTGTCGACCCCCTGGCCATTCCCAAGCTCATGAAGCCGACCCTGGAGGCCATGGCGGAGGTCCCCTGGATCGTCCACGACTTCTCGGGCGACGGCATCGTCTTCAAGCGGATCTACGACGTGGTGCCCTCGTCCGTGATGGATACGATGCTCCTGGCGCGCACCCTCGGGTACCCGCAGCCCGGGCTCAAGACCATGGCGCGCCTCAAGCTGGGCGTGGAGATCCCCAAGGAGGAGCAGGATTCCAACTGGATGTACCGCCCCCTCCGCCCGGCCCAGATCAGCTATGCGGCCCGGGACGCGGCCCTGCTGCTTCCCCTGCTGCGGACCCTGGCCGCCGAGGCCGACGCGAAGCGGAACGATCCGGAGGTGGGGCCGCGGCTGGCGCAGCTGCCCGGGGAGATGCGGCGCACCATCCAGCGCGTGCGGAGCTACCGGCCCCCCAGCGACCATCCCGTGGTGGACAAGGCCCGGCACATGGGACTGGGCGAAACGGCCGTCGAAAGGGCGAGGCGGCTCACGCACCTGCGGCACCTCTGGGGCAACCAGGGCGACGTGGCCGCGGTGATGGAACTGGGCAACCGGTGGATCCTCGCGCGCCTGGAGCATCCTCCCCGGTCCAAGGAGGCCCTGGAGCGGTGCATCCCCAACCCCCGGTTCCGGCGAACCCGGCTCGATGAGCTGTGGGCCGTGTTCGAATCGAAATAAGGTTCCCGAACCGCCCGTCGATGGGATGATGGACCACCACCCTGTTCCAGGAGCGCGGATGAGCCAGGAAGATTACGTCGTCACCTTCCCGAAGGGCCTCGCGGGATTCCCGGCGCTGACGGAATTCCGGGTATTCGAACCCGAGGGCACCTACCCCCTGAAGTTCCTCCAGGCCGTGGCCTCGCCGGACATCTCGTTCGCGTGCATGGACGCGGCGACCGTCAAGGGGGACTATGACGTGCCGCTCGGTCCGGAGGACGCCGAGGCGCTGGCCCTGGAGAAACCCGAGGATGCCCTGGTGCTGGTCATCGTGGTGGTTCCCGGCGAGGATCCGCGCCGCATGACCGCCAACCTGGCCGGACCGCTGGTCCTCAACGCCCGCACCCGCCGGGCCGTCCAGGTGCAGCTGGACACCCGGACCTTCCCGCTGCAGTTCCCGGTCTTCCTGCCCCGGGGCGAAGGGGAGATCACCTTTCCCGCCGGCCTCATCGGCTTCCCGGAGCTGAGGACCTTCTCCCTGCTGGAGCCCTCGGACGCCTACCCCCTCAAGTTCCTCCAGCCCGTGGACCGGGAGGATATCCACTTCGTGTGCATCGACGTGGCCGCCATCAAGATGGACTACCAGGTGCCCCTTTCCGGGGAGGACGCCCGGGCCCTGGCCATCGAGGACGCAGCCGAGGCCCTGGTGCTGGCCCTGGTGGTCATCCCCGAGGATCCCCGGCTCATGACCGCGAACCTGGCCGGCCCCATCCTCATCAACCTCCGCACCCGCCAGGGCCGCCAGGTTGTGCTGAACACCGAGCAGTTCCCCCTCAAGTTCCCCGTCATCTCGGACAAGTAGCCGGAAAGGTCCCCATGCTTGTCATCACCCGGAAGCTTGATCAATCGCTCATTATCAATGGGAATATCGAGGTCCTGGTCGTGGGCGTGAACAAGGACGGGGTCCGCCTGGGCATCAAGGCGCCCAAGGAAGTCCAGGTTCACCGGCGCGAAGTTTTCGACGCCATCGCCGAGGTCAACCGGGCGGCCACCGCCCAGACCAGGGGGGCGGATCTCACCCTCCAGGACGCCGCCGCGCTGCTGCGGGCCCGTTTGCCTAAAGTGAAACCCGTGAAGGACCGATAAGAAGGGTCCAGGAGCATTCCCGTGGACGTGGGCCTATCCGTAGAGAGCATCATCGGCCAGCAGGCGGCCTTGACGAGGTCCGCCGTGGGCGTGAGCGTGGAGCGCAAGGTCCTGGACATGGCCCGGACGCAGGGGGAGGACCTCGCCCGGCTCATCGACAGCGCCGGGGGCGTGGGACGCGCCGTGGACACATACGCTTGACGGGTGAACCAGGGGGTCAGCCATGAACGTTTCCAGCATCCAGCAGCACGCGCAGGCCGCGAAGGTCGAAACGCCCAAGAAGGCGGACGTGCCTGCCCAGCCCAAGGCCCAGGAAGCCCCCAAGGCGCCCCCGCCCGCCCACCTGGGCAGGACGATCGACACCAAGGCGTAGGCTCACTTCAGATAGGGTTTCAGGTAACGGCCGGTGACGCTGTTCTTGTTCCGGGAGACCTCTTCGGGCGTGCCGGTGGCGATGATCAATCCCCCCTCGGCGCCCCCCTCGGGACCCAGGTCCAGGATGTGATCGGCGGTCTTGATGACGTCCAGGTTGTGCTCGATGACGATGACGGTGTTGCCGGCGTCCATGAGCCGCCCGATGACCTCCAGGAGCTTCTGGATGTCCTTGAGGTGGAGGCCCGTGGTGGGCTCGTCCAGGATGTAGAGGGTGCGTCCGGTCTGCCGCTTTGACAGCTCCCGGGCCAGCTTGACCCGCTGGGCCTCGCCCCCCGAGAGGGTCGTGGCGCTCTGGCCCAGCCGGATGTAGCCCAGGCCCACGTCGGCCAGCGTCTGGAGCTTGTTGGCGAGCACGGGGATGGGTGAGAAGAGGACCAGCGCCTCCTCGACGGTCATGCCCAGCACCTCCGAGATGCTGTGGCCCTTGTAGTGGATCTCCAGGGTCTCCCGGTTGTAGCGCTTTCCCTTGCACTGCTCGCAGGTGACGTAGATGTCGGGCAGGAAGTGCATCTCGATCTTGAGGACGCCGTCGCCCTCGCACTTCTCGCAACGCCCGCCCTTGACGTTGAAGCTGAACCGGCCCGGCGTGTAGCCCCGGGCCTTGCTTTCGGGCAGCTGGGAGAACAGGTCCCGCAGGGGGGTGAAGAGCCCGGTGTAGGTGGCGGGGTTGCTCCGGGGGGTGCGCCCGATGGGGGCTTGGTCGATGTCGATGACCTTGTCCACGTGCTCAAGGCCCTTGATGGCCTTGTGCCTGCCCACCACGTGGACCCCCTGGTGCAGCTGGTTGGCCAGGGCCTTGTACAGGATCTCGTTCACGAGGGTGCTCTTGCCCGAGCCCGAGACCCCCGTGACGCAGGTGAACAGCCCGATGGGGAACGAGGCGTCCACCTTGCGCAGGTTGTTCTCCTCGGCCCCGGCGACCTGGATGTGGCCGCGGGAGGCCTTGCGGCGCTTGCGGGGCACGGGGATGGTCTCGCGGCCGGAGAGGAAGTGGCCCGTGACGGAGGCCTCGCTGCGGCTGATCTCCTCCGGGGTGCCCTGGGCCACCACATGGCCGCCGTGTTCGCCGGCGCCCGGGCCCAGGTCCACCACGTGGTCGGCGGCGAGGATGGTCTCCAGGTCGTGCTCCACCACCAGGACGGTGTTGCCCAGGTCCCGCATCTCCTTGAGGGTGTTCAGCAGTTTCTGGTTGTCCCGCTGGTGGAGGCCGATGCTGGGCTCGTCCAGGACGTACATGACGCCCTGGAGCTTCGATCCGATCTGGGTGGCCAGCCGGATGCGCTGGCCCTCGCCGCCGCTGAGGGTGGCCGCGGACCGGTCCAGGGTGAGGTAGCCCAGGCCCACGTCGTCCAGGAAGCCCAGGCGCTCGTTGATCTCCTTGAACACCTTGCCGGCGATGACGGCGTCCTTGCCCTCCAGGCGCAGCCGGTCGAACCACGCCCGGGCATCCCGCACGCTCATGGCGCTCACGGCGGCGATGTGCAGCCCCCCCACGAAGACCGAAAGGATCTCGGGCTTGAGCCGGGTGCCGTCGCAGGCCTCGCAGGGGGTGATCCGCATGGATTCCTCCATCTCGGCGCGGATCTCCTCGCTGGAGGTCTCCCGGTACCTGCGTTCGAGGTTGCCCACGATGCCCTCGAAGTTGTGCATGAACTCGTAGCGGTTGCCCTTGTTCTGGTAGACGAACTTCATCTTGCGATCCAGGCCGTGGAGCAGCACGCGGCGAACGTCCGCGGAAAGCTTCTTCCAGGGCGTGTCCAGGCTGAAGGAGAGGGCCTTGGAGAGCTGGCCCAGGAACTGGGCCCGCCACCCGTCCTCCCCGGCGGACTTCCAGCCGCTGGCGGTGATGCAGCCCTGGCTGATGCTCAGGTCGGGGTTGGGCACGATGAGCTCTTCGGCGAACTGGCGCTTGAAGCCCAGGCCGTCGCAGGCGGGGCAGGCCCCGAAGGGCGAGTTGAAGCTGAAGGAGCGGGGCTCCAGGTCAGGGATGCCCATGCCGAACCGCTGGCACTTGGCGTTGTTGCAGGCGAGCTTGGAGGAGAAGAGGCGCTCGGCGCCCCCCAGGTCCACCAGGGCCGAGCCTTCGGCGAGGCCGCAGGCGATCTCGAGGCTGTCGGCCAGCCGCGAACTGATGCCCTCGGCGTTCTTGAGGCGGTCGATGACCACCTCGATGGTGTGCTTCTTCTGCTTGTCCAGGTCGGGGATGCCGTCGGTGAGGTCGAGCATCGTCCCGTTGACCCGGGCCCGGATGTAGCCGCGCTTCATGAGGTCGGCCAGCAGCTTCTTGTACTCGCCCTTGCGGGCCCGCACCACCGGGGCCAGGATCTGGACCTTCATGCCCTGGGGCTGGGCGAGGATCTGGTCCGCCATTTCCTGGATGGTCTGGCTGGCGATGGGCTGGCCGCAGGCCATGCACTGGGGCCGGCCCACCCGCGCGAAGAGGAGCCGCAGGTAGTCGTAGATCTCCGTGACGGTGGCCACGGTGGACCGCGGGTTGCGGCTGGTGGTCTTCTGCTCGATGGAGATCGCGGGCGAAAGGCCCTCGATGCTGTCCACGTCGGGCTTCTCCATCTGGTCCAGGAACTGGCGGGCGTAGGCGGACAGGCTCTCCACGTAGCGCCGCTGCCCTTCGGCGTAGAGGGTGTCGAAGGCCAGGCTCGACTTGCCGCTGCCGGACAGGCCCGTGATGACCACCAGCTTGTTCCGGGGAAGGACCAGGTCCACGTTCTTGAGGTTGTGTTCCCGGGCGCCCTTGATGTTGATGCTGTCCATCCTCACCTCGTCCAGGGATTTTACGCCAAAATTTCGCATCCGGGAACGGCGTGCGGATTATTTCTTCTCTATGATGGTCACATGCACGCCCTGGAGCTCAGCATCCTCCTGCACCGCGCCCTGGAGGCGCGGGTGGAGCGCCTCTGCGGGCTCCTGGCGGACCCGGCCTGGCTGCGGGATCCGGAGGGGCTCCACCAGGTTCGGGTCGGCTCCCGGCGGGTGCGCGCCGTGCTTGACCTGGTGCGGCCGGAGCTGTACCCGGGTTTCCGGCGCCACGCCCGCAGGCTGCGGCGCCTCACCCGGGCCCTGGGCCTGACCCGCGAACTGGACGTCCACATCGCGCGGCTGGAGGGGCTCGCGGCGCCCGGGCTGGCCACGGGTTCGGCCCGGGAACACGCCCTGGAGGTGCTGGAGGCCCGGAGGGCCAGGGCGCGGCGCAGAATGGCCCGGCGCCTGGAGGGCGCTCCCCTCAAGCGGCTCCCCGAACTTCTCGAGGTCCCGAGCTTCCCGGACCCCTTCGCGCCCGGGGACCTGGCCGCGGACGCGTGGGCGGCGCTGAACCCGCTCCTGGAAGCCGCGTTCCCGCCCCTGCCCGAGCTCATGGACCGGGAGGACCCGCCGGCCCTCCACGCCGCGCGGATCCGGGTCAAGCGCCTGCGCTACGCCCTGGAGGTCCTGGCCGGGGCCTTCCCGGAACCGCCGGAGACCCCGCTCATGCGGCTCCGGGAACTCCAGACGGCCCTGGGCGACCACCACGACCTCGCCCTGCTCGAGGACGTCCTCCAGGCGCTCCACGAGGGCCTGGAGGCGCGGCGCCGGATCCGGCTCGCCTCCGGGACCCTGGAGCTCCTGGCCTACGTGGGGGAGGCCAGGCTGGGCGCTTTCGAACGGTTCCGGAGCGCGGCCGCGGGCATGCCGCCGCAGGGCTTCCGGGCCACGCTGAGGGAGGCCCTCGGCCTGCCCGGGGAAGGAACCCCATGAGATTCATCCCCCTGGGCTGGTTCCGCAGCCTCCACGCCAAGCTCTTCATCGTCACGGCCCTGGTCACCAGCCTGTTGACGATCGCCGTGGCCTACTCCATCACGCGGAACAGCCGGCGGGAGATCCTCACCTACACCCGGAACCTGGCCTGGGAGACCTCGTCGGTGGTGGAGACGGAGATCCTCCAGCGCTGGGACAAGGATTTCCACGACTTCAAGGACCAGCGCGGCATCGAGGAGCTCCTGGAAGGCCTGGCGGGGCAGGACCGCAGCATCTTCCAGATCGACGTCTTCAAGCGCGAGAGCGCCGACGAGGTGTCCCTGGTCACGTCCTCCGAGGACGACGCGTCGGTGTCGTACGGCAAGGAGATCGGCAGCTACATGAAGGGCGGCCCCCAGGCCGAGCTGGTCTACCTCAACACCGGGAACCGCGCGTGGAAATTCTACCTGCCCATCAAGAACCCCCGGAAGGGCCAGCCGCCCCTGGGCCTGATCCGGACCTACTGCGACCTGGAGCACTGGGAGACCGTCTGGGACCACAACCTGCGCAACACCTACGTGAGGCTGCCCTTCGTCCTCCTGGGCGAGTTCATCCTCCTGTGGGTGATCCTGGCCACGGTGGTCACCGAACCGATCCGCAGCATCACCGACGCCATGGCCCGCCTGGAGCGGGGGGACCCCTCGGCGCGCACCGACGTCCGCAGCAACGACGAGCTGGGCATCATCGCCAACCGCTTCAACCTCATGGCCGCCCAGCTCGAGCGCGCCTCCCTGGAGCGCGAGCAGCTCATCGAGGAGATCAAGGGCCTCAACGCCGGCCTCCAGAACCGGATCAATGACGCCCTGTCCGCCCTGCAGGCCAAGAACCAGGAGCTCGAGAACCTCATGGAGGGCAACGCCCTCCTGCGGGAGGAGCTTAGCCAGCAGGAGCGGCTGGCCGTGGCCGGCCAGCTGACGGCGGCCTTCGCCCACGAGGTGGGCACGCCCCTGAACCTGGTCAACAGCCACCTCCAGCTCCTGGAGGGGCAGAGCGACGTCTCGGAGCGCACCCGGGACCGCCTGGGCGTCATCCGCGGCCAGATCGAACGCGTAGGGGACATCGTCCGGAAGATGATGAGCTCCACCCGCAGGCCGCGGATCCACCCCGAGCCCGTGCCCCTCGGACCCCTGATGGCCGATCTCCAGCGCCTGTGGAGCCCGACCCTGGCCAGCCACGGCGTGACCTTCGGCCTCCAGGCGCCGGACCCCTGCGTGCTGCACGTGGACCGCAAGCAGATGGAGCAGCTCTTCCTGAACATGGTCAACAACTCCGTGGACGCCATGCCCGACGGGGGCCGCCTGGACCTCAAGGTGGAACCCGACCCCCAGGGGGGGCGATGGCTGGTGAGCCTGGCGGACACGGGCATGGGCATCCCCGCCGAGGTGCTCCCCAAGGTGTTCAAGCCCATGTTCACCACGAAGCCCGACGGCAAGGGCACCGGCCTGGGGCTGGCCATCTGCCGCGAGATCATCCGGGCCCACGGGGGCGAGATCCACATCGAGAGCGAGGAGGGCAAGGGGACCACCATGCGCTTCCCGCTCCCCGCCATGCCATAATCGGACCATGCAGAAGATCCGGAAAGCCGTCATCCCCGTCGCGGGCCTGGGAACCCGGTTCCTGCCGGCCACCAAGGCCCAGCCCAAGGAGATGCTGCCCCTGGTGGACAAGCCGGTCATCCAGCACGTGGTGGAGGAGGCCATCCACGCCGGGATCGAGAACATCGTCCTCATCACGGGCCGGGGCAAGCAGGCCATCGAGAACCATTTCGACGTGGCCTACGAGCTCGAGGAGGCCCTGGACCGCAGGGGCAAGAGCGAGGACCTCAAGCTCGTGCAGGGCATCACCCACCTGGGCCAGTTCTCCTACGTGCGCCAGGGGGAGCCCCTGGGCCTGGGCCACGCCGTGCTTTGCGCCCGCCACGCCGTGGGCGACGAGCCCTTCGCCCTTCTCCTGGGCGACGACGTCTTCGACGAGGCCGACCCCGCGCTGGGCGCGCTCATCGCCGCCTACGAGGCCACGGGCAAGTCCGTGGTGGGCGTGCAGGAGGTGCCCGAGAGCCACGTCTCACGCTACGGCATCGTCGGCGGGCCGGGATCCGGCGGCCAGCCCTGGTGGGACGTGGACCGCATCGTCGAGAAGCCCCAGCCCCACCAGGCCCCCAGCCGCTGGGCGGTGGTGGGGAGGTACGTGGTGCTGCCCGAGGTCTTCGAGCACCTGAGCCGCATCAAGCCCGGCGTGGGCGGGGAATACCAGCTCACGGACGCGCTCATGGTCATGGCGGAAGCGGGCCGTCTGGTGGCGGCGCCCATCCCGGCGCGGCGGTTCGACACCGGGGACAAGCTGGACTACCTGAAGGCCAACGTGGAGTTCGCCCTGAAGCGGGAGGACCTGCGGGAGCCGTTCCTGGCCTACCTGAAGGACCTGGTCGGCAAGCGCGATTGACCGGACTCAGGCCGGGCGGTTCCGCTCGAGCAGCAGGTGCAGGAGGGTCACGGCCGCGTGGGTGATGCCCGGGATGCGGGACGCTTGGCCCAGGGTCTCGGGCCGGTGGCGCTGGAGCTTCTCCTTCACTTCGGTGCTCAGCCCCGGCAGGTGCTCCACCCGGAAGTCCACGGGGATGCGCACGTGGTCCCAGGCGCGCTGGCCCTGGAGCAGGCGGGCCTCCCGCTCGTGGAAGCCCTGGTAGCGGGCCTCGAAGAGCAGGATGTCCCGCTCCCAGTCGGGATCCCAGCCTTCCTGGGCGACGTCCCAGCCCTCAAGCAGGGCCAGGGCGTCGCTCGCCAGCTCCGGGGTGATCTGCTGGCGGCGCAGGAGGTCCAAAAGGGTCATGCCCGAAGCCAGGGTCAGGCCCGCCTGGGCCGCGATGGGGCCGAACGGCGAGGTGGGCGCCACCCAGGCCTCCTCGCACTGCCCCCGCAGGCGGGCCCGGCGCGCCATGCGGGCTTCCACCGAGCCCCGTTCGTCGTCCGACAGGGCCCCCACCTCCCGGGCCACGTCCAGGAGGCGGGCGTCGGCCAGGTCGCAGGCCAAGGCCAGGCGGTGCTCGGCCCGGGCGGTGAGCATGCGGTAGGGCTCATCCGTTCCCTTGGTCACCAGGTCGTCGATCATGACCCCGATGTAGGCCTGGTCCCGGCCCAGCACCACGGGTTCCTGCCCGCGAAGGCTCCGGACGGCGTTGATGCCGGCCATGAGCCCCTGGCCCGCGGCCTCCTCGTACCCGGTGGTCCCGTTGATCTGGCCGGCGAACCAGACGCCCTCCAGGTCCTTCACCTGGAGGCCCCGGGTCAGCTGGAGCGGGTCGAAGCTGTCGTACTCGATCGCGTAGCCCGGACGCAGGATCTCCGCCCGGGAGAACCCCGGGAGGCTGCGCACCATGCGCTCCTGCACGTCCAGGGGCATGGAGGTGGATAGGCCCGCCAGGTAGATCTCCCGGGTTTCCAGGGAATCGGGCTCCACGAAGATCTGGTGGCTCTCCTTGCCGGGAAACTTCACGAACTTGTCCTCGATGGAGGGGCAGTACCGCGGACCCACGCCCTCCACGTGGCCGCCGTACATGGAGGACCGCCCCAGGTTCTCCCGCACCGCCCGTTCGGTCTCCGCCGTGGTGTGCACGATGTGGCAGGGCACCTGCCGCTGGCGGATGCCCGGACCGAAGAAGCTGAAGGGGCGTGGCGCCGGATCCCCCCACTGGGGCTCCAGGAGCCCGAAATCGATGGTGTCGGCGTTGATGCGGGGGCTGGTGCCGGTCTTCAGGCGCCGGCAGGCCAAGCCCAGCGCCCGCAGCTGCTGGGCCAGGTGGGTGGAGGGAGGCTCCCCGGCCCGGCCGGAATCCAGCTTCCGCTCGCCGATGAGCACCTTGCCGTTCAGGAACGTGCCGGAGGTGACCACCACAGCGTCGCAGGGAAGAACCGAGCCGTCCGTCAGCTCAACGCCGCACAGGCGCCCGTTCGCCCACTTCAACTCCGCCGCCATCCCCTGGGCGAGGCGCAGCCCCGGAAGCCGCTCCAGGTGATTGCGGGCGGCGGAGCGGTACTTCACCCGGTCCGCCTGGGCCCTGGGGCCCCGCACCGCCACCCCGCGGCTGGCGTTGAGAATGCGGAAGTGGATGCCCGTGGCGTCGGCCAACCGGCCCATGGCCCCGCCCAGGGCATCCAGCTCGCGCACCATGTGGCCCTTGCCCACGCCTCCGATGCTTGGGTTGCAGCTCATCTGCCCCAGCTGGTCCAGGTTCATGGTGAGAAGGACCGTGGGCATTCCCATCCTGGCCGCGATGTTCGCCGCCTCGATGCCCGCGTGTCCGCCCCCTATGACCACCAGCTGCATGAATGCCCCACGGCACCCAGTCTATACGGGATCAGCCCCGGGACGCCTCGTCGGCCATGGCGTCGGTGGCGTTGGAGTAGATCTCGTTGCCCAGGCGGCGGGCCTTGTCGCGGACCTTGTTGGACATGTCCTTGAGGTCTCCCCGCAATTCCCGGCCCGACTTGGGGGTGGTGAGGGCCACCACCACCGCGCCGACCGCGGCGCCCAGCAGGAAGAAAAGCAGCGTGGAACCGACGTTATCCCTTGAATCACTCATTTGGCTTCTCCTTTTCAGTGGCGTCCCCAGGGGTCCGCTTGAAGAAAGATATGCCGATTTTCACCGCTGTCAGGAGGGCTTCCAGCCAGGGCGAGGGGCCCCGGTCCAGCATCCCGGTCAGGGATCTCACCAGGGCCACGGCCAGGCCTCCCGCGGTCGCGGGGAACTCGAGGCTCCGCTCCACCAGGCCCGTCACCCGGTCCAGGCTGTGCCGGGTCTGGTGAACGTCCAGGGCGATCTGGCGCAGGTCCTCCCGGGCGCTCTCGGCCAGGACCTCCACGGCCTTGGCCGTGCGCATCAGCTGGAGCAGAAGGGGCACGATGAACCCCGTCAGGACGAGAAGCACCACCACCAGAACGAACTGCAGGACCCTGTCCATGGAACCCTCCCGTCAAGTCTTCCCAATGTAGGCAGGGTTCCCGGGGCTTGCCAGCACAATCGATGCCGTACCGCGGCGGGTCAATTTGCCCCCCCGTGCCCAGAGGGTTTGGTGGGAGAATCGGGGAATGAAACAGAAAATGAACCCTGAGGAGCGCCGGGAGCGCCGGAGGCGGGTCGTCGCCCGGTCGAAGTTCGCCCTGCCCTCCGCCATCACCCTGCTTTCGGTTCTCTGCGGATTCTCCAGCGTGGTCATGTCCATCAACGCCGCCGGGGACCATCCGGGCGTGTACTTCCTCTGGGCCGCGGGCCTGCTCCTGGCCGCCGGCGTGTTCGATGGTCTGGACGGACGCATCGCCCGGGCCACCAACACGGCCACCGAATTCGGTGTGCAGCTGGACTCCCTGGCCGACGTCCTGAGCTTTGGCATGGCCCCCGCCATCCTGGCCTACCGCTACGGGTTCTTCCAGCTGGGCCTGGCCGACCCCCAGCTGCGCGCCGTGGGATGGGGCGCCTCCTTCTTCTTCGTGGCCTGCGGGGCCTTGCGCCTGGCCCGGTTCAACGTCCAGGTGGGATCCGTGGACGCCCGGTTCTTCGTGGGCATGCCCATTCCCGCGGGCGCGGCCTGCGTGGCCGCGGTGATCCTTTGCTGGCCGGAGGCCCCGACGCAAGCCTGGGTGGCCTACACCTTCGCCGCCCTGCTGTTCCTGGTGGGCCTGCTGATGGTCTCGACCCTCCGCTTCCCCAGCTTCAAGAAGCGCTCCGCCAGCCCGGGCGCGGCCCGGCTCCTGACCCTGGCCCTCCTCCTGGTCCTGGCCATGATCCCCATCCTGCGGGAGCGTTTTTTCGTCTACTTCTTTTCGGCGTTCATCCTGGGCTCCCTGGCCATGAATCTGGCCTGGAAGGCCGGCTGGAGGGGCGTCGAGCCCCCGGCCCGGAGAGCCGCCGAAGCCCCGCCCCCGGCGGAGTAGCTACTTCCGTTTCGCCTTGGGCTTGCGGGCCTTGACGCCGTCGGCCGGCACCGGAAGGCCCCCCGTGACGCGCGTGCCGTCGCTCAGGGTCAGGTTCCAGCCCAGGCGGTCGCCCTTGCGCAGGGCCAGCCGGCGGAGGGTGCCCGAGGGGAATTCCACGAAGTGCCGGGAAAGGACCGCCCCGCCGTAGGTGGGGCAGTCGTCGCCCCGCATGGGGGAACAGGGGGGCACGGCCTCGGCGGTTTCCACGATGGTGCCGTCCTCCTTCACCCAGGCCACGTCCAGGGAAATGAGGCAGTTCTTCATCCAGATGCTGCGGGTGCCCTCGTCGGGGTAGATGAAGATCATGCAGCGGTCCTTGGCCAGGGAGGTCCGGCGCATGAGGCCCAGGGCCTGCTCCTGCGGCGTGCGCGCCACCTCGGCCAGGAACTTCTGGCCCTTGGCCACGACGGTCCCCCCGTCGGGAACCACCGGGGCGGCGGCGAGAAGCAGGCTGAGGATCAGTGGGGTCATGGGTTCTCCGGGGCGACCCTCCATGGTAGAGCGACTATTCCAGCCAATCCACCACGCGTTCCACGTCCTCGGGATCGTGCCAGCCGTGGAAGGCCACCCGCAGGTAGCCCTCCCGCACCGAGGCGTAGACGCCCCTGCGCATGCCTTTCATGAGAAGTTCCTGCATGGCCGCGGGCCCCCGGCCCCCGTGGTGGAGGCTCAGGATGGAGCCCAGGCGCCCCGCTTCCAGGAGGGTCCGCAGGCGCTGGGCCTCCTCTGCCCAGGCGGGGTTCCTGCCCAGCCCTTCCAGGAACCGTTCCTGAAGCCGGCGGATGTGGGCGGCGATGGCGGGGATGCCGGCCTCGTTGACCGTGCGGAAGGATTCCAGGGCGCCGGCGCAGGAGACGATGCTGAGGGTTCCCGGTTCCATGCGCTCGCCGCCCGCGAGCCAGGCTCGGTTGTGGTCCGTGGAGGCGCGGTCGAAGGCCGTGCCTTCCTCCACCGACATCCAGGACCCCATGGGGATCAGGTCCTTGCGGAAGGCGGGCTCCGTCCACAGGAACCCCTGCCCCTGGGGCCCCAGGAGGCCCTTGTGGCCACCGGAAGCGAAGGCGCTGACCCCGGTGAGGTCCGCCGGAAGGGTTCCGGCGCCCTGGATGCCGTCCACCACCAGATGCACGCCCCGCGCCCGGCAGGCCGCGCCCAGGGACGCGATGTCCAGCTTGAGGCCGTCCTGGAAGCGCACCCAGGAAACGGCCAGGACCCGGGTGGCATGGCCCAGCGCCGCCAGGAGGCGGCCTTCCACGTCATCGTCCGCCCGGGGCGGCGTGGAGTTCCACGCCGCCGCCCCGGCCTGGTGCCCGTCCCATAGGGGCACCTCGCGGAAACGCACCCCGCGGGCCTCCAGGGCCTTCCAGGGCCAGATGTTGGTGGGAAACTCCCCCAGGGGCACCACCACCTCGTCCCCGCGGCTCCACCGCAGGCTCTGGGCCACCGTCACCAGGCCCGAGGAGGTCGAGGGGGTGAGGGTGATGTCGGAGGCTTCCCCGCCGACGAGCTTCGCGGCCTCCCGGCGCAGGGCGTCCGGGATGCCCAGGTAGTCCTCCTTCCACTTCAGCTCCCAGGGCCAGAGCTCCTTGTGCAGGTAGGCCCGGACGCTGCGCACCACGGACCGGGGCACCGGCCCCTCGGAACAGTGCATGAGCCAGAGGTGGTCGGCGTCCAGGTGGAGGAGGGCGGGATTGAGCGGCGGGAGGGTCACGGGCGGACGTTCTCCAGGAGGGCCTTGAGGGCGTGGGGGTAGAGTTCCTCCACCATGCGGCGCACGGCGTGGGCGTACTGCTGGATCTCCCACTGGGCGTGGCCGTCCGTGCGCAGCCGGATGAAATGGGCGGCGGCCTGGAGGCTCACGGTCCAGTAAACCTCGGAGTAGAGTCCCAGGGGCAGGACGCAGCGGGCCTGTTCGCGGCAGACGCCAAGGGCAATTAGATTTTTATATTGGGCGACGGCGTTCCGGCAGCTGTCCTGAAAGACGGCGCGGGCCTGGTCTCCCGCTTCGCCGTCCACCTGGCCTTCGGACCCCTGTTTGTTCACCTTGGCCTGGCGGCGAAAGACCTCGGGGACGTAGAACTCATCTTCCGGAAATTCCACATACCTTCCGCTGACCTCATTGAATTCGCTGGCAATTCTATGTTTCATCCATTGACGGAAGACGAAGATCGGCGCCTTCACATGGAAGGTCAGGGCCGTGTGCCGGAAGGGAGAGGTATGGTCGTGCTCGGCCAGGTAGGAGATCAGCTTGCCGTCCGCCTCGTCGAACACCTCCTTGCGCTTGCCGAAGGACACCCGCGCGGCGTTCACCACGCTGAGGTCCGACCCCATGTGGTCCACGAGCTTCACGAATCCGCGGTCCAGGACGGCCAGTTCGGTCAAGGGCATGGGAGGTCTCCAGTAGCCCCATTGTAACCAGAGGGCGCGCAGCGGCCGCGCGGTTCCCCTTCCTTCATGTCGTGGCCCCTTCCTGCGCCCCCCGGGACCTGCGAGAATGGGAATGCTTGGCAGGCGAACCCCGCGCGCCCCGGCCGGCCCCAAAGGGCGGAGGGACGCGCGACTTCCAGGCCCCAAGGAGATCCCATGAAATTCTTCATCGACACCGCCAACATCAGCGAGATCAAGCGCATCAACGAATGGGGGATCCTGGACGGCGTCACCACCAACCCCAGCCTCATCGCCAAGGAATCCGGCAAGCCCTTCGAGGCGATCATCGAGGAGATCTGCTCCATCGTGGACGGCCCCATCTCCGCCGAGGTCATCGCCCTGGACGCCCCGACCATGGTCAAGGAAGGCCGCCTCCTGGCCAAGATCCACAAGAACGTGGTGGTCAAGGTTCCCCTCACCGCCGAGGGCCTCAAGGCCACCCACGCCTTCAAGGCCGAGGGCATCCGCACCAACGTCACCCTCTGCTTCAGCGCCACCCAGGGCCTCATGGCCGCCAAGGCCGGCGCCACCTACGTGAGCCCCTTCGTGGGCCGCCTGGACGACATCAACGCCGTGGGCATGGAACTCATCGAGGACCTGGTGACGATCTTCACCAACTACGACCTGGAGACCCAGGTGCTGTCCGCCTCCATCCGCAGCCCCCGCCACGTCACCGAATCCGCCCTGGCCGGCGCCCACGTGGCGACGATCCCCACCAAGGTCTTCGACCAGATGCTGGCCCACCCCCTGACCGACAAGGGCATCGAGGGCTTCCTGGCGGACTGGAAGAAGAGCGGCCGGTAAACGACCGGCCGGCAGGCGTTGCCCGGCTAGTTCTTCCAGAACCCCCGGTGCAGGTCCGCGACCTCCTCTTCCACCTCCGGAACCGGTCCGATGACCTGGATCGCCTTCTGGCTGTGGGCGTAGATATAGCGCGCCGGCACGTCCATCGTCGGGTTTTCCGGGTCGCTGCCGGTCAGTTCCAGCAGGCGCCGTTCGTCCATGCCGTAGACGAGCCGGCCGATGTTGGCCCAGTACTGGGTCGCCGCGCACATGGCGCAGGGTTCCACGGTGGTGTAGAGGGTGCAGCCCCACAGGTATTCCGGGGTGAAGTTCATGTCCGCGGCGCGGGCCAGGACGCTTTCGGCGTGGTTCACGGTGCTCACGTTGCCCTGCTCCAGGAGGACCGTCTCGTGGTCGGGGGCCACCAGGAGGGCCCCGAAGGGGTGGTGGCCCATGGCCACGGACCGCGCGGCAATGGCGTTGGCACGGCGAAGGTGGCGCTGGATCTGGCCGGGGGTGGGCCCGGGCTGGTCGGTCATGGGCAGGCCTCCGTTGGGTAAGTGGGGGGTTCCAGGGTACTACCGGGCGATGGACAAATTTTTATTATTCCAGTAAAAAAATAAATCATTTTGGGGAGTCCTGGTACACTCGGGAACGAAAATCCCTTAACCCAACCAGGAGGCAGACCATGAGGAAGCCAGTTCTCGCGCTAGGTGCGGTCTTCGCGTTCACCTGCGGACTCTCCGCAGCTCCCCCCAAGGGCAAGGTCAAGATCGCCCTCATCGTCGAATCCACCGTGGACGACAAGGGCTGGTGCCAGTCCATGCACGACGCCATCAAGGCCGTGCAGAAGCAGTACGGCGAAGCCAAGGTCGAATACAGCTACAGCGAGAAGATGAAGCCGGTGGACGCGGGTTCCGCGGCCCGGCAGTACGCCTCCAGGAAGTTCGACATCATCATCTGCCACGGCGCCCAGTACAAGAACCTGGTCACCGAGATGGCCCCGGACTTCAAGGACACGACCTTCGTGTTCGGCACCAGCGCGGACATCGGCGGCAAGAACGTCTTCACCTACATGCCCGAGAGCGAGGAGACCGGCTACCTGAACGGGATCATCGCGGGAATGGTCACCAAGACCAACGTCGTGGGCCTGGTGGGGCCCGTGGACGGCGGCGACGCGGCCCGGTACGACCGCGGCTTCGTCCTGGGCGCCAAGGCGGTGAACCCCAAGGTCAGCGTCAAGGTCGCCCACACCGGCAGCTTCGGCGACTTCGTGAAGGCTTCCGAGCTGGCCCAGACCCAGATGAAGGCCGGCGCGGACTTCCTCACCGGTTCCTCCCAGCAGGCCATGGGCGCCCTGCGCGCCGTCGCGGCCAGCCCGGACAGGAACATCTGGTGGGCGGGCCAGGACCTCTCCCAGCTGAACGTGGCCGAATCCCCGCGGGTGCTCGCGGCCTCCAGCTACAACTACACCGCCGTGGTGGAGGTCCTCATCGCCAAGCGCGAGGCCGGCGTCAAGGGCGGGGAGAACATCCCCCTCAACTTCGCCAACAAGGGCTTCGTCTTCGCCTACAACACCAAGGTGGGCAAGGTGCTGACGCCGGCCATCAAGAAGGCCGTGGACAAGGCCAAGGCCGACCTCGCCGCCGGCAAGCTCAAGCTGGACTGGAAAGCCGTCAAGTTCTAAGGCATCACCGGAACGTGGACCCCGGCGTGCCCTAGGCATACCGGGGTCCGTTCTCTACCGGAGTCCCCCATGGCGAAAGCCCAGCCCATCCACGAACTCCAGCTCACGGGCATCACCAAGCGCTTCCCCGGCATCCTGGCCTGCAACAACGTCTCCATGCGGGTGGCCCGCGGCGAGGTGCTGGCCCTGGTGGGCGAGAACGGGGCCGGCAAGTCCACCCTCATGAACATCCTGGCGGGCCTCTACCAGCCCGACGCGGGGACCATCGCCATCAACGGCGAGGAGGTCCGCTTCCACACCCCCAACGACGCCTACGCCCGGGGCATCGGCATGGTGCACCAGAACTTCATGCTCGTGCCCAACATGACCGTGACCGAGAACGTGGCCCTAGGCCTCAAGCAGCACCACAGGTTCATGAACCTGGACCTCAAGGCCACCCGGGCCCGGATCGTCGAGGTCTCGGAACACCACGAGCTGCCGGTGAACCCCGACGCCTACGTGTGGCAGCTCTCGGTGGGCGAGCAGCAGCGGGTGGAGCTCATCAAGACCCTGTGCTTCGGGGCCCAGCTCCTCATCCTGGACGAGCCCACCTCCGCCCTCACGCCCCAGGAGACCGACGACCTCATCGACCGGCTCAAGCGCATGACGGCCGAGCTCTCCATCATCTTCATCAGCCACAAGCTCCAGGAAGTGAAGGAACTCAGCCACCGGGTGGCGATCCTGCGCCACGGCGCGGTGGTGTTCAACGGCCGCACCGAGGACCACACCCCGGCCGAACTGGCCGCGCTCATGACCGGCCGCGAGGTCCACCTGCCCCGCAACGAGGGCCTGCTGGTGGAGGGCCCCGCCATCCTGGAGGCCCGGGACCTGAAGGTGCGCGGCGACCGGGGGCACTTCGCCCTGGACGGCCTGAACCTCGAGGTGCACGCCGGGGAGATCCTGGGCCTGGCCGGCGTTTCCGGCAACGGGCAGCGGGAACTGGCCGAGGCGCTCACGGGCCTGCGCCCGGTGGAATCCGGCACGGTGCGGTTCCTCCACAAGGACATGACCAACAAGAGCCCCGCGGCCATGATCGCCGCCGGCCTGGGCTACATCCCCGAGGACCGCCACCATGAAGGCATCGTGCCCCGCTTCACGGTGAAGGAGAACCTGGTCCTCAAGGACTTCCCCACCCCGCGGTTCAGCTGGTCCGTGGTGCTCAAGCTGGGGGAGATCGCGCGCAACGCCGAAAGCCTCAAGGCCTCCTTCGACATCCGCTGCTCCTCCACGTCGGCGGCCGGAGGCTCCCTTTCCGGGGGCAACATCCAGAAGGTGATCCTGGCCCGGGAGCTGGCCCGGGAGCCCAAGGCCCTCATCTCGGTGTACCCCACGCGGGGGGTGGACATGGGCGCCCAGGAATTCATCCATTCGCAGCTCCTGGCCCGCCGGCGCGCGGGGGGAGGCATCCTCCTCATCTCCGAGGAGCTCGAGGAAATCATGAACCTCTCCGACCGCATCGCCGTCATCTACAAGGGGCGGATCCTCAAGGTCCTCACCAGCCTGGAGGCCACCCGCGAGAAACTGGGCCTGCTCATGGCGGGGGTGGCCGAATGAACCGCTTCAAGCTCTTCTACGGCGGCTCCATCGTCGTCCTGGCGGCCCTGGCCGCCGCCCTGGGCGCGGCCCTGGTGCTCACGGCCATCGGGGCCAGCCCCGCGGCCACCTTCGTGACGATCTTCACGGGGCCCTTCACGGACGTCTTCGGCCTGACCGAGATCCTGGTGCGGGCCATTCCGCTCATCCTGGTGGCCCTGGGCATCGCCATCGCCTTCCGCAGCGGCATCATCAACATCGGCGCCGAGGGGCAGATGCTCATCGGCATCCTGGCCGCCACGGCCACCGCCCTGGCCCTGCCCACCTGGCCCAAGGCCGCCCTGCTTCCCGTGGTCATCCTGGCCGGGGCCGCGGGGGGCGCCCTCTGGGCCGGCATCGCGGGCACCCTGCGGGCACGCCTGGGGGTCAACGAGATCCTCTCCACGGTCATGCTCAACTACATCGCCGCCCAGCTCTACACGTTCTTCCTGCGCGGGCCCATGATCGACCCGGGCGAACTGGAGACGGGCTCGGGCACCCCGCAGTCCATGCGCCTGCCCGAGGCCGCCTTCCTGGACCGGCTGGTGCCGGGCACCCGGCTCCACATGGGCCTGGTCCTGGCCCTGGTGCTCTGCGTGTGCGTGTGGTTCTTCCTGTGGCGCACCACCTGGGGCTTCCGGCTGCGGGCGGCGGGGGCCGAGGCCAAGGCCGCGCGCTACGCGGGCATCCACGTTCCCGGTTCCCTGGTGGCCGCCATGGGCCTGTCGGGGGCCTTCGCGGGCATCGCCGGGGCGGTGGAGGTCTCGGGCGTCCACCACCGCGCCATCGAGAACATCACCTCGGGCTACGGGTTCGCGGGGATCGTGGTGGCGCTCTTCGGGGCCCTCCACCCGGCGGGCATCGTGCCGGCGGCCTTCTTCTTCGGCCTGCTCCTGGTGGGCTCGGACATGACCCAGCGCAGCGCCGGCGTCCCCGCCAACATGATCCTCGTCCTCATGGGCGTGCTCATCCTCTGCATCGTCTCCGCCAAGATGTACCTCAACAACCCCTATGCGCAGGAACGGGCGGCGAGGTTTCTCGCCCGGTTCAGGAAGCCCGGCGCGGGAGAGCCCTCATGACCCACGACCTCGTCTACAACATCCTGTCGCTGGGCGTGCCCTTTTCCGTGGCGCTGCTCCTGGCCTCCCTGGGGGAGATGTTCAACCAGCGCGCCGGGGTCTTCAACCTGGGCTGCGAAGGCATCATGTGCATGGGGGCCTTCCTGGGCTTCCTTCCGGCCTTCTTCCTCAAGACGGGCCCCCTGGCCCCCTACGGCATCGTCCTCGGGTTCGCCGTGGCCGCCGCGGCGGGCGTGGCCATGGGCCTGCTGTTCGCCCTGGTCACCGTCACCTTCCGGGCCGAGCAGGGCATCGCCGGCATCGGGCTCCAGATGATGGGCTGGGGCGTGGCCGGCACCCTCTTCCGTCACTTCGTCGGCGGGGTGACGGGGGTGGAGGGCCTGGCCTCGTGGCCCCTCCCCGGCCTTTCCCGCATCCCCTTCCTGGGAGGCATCCTCTTCAACCACAATCCCATGGTCTACATCGCCTTCCTCATGGTCCCCGCGAGCTGGTACCTGCTCTTCAAGACGCCCTGGGGCCTGAAGGTGCGGGCGGCGGGCACCGAACCCCGGGCGGCCGACAGCATGGGCATCAACGTCAACCGGGTCCGGTACCAGGCGCTCATGCTGGGCGGGGCCATGGCCGGGCTGGGCGGCGCCTACCTTTCGCTCTGCCAGGCCAAGATGTTCGCGGACGACCTGGTGGCCGGACGTGGGTTCATCGCCGTGGCCCTGGTGTATTTCGGCCGGTGGAGCCCCCTGGGCGTCCTGGGGGGCGCCCTGCTCTTCAGCCTGGCCCAGTCCCTCCAGCTGGCCATCCAGGTGGCGGGCATCAAATTCCCCTACGAATTCGCCGTGATGCTCCCCTACGTCCTGGTCATCCTGGTCCTCTCCCTGGCCCGCAAGGCCCGCATGCGCGGCCCCACGCACCTGGGCGTGCCCTTCAACCGCGAAATGAGGTACTGAGCATGGAACCCAATCTCGAACGCCTGCTGGAGACCCTCCGCTCCACCTACCCCACCTCCCTGGTGCGGGTCCTCCCCGAACCGGCCATGTTCCTGCGCAGCAACACGGGCCGCACCTTCCACGCCGAGGGCATGCAGGTGCTCTCCGCGGAATCGGCCCTGGCCTACGCCGCGGCCTACATGGACGGACTGCGGGAGCGCATCGGAGCCACCGACGACTACCAGCTCAACGCGGAACACCCCTGGATCATCGGCGTGCACCCCGGGGACCTGACCAGCCCGCCCTTGATCTTCATCTTCGGCAACATCATCCGGAGCGGGAAGGAGGCGTGGGTGGAGCTCGGCTACCCCCGGTACGAACCGCTCGAATTCCCGTCCTAAAAAAATTTACTCACGGGTGAAAAAAACACACCTGCGCTAGACTGGATGCACCCAGTGAAAGGCGATGACATGTCCACGCTCCAGGTAAACGGCCGGGAAATCGTCACGTCGAAGGACATGAACCTGCTGGAGTTCCTGCGGGAGGAGCTCGGCATCACGTCGGTCAAGAACGGCTGTTCCGAAGGCGCCTGCGGTTCCTGCATGGTGCTCATCGACGGCAAGGCCTCCCGGGCCTGCCTGTTCAAGATGGACAAGCTGGACGGCCGGAAGGTGGTGACCGTGGAGGGCCTCAGCCAGCGGGAGAAGGACGTCTTCGGCTGGGCCTACGCCGACGCGGGCGCCGTGCAGTGCGGCTTCTGCATGCCCGGTATGGTCATCAGCACCAAGGGCCTGCTGGATGCGAACCCCGACCCCGCCCCCGCGGAGGTCACCAAGGCCCTGGCCCAGAACATGTGCCGGTGCACCGGCTACGTGAAGATCGAGAAGGCCGTGCTCAACGCCGCGAGGATGCTCCGCGAAGGATCCCCCGTCCCCGCCGATTCCGAGCAGACGCTGGCCGTGGGCGAGCGCATCTGCCGCACCGACGCCCGGGACAAGGCCCTGGGGACCGGCCTCTACGTGGACGACATGAAGCGCCCCGGCATGCTGCACGGCGCCGTGCTCCGTCCCCCCAAGCCCCGGGTGCTGGTCAAGGGCATCGACGCCGCCGAGGCCCTGGCCATGCCCGGCGTGAAGGCCGTCCTCACCGCCGCCGACGTCCCAGGCGAAAGGCACCAGGGCCACATCATCCACGACTGGCCCGCCCTGATCGCCGTGGGCGAGGCGACCCGCTACGTGGGCGACGCCATCGCCCTGGTGGCCGCCGAGACCCGCGCCCAGGCCAAGGCCGCCGTGGCCATGATCAAGCTGGACTACGAAGAGCTCAAGCCCCTCACCGACCCCCGCCGCGCCCTGGACGAGGATGCCCCGAAGCTCCACCCCAAGGGCAACCTCCTGGCCAGGACCGTCCTGCGCCGGGGCGACCCGGACAAGGCCATCGCCGAGGCCGCCCATCTCATCGTCAAGACCTTCAACACGCCCGAGACCGAGCACGCCTTCATGGAGCCCGAAAGCGCCCTGGCCGTGCCCGAGGCCGACGGCACCCTCACCGTCTACACGGGAACGCAAAGCATCTACGACGACCACAAGGGCATCATCGGCGTCCTGGGCGTGGGCCCCGAGCAGGTGAAGGTGATCAGCGCCTACGTGGGCGGCGGGTTCGGCGGCAAGGAGGACCTCATCGTCCAGCACCACGCTGCGCTCCTGGCCAACCATCTCAAGGTTCCCGTGAAGGTGACCCTGGGCCGCCAGGAGAGCCTCAAGGTGCACCCCAAGCGCCACGCCTTCGAGATGGAATACACCGTGGCCGCCGACGCCCAGGGCCGCATCACCGCCGTGAAGGCCCACCTGCTGGAGGACACCGGGGCCTACGCGAGCCTTGGCGGGCCGGTGCTGCAGCGCGCCTGCACCCACGCCGCGGGTCCCTACAAGATCCCCAACGTGGACATCGTCGGCACGGGCGTCTACACCAACAACCCCCCGGGCGGCGCCTTCCGCGGCTTCGGCGTCACCCAGTCGTGCTTCGCCATGGAATCCTGCATCACGCTCCTGGCCAAGGAGGTAGGGCTCACCCCCTGGCAGATCCGCTGGCTCAACGCGGTGGAACCCGGGGACGTGCTCCCCAACGGCCAGATCGTGGATGCCGGCACCGCCCTCAAGGAGACGCTCCTGGCCGTGAAGGACCTCTGCGAACGGCGCCCCGACGCGGGCGTCGCCTGCGCCATGAAGAACGCCGGCATCGGCGTGGGCCTGTCGGACGTGGGCCGGGTGCGCATCCGCGTCCAGGACGGCCAGGCCGTCATCTACACCAGCGCCGCCTGCATCGGCCAGGGCCTCGCCTCGGTGCTCATGCAGTTCGTGGCCAACGCCTCGGGGCTCTCCTGGGGCCAGATCCGGGTGGCCACCCCCGACACCTCCAACTCCCCCAACGGCGGCACCACCACCGCCTCCCGCCAGACGGTCTTCAACGGGGAGGCCGCGCGCCTCGCCGCCCAGGATCTGAAGCTGGACCTGGAAGGCCATACCCTCGAGCAGCTGGAGGGCCGGGAATACTACCGCGAGTACGCGGGCGTCACGGACCCCTTCGCCTCAGACAAGCCCAACCCCGTCAGCCACGTCGCCTACTCCTACGCCACCCAGGTGGTGCTCCTGGACGAGGCCGGCCGGCTCGAGAAGGTGGTGGCGGCCCACGATATCGGCAAGGCCATCAACCCCACCCAGGTGGAGGGCCAGATCGAGGGCGGGGTCGTCATGGGCCTGGGCTACGCGCTGACCGAGGACTTCCCGCTCAAGGACGGCGAGGTGATGGCGAAGTACGGCACCCTGGGTCTCTTCAAGGCCGCCCACGTGCCCCCCATCGAGTCCATCATCGTGGAGAAGAACCCGGATCCCCTGGCCTACGGGGCCAAGGGCCTGGGCGAGATCACCACCATCCCCACCGCCCCGGCGGTGGCGGGCGCCTACTTCCACCGGGACGGCGTGTTCCGGGTGGACCTGCCCCTGGCGGGCACGCCCTACTCCCGGAAGAAGGCATGAGCCTCGAGATCGTCAAGGCCCTGGCCGCCGCCCGGGAACCCCGGGTGCTCTGCACCGTCCTCAAGGTGAAGGGCTCCGCGCCCCGCCACGCGGGATCCAAGCTCCTGGCCGGACCGGAAGGCCTGCTCATGGGATCCGTGGGCGGGGGGCGCGGGGAATCCATGGTCCTGGCCGCGTGCGGGGAGCGCCTGGGCGGTTCCGCCCCGGTCATCCTGGAAATCGACATGCAGGGCATGGAGGCCGAAGGCCCCGCCATGGTCTGCGGAGGCACCAGCCGGATCCTCGTGGAGCCCCTGCGCGATGCCGCGCCCTACCGGGCCGCCCTGGAGCGCCTTGGACGGGGCGAGCGGATCGTCCTCGTCAAGCGCACGGCCTCGGGCGAGGTGGGGGTTGCGGACGCCGCAGGCGCCTGGATCCACGGCGGTGTGGCGGGCGCCGACCCGGCCCTGGCCGCCCAGGCCCTGGCCTCGGGGCATCCCGTCCTGGCCGAGGCGGAGGGGATCTTCTTCGACCCGGTGCTGCCCCGGGAAAAGCTCCTCATCCTGGGCGGCGGCCACGTGGGCCGGGCCCTGGCGGCCCTGGCGCCGGGCCTGGGCTTCCAGGTCACCGTGGGCGACGACCGTCCCGAGTACCTGGCGGCGGAACGGTTCCCGCCGGGCCTGCCCACCCTGGGGGGCACCTTCACCGAGATCGTGGAGAACTTCGCCTTCGACCCCTCGACCTACGTGGTCATCGTCACCCGGGGCCACCTGTGCGACCTGGAGTGCGTTCGAGCGGTGCTGGGGCGGCCCTACCGCTACGCCGGCTTCATGGGAAGCGCCCGCAAGACCCGCCTTGTGCTGGCCCAGGTGGCCTCCGAGGGCTTCGACGCCGGGAAGGTGGAGGCCCTGTGCGCCCCCATCGGCCTGGAGATCGGAGCCGAGACGCCGGAGGAACTGGCCGTGGCCATCGCCGGGGAACTCATCGCCGTGCGACGGGACGGCGCCTGGATCCAGGCCCGGGTCCCCGCCCGGAAGGCCCGGCGCGGCACCCCATGAACCTCGCGGACGCCCTGCTTCCCCTGCTTCCGGAGGGCGGGGGCGTCATCGCCTTCGTGGGCGGGGGGGGCAAGACCACCGCTCTCTTCCGCCTGGCGCGGGAGCGGGCCCCCCGCCCCGTGCTCCTCACTTCCACCACCCACCTCGCCGATCCGCGCCTGGAACCCGGCCGGGAGGAAAGGCTGGTCCTCGATCCGCGCCTGGAGCGCCCCTGGCAGGGCGAACCCGTGGCCTGCGCCGGGCCGGGCCCGACGATCCTCATGGCCCGGGAGGCCGACGCCCCCGGCAAGGTCAAGGGCGTCCATCCGTCCTGGATCCCCGCCCTTGGCCGGGCCTGGGACCTGGTGCTGGTGGAGGCCGACGGCTCCCGGGGCCTGCCGGTGAAGGCCCCGGCCCCCCACGAGCCCGTGCTGCCCCCGGACCCGGACCTGGTGGTGGGCGTGATCGGCCTGGACTGCCTCGGACGGCCCCTGGACGGGGCCATCGCCCACCGGCCGGAGCTCCTTTCGGCCCTCACGGGGTGCGCTCCGGGAGCGCCCATCGGCTGGGAGCACCTCGCCGCCCTGGCGCGCCATCCCGGGGGCCTCTTCAAGGGCGCCTCCGGGCCCCGCGCCCTCCTCCTGAACAAGGCCGACGCCGCCGGCGGCCGCCTGCCCCCGCCGGGGCTTTTCGACGGTCCGGTCCTGGCGGGTTCCCTCCGCGCACCCGAAGGCGTCATGCTCGTGGGGGAGGGTGCCCCGTGACGATGATCCAAGGCCGGCTGGTGGTGGTGAGGGGGGCCGGTGACCTGGCCACCGGGGTCATCCTGCGCCTGGCCCGGGCCGGATTCCGCGTGGTCGCCCTGGAAACGCGGAATCCCAGCGCCATCCGCCGCACCGTGAGCTTCTCGGAGGCCATGTACGACGGTTCGGCCTGCGTGGAGGGCCTCTGGGCGCGGAGGTTCGACGCCCTTCCCGAAAGGTGGTCGCCGGGGGACCCGGTGGCCGTCCTGGAGGATCCCCGCGGGGACCTGCTGGCCCGGGTGCGGCCCGCGGCCCTGGTGGACGCCATCATCGCCAAGCGGAACCTGGGCACCACCCTGGACATGGCCCCCGTGGTGGTGGCCCTGGGCCCGGGATTCACGGCCGGGGTGGACGCGCACGCGGTGGTCGAGACCAACCGCGGCCACGACCTGGGCCGGGTGCTCCTGTCCGGCGCCGCGGAGCCGGATACGGGCGTGCCGGGCCTCATCGCGGGCCACGGCTCCGAACGGGTCATCCACGCCCCCCGCGCGGGCCGGGTGGAGGCCCTGTGCGAAATCGGCGACACCGTTGCGGCCGGGGACCCGGTGCTGGCCATCGGCGGCGAGGCCGTCCCCTCCGCCATCGGGGGGGTCGTCCGGGGCCTCATCCGGCCCGGCTTCGAAGCCCGGGCGGGGCTCAAGGTCGCCGACGTGGACCCAAGGTGCGTGCGGGCCCACTGCCATTCGGTTTCCGACAAGGCCCGGTCCATCGCCGGCGGGGTCCTGGAGGCCCTGCTCATGCTGGGCTCGCCGTGAACCCTCGCCCCGCCGGATCCTGGCCCCCCCGAATCCCATGAAGGAGCCGCTCGCGTGAACCTCACCTCCTACACCCGGTTTTCCGGCTGCGGCGCCAAGCTGGGCCCCGGCGTCCTGGCCAAGGCCCTCTGCGGCCTGGAACAGCCCGCCTACCCCGACCTCCTGGCCGACTTCGGAGGCAGCGAGGACGCGGGCATCTTCCGCATCGGGCCCCACGAGGCCCTGGTGCAGACCGTCGACTTCTTCCCCCCCATCGTGGACGACCCGCGGCTTTTCGGACGGATCGCCGCCGCCAACGCCCTCTCGGACCTCTACGCCATGGGCGCCCGCCCCATCACCGCCCTGGCCCTGGTATGCCATCCCCTCAAGGCCCTGGGCCTGGAGCCCCTGCGCGAGATGCTCGCCGGCGGGCTGGAAGCCCTGGTGGAAGCCGGCTGCGCCCTCCTGGGGGGCCACAGCATCGAGGACCCCGAACCCAAGCTGGGCTACGCGGTGACGGGCCTGGTGGACCCCGCCCGGGCCTGGCGGAACAGCACCCTTCGCCCCGGAGGGAGGCTCCTCCTCACCAAGCCCATCGGCACGGGCCTCGTGAACATGGCCCTGCGCGCCCAGTGCGCCTCCCCCGAGGCCCAGGCCGCCGCCCAGCGCTCCATGGCCACCCTCAACCGCGTTGCGGCCGAGGTGCTGGCACGGTTCCATCCCATGGCCGTCACCGACGTCACAGGGTTCGGCCTTGCCGGGCACGCCGCCGAGATGGCCGGAGGGGACTGCGGGCTCACCCTGCGCTTCGCCGACGTCCCCCTCCTGCCCGGGGTGGAGGAATACGCGTCCATGGGCCTCGTTCCCAAAGGCACCTACCGCAACCGGGAGGGACGCCTCCACTGCGTGCCCGGCGAGGTGCCCCCCCTGGTGCTGGACCTGGCGTTCGACCCCCAGACCTCCGGGGGCCTCCTGGCCGCCCTGCCCGAGGAGGAGGCCGAGGCCGCCGTGGCGGCCCTGCGGGAGGCCGGGTCCGACGGCTGGATCATCGGCGAGACCGGCGGCGCCCCGGGAACCGTGCGGATTCTCTAGTGCGCCTTCTCGCCACCTACCCGTCCAGCAGCTCCGCCCTCAGGGCCGAGCACCGGCTCAAGGCCTCGGGGCTCGCGGTGGAACTCATTCCCGTCCCCCGGCAGGTGCGGAGCAACTGCGGCTTCTGCCTCCTGGTGGACGCGGGCGGAAGCCTGGAATCCCTGCGCGCCACCGGCCCCGACGGGCTGTGGCGCGTGCTCGACCCCGAACCCGGAACCCGCAGGAGACGCTATGAACCCTACCCGTAGAACCCTCGACGTCCGGAGCCTGCCCTGCCCCCAGCCCGTGATCCTGACCCGCAAGGCCATGGCCGAGGGCGGCTTCGCCGCCCTGGAGATCCTCGTGGACGACGCCGCGGCCCGGGAGAACATCCTGAAATTCGCCGCCTGGGCCCGGTGCGAAGTCGACGAGGTCGCCACGGAGGGAACTGTCACCCGCATCGTCCTGCGGCCCGCCACCCCGGGCGAGGCGGCCGAGGCCGCGCCCGTGGTCCATGCCGCCGTTGGGGCCCCCGCCGGCGCCGCCACCGTCCTGCTCACCTCCGACGGCATCGGCTCCGCCTCCCCCGACCTGGCCCGGCTCCTCATGCGCGGCTTCCTGTACACCCTCACCGAGTGCGATGCGCCGCCCCTGCGGATCATCCTCATGAACGCCGGGGTGCGCCTGGCCCTGGAGGGTTCCGATTCCCTGGACAACCTCCGCACCCTCGCGGACCGGGGGGTGGACGTCATCGCGTGCGGCACATGTCTGGAGTTTTATAAATCGACAGAGATTCTGGGCGTGGGCCGAATTTCGAATATGTATGAAATTTCAGAGCATTTACTGAGCGGGCCCAGCGTCGTTTTGGGATAAATATTCTCAATATAGATATATAAATAACATGATATAGAGGTCTTTATTTGCGTTCGCCGGGACGCGGCTAAATGATCGGCTAATGGGGATCGAGAATCCCCCAAAGACCGGGTGAATTAATCATGGACAGATCCTTTTTAACAACAATTAACATCAATTCACATCGCGCCAATCATCCTTGAACATCAAAGTGATCTTCAAATTTCAAAATCAAAAAGGCGCCCATCAACCTTGAATTTCGATTATTTTTTAATGCGCAGAGGCCTCGCAATACGCTGCCTTTTTGAGAATTCTGTGAATTCGGTGGAAATAAGCCTTGAAAATTCCCCAGGCCAAGGCTTAATGAATCCCGCCAATCGTCACGCAATTGCCACACATTGAAACCCTGAATCCGCGCCCGCGAAAGGAGTTGAACCAATAGCGGATGGCTATGCCTTGCTTTTTCAGAAGTTGTGTTTCCCACCTCACCTTCAAAGGAGCCAATCCTATGCACCGAAACATCTCAAGGCTCGGACTGACAGCCTTGACCCTCGTGGCCGGCCAGATCCTGGTCGCCCAGACCGTCACCACCGGCGCCATCAACGGACGCGTGACCGACAAGACCGGAAACCCGGTCGCCGCCGCCACCGTCCGCCTCACCTCCGGCCAGGTCAGCCGCACCGTGGTGACCGCCGCCGACGGGCACTTCCAGGCAGGCCTGCTCAACGCCGGCGCGTGGACCGTCCAGGTCACCAAGGCGGGGTACTCCGCCACCCGCCAGACCTTGACCGTCACGATCAACACCGCCACCACGGCGAACCTCAAGCTGGACAAGGAAGGCTCGGCGACCGTCGAAGTCGTCGCCTCCAACGCCGCCATTGACACCACCAGCACCACCACGGGCTCCAACTTCAGCCTGGACACCCTCTCGGCGGTTCCCACGGGACGCGAGATGGCCTCCCTGGCCTACATGACCCCCGGCGTCACGACCTCGGGCTTCGGCGCCTCGAACGGCAACGCGGGCCTGGGCCTCGAGATCTCCATCGGCGGCGCCTCCGGCGCCGAGAACTCGTTCTCGGTGGACGGCCTGAAGACCAACGACATGCGCTATGGCGGCCAGAGCGTCACCATGGTGCAGGACTTCGTCGACCAGGTCGACATCCAGACCGGCGGCTACAAGCCTGAATATTCCGCCATGGGCGGCGTGTTCAACGTCCTCACCAAGTCCGGCAGCAACGATTTCGCCGGCTCGGCCTGGGCCAGCCACATCCCCGGCACCCTTTCCCCCAGAGCCAAGGGCACGCCCTGGTTCCGGGAGCTCCCCGCCGCCAGCGTCACGGACGTGGGCGCCCGGGTGGGCGGCGCGTTCGTCAAGGACAAGTTCTTCTATTCCTTCGGCATCAACTACACCCTCACGAAGGTGCCCACCTACCCGAACCTCAGCGACCTGGAAGTCGGCGCCACCAAGACCCCCGACCTGCAGTTCATGGGCAAGCTGCAGTTCTACGCCACCACGGACAACCAGCTGACCCTCACCTACTTCGGCAACCGCTCCACGGCCACCCTGGACCGCGGCGCCGGCTCCCCCAGCAACATCTACGACGGCCGGGGCAACGCCGACACCAGCGGCGACACCGTCCACAACACCAGCAACTTCAACCTGATCTGGGACTCCACCCTCTCGCCCAACCTCACGATGTCCCTCAAGATGGGCCAGGCCAAGGCCGAGAACGACATCACGCCCAACTCCAACGTTTCACTCATTCGCGACCGGACCTATTACGCCGCGGGCGGTCCGGGCTTCGGCCTCGCGGATCCCCTGACCTACTGGGCCACCGGCGGGGCCGGCAACAATGCCAAGGAGACCAACACCACCACCCAGTTCACCGGGGACCTGACCTGGGTCATCGGCGCCGACCACTCCCTGAAAATCGGCTATTCCTATCTGAAATCCAACTACGCCGACGTCACCCATCGCAACGGAGGCCAGACCTGGCAGTTGCAGAACTCCGGCGGCTTCCTCCGGGCCGTCAGGAACGTCTACGACAATGACTCCGAAGCCAACGCCTACTTCCAGGCCATCTACCTCCAGGACACTTGGCAGGTGAACAAGCAGCTGAACCTCTTCTACGGCATCCGCATGGAAGACCAGAAGCAGGTCGGCGCCAACGGCTCCACCTTCATGCACTTCAAGTTCACGGACTACATCCAGCCGCGCATCGGGTTCACCTATGACGCCACCGGCGACGGCAAGTCCAAGATCTCCGGAAGCTTTGCGCAGTACTACATGCAGATCCCGCAGCGCATGGCCATCCGGACCTACGGCAAGGAATACTACCACCTCCTCTATTACGGAGGCACCGACACCCCCAACAGCACCGCCACCTTCAACCGCGCCACCAACACGGTCACGGTGACCGGCGCGGCTTACAACGACATCGACTACTCCACGGGCTGGTCCAACGACCCCCTGGCCGACGGCCTCAAGCTGCCCAAGCGCACGGAAGTCCTGCTGGGCTATGACTACCAGGCGACGGCCTCCAGCACTTTCGGGATCCACGGCCATTACCGCAAGCTCGTGGATCCCATCGAGGATTCCGAGATCACCGACCGCGACGGCGTGCCCCGCGATCCCAACGACCCCGGCGACGGCGGCGGCCAAGCCATCATCTGGAACCCCCGCGGGAGCGTCACCTGGACCTCCCCCTTCAGCCACCAGAAGATCACCGTCAACGACACCCTGTACCCCGAAGCCTACAACGAGTACAAGGCCGTGGACGTCACCTACACCTACAAGACCTCCGACACCTACCTGTTCATGGGCTACACCTGGAGCCGGGATTACGGCAACTACGAGGGCCTGATCAGCGCCACCAACGGCCAGCCGGATGGCGGCATCACCGCCTCCTTCGACTACTATCCCTACGTCGGCACCGGCTACCTGCCCACCGACCACACGCACCAGTTCAAGTCCTACGGTTACAAGAAGATCAAGGTGGGCAAGGGCGACCTGGCCCTGGGCTTCAACTTCCTCGCCCAGAGCGGCCGCCCCTACAGCCTCCAGGACGACGGCCGGACCAGCACCCCGCCGATGCCCGATCCCGGCGGCTACGCCAACGCCAACTTCCAGGACCTCAAGATGGGCAACAAGGGCCGCCTCCCCTGGATGACCCGCCTGGACCTGACCTTCCACTACGACATGCCCCTGGAAGGCAAGATGCACCTGGAGCCGTTCTTCGAGGTCTACAACGTCATGAACCACCGTCCGGAAACGGCCGTGCTCGAGCAGTTCACGGACCGCTACGGCAACGAGCAGGTCCCCGGCCGCTATGCGTCCGCCACGGACTACCAGCCGGCCCGGTCCTTCCGCTTCGGCTGCAAGCTGAAGTTCTAGGCCCGCTCCACCCTGAAGGGACCCCCGCCCCGGCGG
>DBMS01000318.1 GCA_002297665.1 Holophagaceae bacterium UBA692 | reverse complement strand
GTGGCTGGAGACAGACTCGAACGGTCGACCTGGGGATTCTTGGTTTTTAAGGCTGCAGGGTGTCGATCCGCACTGGGATTGGGTTTTCGGGCAGGGCAGGCTGGCGTCTCTCCAGCTTCCGGGACGCATAGACTTCAGGGCGAGCCGGGTCACCTGCCGTTGGGTGGTTCAGGACCGGCCAGCTTGGCCAAGAAGTCGACGGGTGCAAAGGCCTTGACCCCCGCCCGAACCTCGAGGAGGAAATGCTTGAGATTGCCGGTGACCAGCGCTGCTCCCGAGAACTGGGCCAGCGACAGGAAGACGCCGTCTTTGGGGTCGGGGATGGGCAGGGGCCAGGCCGGCGGATCCATGGGCAGCCTGACGGTCAATCCGAGGAGCCGGTCCAGCCACCCGGGCGGAAAACCTGCTTTGGCGAACTTCGGGCGGTGCATGACCTCCAAATACTCGCGGAGGACTTCGGGGCAGAGGATCATGGCCAGTTCTCGCCGAAGGACCCGATTCACCAGTTGGGCCGGGGGACCTTGGGTGAGGCCGGCGGACACCAGGATGTTGGTGTCCAGGACCACCAACCGGGTCAAGAAACACTCCGTTTCTTGGTGGCCGTCGATTCCTTTCTTGAGGAAGCGATTTCAGCGTCAATCTCATCCATGGTCATATCCGCAAGGCCCACAGCCTCTGCTCGCCGCCAGGACTCGCGCATGGCGGCAAGGGCCATGGCGGTTTTCAACTCCTCCTCCTGGGCCTCCATAGACTCGGGTTCTACCGGAATGAGGAAGTAGGCGGGCCCCTGGCGGCCGGATAGGATCACGGCGTCACCGGGACGTAACTTGCCTAGGGCCTTGGCACCCTGGAGGCGGAAATCACGGAATGCAACCTGGCGCATGGATCATCTCCTCCTGTCCAATATTGTAATCAAATTGTTAACAATCGCAAGGACGGGTCCACGATTTCGAGGATCCGCCCTTGGTCTTCCCCCAAATCTGAGTACCAAATGAAAGGTTAGGGCTCATCCTGAAAGAGGAGAACCCTGATGCAGTCGGTCGACATCGGTAGTCGTGGCCATTATACGAACATGAAGAAGCCAAGCATGGAAGGTGATACGCTCGAAAACCTACAACCAGGCCCCAAGCGGCGTGTTGCAGCCAAAGAGAGCGTGCCCCGATGGAAACCATCCTGCCCGAACGCATCGCCTTCCTTGGCGGCTACCTGCCCCGGTTGTGCGGGATCGCCACCTTCACCCACGATCTCTGCGAAGCGGTTGCGGGCGTCGCCCCCGGATCCGACTGTTTCACGGGGGCCATGAACGACCGTCCCGAGGGCTACGACTACCCCCCGCGGGTCCGGTTCGAACTGGACCAGAAGGACCTGAACTCGTACCGCCGGGGGGCGGACTTCCTGAACTTCAGCAATGCGGGCGTCCTCTGCGTCCAGCACGAGTTCGGCATCTACGGCGGGCCCGCGGGAAGCCATCTCCTGGCTCTGCTGAAGGAAGTCCGCATGCCGATCGTGACGACCCTCCACACGATCCTCCGCGACCCCGACGAGACCCAGCGAAAGGTCATGTCGGAGCTCCTCGGGCGCAGTGACCGGGTGGTGGTGATGGCGCGCAAGGGCTACGAGATCCTCCGCGCGGTATACGGCACCCCGGATGACAAGATCGATATCATCCCCCACGGCATCCCGGACATGCCCTTCATCGATTCCAGCTTCTACAAACAGCAGTTCGGGGTGGAGGGCCGCAAGGTGCTGCTCACCTTCGGCCTCCTGGGGCCGGGCAAGGGCATCGAGTACGTCATCGAGGCCCTGCCGGCCATCGTGGCGCGCCATTCGGACGTCGTCTACCTGGTGCTGGGGGCCACCCATCCCCACCTCGTGGCCAGGGAAGGGGAGGGCTACCGGTTGGGCCTCGAACGGCTGGCCGAGAAACGCGGCGTCAAGGCGAACGTGATCTTCTACAACCGCTTCGTCTCACTGGAGGACCTCAAGGAGTTCATCGGGGCTTCGGACGTCTACCTGACCCCGTACCTCAACGAGGCGCAGATCACCTCGGGCACCCTCGCCTACGTGTTCGGCGCAGGCAAGGCCGTGGTCTCCACCCCCTACTGGCACGCCCAGGAGTTGCTGGGCGAAGGCCGGGGCGCCCTGGTGCCGTTCCGGGACGCCGCCGCCATCGCCGAATCCGTCTGTGCCTACCTGGGCGACCCGAAGCTGCTCCAGACCACCCGGGAGGTGGCCTATGACATGGGTCGTGGGATGCTCTGGCCCGTGGTGGGCCGGCAGTACCTGGAGTCCTTCCGGCGCGCGCGGGTGGAGCGCAGGGTGGCCCCGCGCTCGGTCTTCGGGGAGTGGACCCTGGCCACCCGGCCCTACGAACTGCCCCCGCTCCGCCTGGACCACATCGAGCGCATGAGCGACGACACGGGGATCCTGCAACACGCCACCTTCACGGTGCCCAACTACGCCGAGGGCTACTGCACGGACGACAACGCCCGGGCTTTCATCCTCTGCAACCTGCTGGACGAAACCGGAGGGCGGCCTCCCTCCGAAAGTCTGGACCGCCTCGGCTCGAGCTACCTAGCCTTCCTATCCGCCGCCAGGAATCCGGCCGAGGGCCGGTTCCGGAACTTCATGAGCCATGGCCGGCAGTGGCTGGAGGCCCACGGCAGCGAGGACAGCCATGCCCGGGCGCTCTGGGCCTTGGGCACGGGGGCGGGGCGCTCCCGGAACCCGGGTCACCGCAAACTTTCCGCCCATCTCTTCGAGTGGGGTCTGGCGCCGGTGGCAACCTTCCATTCGCCCCGGGCCTGGGCCTTCACCTTGATGGGCATCCACGAATTCCTTCTGGGCCGCACGGCGCTCCCGGAGGTGGAATCCATCCGGAACGGGCTGATCCGAAAGCTCCTGGATCTATGGTGCCAGTGTGCGTCCGATAGCTGGCCCTGGTTTGAACCCGCAGCCACCTATGACAACGCCAGGCTCGCCCAGGCCTTGATCCAGGGCGGGCGCACCCTGCCGGATCCGGAGGCCCTGGCGGTCGGGCTCAAAGCCCTGCGCTGGCTGGCCTCGGTGCAGACGGCCCCCGCGGGCCATTTCAGGCCCATCGGCAGCAACGGCTTCTACCATCGGGACGGCGTCCATGCGGATTTCGACCAGCAGCCCGTGGAGGCCCAATCCATGGTTTCGGCCTGCCTGGAGGCGCACCGGGCCACCCAGGATCCGGCATGGTACCGGGAGGCTAAGCGGGCCTTTGAGTGGTTCCTGGGCCGCAACGATCTGGCCCTCTCCATTTACGACGCAAGCAGCGGCGGCTGCGGGGACGGGCTCCACCCCGACAGGGTGAGCGAGAACCAAGGGGCGGAATCCACCCTCGCCTTCCACCTCGCCTTGGCGGAAATGGGCGAATCCAATTTCCTGATCGGCCCGGCCGAAAAGGGAGCGTCATGAATGCCGTCGCCGTTCGCAACCACGATGTGACCCTGGTGCCGCAGAGCGGGCGTGTAATCGTACGCCCTTTCATCCCCTCCAGGACCCCGGTCATCGCCTCGATAATCGGCCGCGCTCTCGCGCTGAGCGAAGAAGAAGCTGCCCGGGACCTGGAGGCCGTCTTCCTGGAATTCGAGGGCCGGCACTTCGACCTCGCACAGATGCTGATGGCGAACTTCAAGCGGGTGGAGCACCACCTCTTCACGGGCCGTCCCCTGACCGGCACCCGCAAGCTGCTCATCGGGGCCCATTTCTCGGGCGAATACGCCCTGGAATCGGTGGCCCTTTTCAATCCCTCCCTGGTGGCCCACCCCGACCAGTCCGAAGTGCCCGAAGGTGGGCTGCGCTTCATCATGAGCCTCCGGGCCACGGGCGAGGGGCACATCTCCTCCATCGAGTTCCGCACGGGTGTCATCACCGCCTGCGGTGACATCCGCCTCGACCCTGTGTCCAGCCTGGTGACGGAAGCCTCCGTCGAACCCAACCCTACCTACCAGAAGGACCCCTTCCTCGTGAAGCTGCATGAAATGGGCTTCGACAATCCTCATTCCCGGGATGTCATGGAACCGCTCCCCAAGGACTTCACCCGTAGGGAACTGGACACGAGCGTGCAGCGGGTCCGGAGGGAGCAGCGGCCCCATTCTCCCGAGCTCAACGCCACGTTGACGCGCATCCACTGGTTGGCCGACTCCAACTACGAGATGGCCTTCTCGGACAAGCATGCCCTGAGCGAACGGGTCATCTTCCCCGTATCGGCCAACGAGAGCAACGGAATCGAGGACGCACGCTTCGTGCGTTTCACTGAAGACGACGGCATGGTGAGGTACTACGCCACCTACACAGCCTACAACGGTCACGCCATCCTCCCCCAACTCATCGAGACCGAGGACTTCCTCCGCTTCCGGATTCTGACGCTCAATGGGGCCGCAGTCCAGAACAAGGGCATGGCCCTGTTCCCTCGGCGCATCCACGGCAACTACGCCATGCTGTCCCGCCAGGACGACGAGAACATCCTCCTCATGCTCTCGGACAACCCGCACTACTGGAATGATGCCCGGATTATCCTTCGCCCAGCGGAAATGTGGGAAGCCGTGAAGATCGGCAACTGCGGCTCTCCGCTGGAAACGGAAGCCGGCTGGCTGGTCATCACCCATGGGGTCGGCCCAATGCGCAAATATTGCATCGGCGCCGTCCTGCTGGACCTCGAGGATCCGACCCAGGTCATTGGGCGGCTGCAGGAGCCCCTGATCGTTCCCCAGGGCGCCACGCGGGAGGGCTACGTGCCCAACGTCGTCTACACCTGCGGGGCGCTCCTGCATGGCGGCCGGCTCATCCTTCCCTACGCCATGAGCGACCGTGCCTCCACCATCGCCTCGGTGTCCCTTGACGACCTGCTGAACGCGCTTCGGCCCTGAATCCGGGCTGCTCTCCATCCCCGAACCGGGTGAAGCAGGTGCGGGCTGGCGTTGAGCCTCGTTTGCTGGCGGAGAAACCTGAACATGGCCGTGATCGGGACACGCGGAACCATGACCATGCGGGTTGGCAGCCCATGAGCGGGAACAGCCATGCCAGGGTCAACTTGATCAATATGGGGCAGGGCCGCCTCCAATTCGAAGGAGCGCGCGCAATGGCAGGCCGGGCCTCGTGAAAGCCCATGGCTCGCCCACCTCGACGGTTAATGTTGGCTTCAACCTGATCGAGGCTCCCGCAGACCTACTCCGGATGGCGGTATAAGTATAATTTAATTAGCCATATACGGATCGGCCCGGATTGTGCACGGGACTTTTGGCCACCCTGCACTTCTGTGCTCCACTTGGGTGGTGGATTGCCTCTTCCAGCTTGCGCAGATCTACCCGGGAACCCGGCGTGACCCCAGCCCCCAAAGGGGGACCTTCTTCAATGAAGAACCACAGACGCGAAAACCTCCCCTGAAAGGCGAGACCATGAAAATCTGGCAGACAGCCCCCTTCGCAGCCGCCCTCGTGGTCCTGCAGGCCCAAAGCCCCACCGTCACTCCCATCGCCAGCCCCGTCGCCACGGAGACGACTTCGGTGGGCGCCGCGCCCCTGTACCGAGTGCTCATCGTACAGGGCTCGGCCCGGGCGATCAATTACCGGAACCTCAAATCGACCACAAAGATCCAACTCAAGGGCACGGTGCTCGCGCCCAACGCGGTGGGTGTGGCGAAAGTGCGCAGCAAATCCGGCACGATCCAGATAGCCGCCAAGGTCAAGGATCTGCCCGACGCTTCCACCTTCGGGTCGGAATACCTCACCTACGTCCTCTGGGGGATCTCCCCGGAAGGACGGGCCACCAACCTCGGCGAACTGCGCCTTGAGAAAGGCAAGGGCAAGGTCGAGGTCACCGAGACCCTCCAGACCTTCGGCCTGGTGGTGACGGCCGAGCCGTACTTCGCAGTTTCCAAACCCAGCGATGTTGTGATCATGGAGAACGTGGTCGGCAAGGACGCCACGGGGCAGGTGGAAGAGATCGACGCCCACTATGAACTCCTGAAGCGCGGCCAGTACACGATGAACGTGGCCGCCGGTTCGCCCATGGTCATGGACGACAAAACCCCCGCTGACGTCTACCAGGCCCGGAACGCCGTGGCCATCGCCCAGGCTGCGGGCGCCAAGACCTATGCTGGGGAGTCCCTGGGCAAGGCCGAGAGCTACCTCCAGCAGGCCGAGATCGCGGACGCCAAGAAGAAGGACAGGATCATGATGGCCCGGGAATCCGTTCAGCGGTCCGAGGACGCCCGCCTCATCGCCGCCCAGCGCCAGGAGACGGAGCGGGTGGCCCAGGAGGCGAGGCTGAACCAGGCGCGCCTGGATGAAGCCAAACGGGCGGTGGAAACAGCAACCGCCGGCGAAGCCCGCGCCCAGGATCAGGCCCAGGCCGCCAGCAACCAGGTGCAGGCCGCAAACCAGCAGGCCCGCTCGGCCGAGGAGGAGACCGCCAACCTGCGGAGCCGCCTCATGGCCCAGCTCAACACGGTGCTCGATACCCGCGCCACCGCCAGGGGCCTGATCGTGAGCATGTCCGGCATGCAGTTCCAGTCCGGCAAGTCCACGCTCGAACCCGTTGCCCGGGAGAAGCTCGCCAAGATCGCCGGCATCCTCTCGACCCACAAGGGGCTGAAGATCGAGGCCGAAGGCTACACCGACAGCACCGGAAACGATGCCCTCAACCAGCGCCTTTCCGAACAGCGCGCCGAGGTCTCCAGGGTCTACCTCGTGAGCCAGGGGGTCCCAACCGATAGCATCGTCTCCAAGGGCTTCGGGAAGGCCAACCCGATCGAGACCAACGACACCCCTGCGGGGCGTCAGGCCAACAGGAGAGTGGAGCTGGTCGTATCTGGTGAGGGGCTCACCTCGGAGTGATCAGCCCGCCGATTCCCAGGGCCGGAAGGAATGGAGCAGGGAGCCCCTTCATCGGCTCCCTGCTCTAATTTCCGTTTTCGGTGACCCACGGCTGGTGAAGAATCCAGCGGAAAGGCCTCCTTCCTTCATGACCAGGATCATAATCCCTTTGACGTTCGACGAGCGTCCAATGCAGGTGGTGTTGGAAGGAATCCATGACCGCAAAAGATTGAACTGTTACATTGACCGGGCGCTTCTTTCCTTACGGTTTGAATCAGAGGCAGTCCATGCGAGTCGATGACCTTGACCACAAAGAACTCCTCGAACTGGATTCAGAGAGTGGGCTCATCCGGTTCGCCGGCCAGCGCGCCATTCTCCTGGATGCCGTGGCCATGGGGATCCTGCGCAAGTATCTCGTCGAGAATTTTGGCCTCGCCGCCGCCCGGACCATCCTCACCCAGTTCGGCTTCGCCCACGGCTGGCGCATGGCGGAAGCCCTGGCGTCCCAATTCAAATGGGACAGCGAAGAGCAGTTGTTCGAGGCGGGAACCCGGATCCACACCCTCGAAGGCCTTTTCCGGGTGGAACCCGGAAGCTTGGACCCCCTTTCCCGGCAAGGCTTGATGCTCACCTCCTCCTACGAAGCCGAGCAGCACCTGCTTCATTTCGGCCGGGCCGACGCCCCCATGTGCTGGACCATCTGCGGGCTCATCAGCGGATATCTTTCCCGAGCGTCGGAGGAGGAGATTTTCGTGCTGGAGGACAAATGCGCGGGCAACGGCCATGGTTTCTGCCACCTGATCGGGCACACCCGGAAGGGTTGGGGGGACGCCTGCGCGGAGGAACTTCGGTTCTTCGAGTCCAAGCCCCTCAAGGACTGCCTCGACGTATCGCTCCAACGCGTCACGGAATCCTTGAAGGCCGCCGAGCATAAGCTCCGGGGGCACCGCCGTGCCCTGGTGGAAGTGGCGCCCGACCTTGCGGAGCCCCTCCTGGGCATCGTGGCCAAGAGCGAAGCGATGCGCAGCATCGTGGACCTGGCCCGACGCGTGGCCAAGGTCGATTCCACCGTGCTCATCACGGGTGAAAGCGGCACTGGGAAGGAGCGTATCGCCCGGGTCGTGCACGATGAATCCACTCGGTCCAATGGTCCCTTCATCGCGGTGAACTGCGGCGCCATCACCGAGTCCCTCTTGGAGAGCGAACTGTTCGGCCACGCGCGCGGATCGTTCACCGGCGCCACGATGGACCGCCCTGGGCTGTTCGAGGCGGCCAACAAGGGGACTTTGCTCCTCGACGAGGTCGGGGAGGTGTCGCCCGGAATGCAGGTCAAGCTCCTGCGTGCGATCCAGGAACGGGAGATCCGGCGGGTAGGGGAGAACAAGACCCGCAAGGTGGATGTCCGCATCATCGCGGCCACGAACCGCGACCTGGCACTGGGCGCCACCTCCGGGACCTTCCGGCAAGATCTCTACTACCGGCTGAAGGTCGTCGAACTTCACGTGCCGCCCCTGAGGGACCGCAGGGAGGACATCCTGCCCCTGGCACGGATCCTCATGGCGGGAGCGGCCATCTGGATGAAAAGGAAGTTCTCCGGCTTCTCGCCGGCGGCCGCGGACCAGCTCCTGCGCTACAGGTGGCCGGGCAACGTCCGCGAACTGGAGAACGCCATGGAGCGCGCGGTCGCCCTCGGCCAAGGGAGCCGGGTCGAGCTGGAGGACCTCCCGGAGGAAGTCCGCCAGGCTCCTTCCAAGCCCATCGCCGTGGAAGGTACTGTCCAGTCGCTGGAGGACGTCGAGCGGGACCACATCCTCCAGGTCCTGAAACTCAACGGCGGCAACCAGACCCATGCGGCCAGACAGCTCAAGATCGGCGCTGCGACCCTCTACCGCAAACTGAAGAGCTACGGCCTGATCGCTGCGCCCAAGGTGTGACGTGACGTCGACCCCGGGCGGATCCATGCCGACGCATCACGCTTGGTGCACAAACCTGCTGGTCCAGGCCCTCGGCCTGACGACCTTGGCATGCGTCCGACTGCCGGAGATTCACCCTCCCAAGGCGCCGGTCGGCAGGGAGATGGGGAAAGCCTTCCAGGAGGACAAGCGCCCTTCCCTGGAGGTGACGAAGGAGGCCTGGCGACTTCGCTCCCGGGGCAGCCCCATCAAGGAATGGGCCGGGCGGATGCTGGAGCACTGGCACTGAGCGGGCGCCCGCCAACCCTTCGATCGGATGGAGACGGGGGATCACAATGATCGACCCCCCGCCGGGTCAGCCTGCGTCCGCGATCCAAAGGCATGCAACCCAAGCCTTCGAAAATGTGGAACGGGAAATGCTGGGTCTAACCTGCACGGTCCCATCCGATGTGCCCTTCGGTGGGCAAGGCCGCAGAAAAGCCGGCCCTTCCACTCGCTCTGGGCCGCACGCTGGCCAGCGGGCGAAACCTCCCACCCACCCCTTTCAAGGAATAAACGCATGCGCCTTTCCCGACTGAACGCCCTCAGCGCTCTCACAAGCTCCTCCGCCCTCCTGCTCGTGGCCACCGGCGTTCCCGTCTTGGCCGCCGACACGGACCAGCGCATCGAGGAAGCCGCCAAGAACAGTTACAACTTCAGGAGCTTCCTGAAGGAGGATAGCGTAAAAGTGAACTCCTCCCATGGCATCGTCACGCTGACGGGCACCGTGACGGTGGATTTCCACCGCAGCCTCGCCGAGGAGACTGTTGGCGATTTGCCGGGCGTCCAGAGCGTGGTCAACAAGATCACGGTCACCGGAACTCAGCCGGCCCCCGCCTCCGACGACTGGATCACATTGAAGGTGAAGTCGACTCTGGCTTTCCACAAGAACGTCAGCGCCTCGGCGACCGGAGTGCACACCGCCGGAGGCGTGGTGACCCTCACGGGTGTCGCCCAGAGCAAGGCCTCCAAGGATCTCACGGGCGAGTATGCCAAGGACGTGGAAGGGGTCACCGAAATCCGCAACGAACTTACCGTCAACGGAGCGGCCCCCCCCCATGAGTCCCTGGGCGAGGCCATCGACGACAGTTCCATCACGGCCCAGATCAAGACCAGCCTCCTGTTCCACAAATCCGTCAGGGCCATGGCCACCAAGGTCATTACCAAGGGCGGGAACGTTTCCGTGCACGGCCAGGCCAAGACCGAGGCGGAGAAGGAAAAGGTCACTCGCCTCGCCGAGGGCATCAAAGGCGTCAAGAAGGTGAGCAATCACATGACGGTCGCCGCCCGTTGAACCCGGGATCACGGCCGGCGCGGACGCGGGTTTCCAGGCGATCGGGCCCCATCTCCGTCCCGCCGGGATGTGATCAGCTTGAATGAACAGGAGATCAAATTGATTGTCAGAGGCAGGACAGCAGGTTCCCGGTCTGTTCTGGCAAAGGAACCCACTGTTCGCCCTTGACAGCGCTAGGAGGCTGTCCATGTATTATTCGGCCCCGCGACGGCGCCTGGAAGCCCGATTATCGGGCGCAAGACCCGCAGGAAATATAGGTCATATTTTCAAGGGTTTTGCACCCGAGAAGCGGGCTTCCAGGCACCGCCCTACGGGTGATGGCAGC
>DBMS01000030.1:5198-21838 GCA_002297665.1 Holophagaceae bacterium UBA692 | reverse complement strand
CGGATGGCGGCTCCAATGGTGTGGACGGGGCAGAACGTCCCGGACCCTGGAGGTACCCATGAAACCATCCCTTCGAACCCTCATCCTTTGCACCGGCGTCCTCGCCCTGATGGCCCTGCCCGTCCAGGCGCAGGGCGGGCCCGGGCCTCGCCGGGGCTGCGGTCCCCGCGGCGCCGCCTGCGCGAACCTTCCGGGCCTCACCGAAGCCCAGAAGACCGCCATCTCCGACCTGCAGGCCAAGCACCGGCCGGCCATGGAGGCCAGGCGCAAGGCCGTGCAGGACGCCCATGAGGCCCTCCGTCAGGCCATGGCCAAGCCCGGCGCCGACCTCAAGGCCCTCTTCGACAAGGAGAGCCAGGCCCGCTTCGCCATCCTGGAAGCGCGGCAGGCCCACCGCCTGGAAATGGCGAAGCTCCTCACCCCGGAGCAGCAGGCCCTGTGGGAAAAGCGCTGGACGGAAGGCCCCGGAAGGGGCAGGGGCATGGGCCGCGGCGACGGTTGCTGTCCCCGGGGGATGCGCTGATCTAGACTGATTCATCATGCAGGCTGAGCACCTATTCAGGACCACCGTCCACAGGATCCGGCGCCCGCTCACCTTGGGCGCCATCCTTGTGTTCGGCCTGCTCTGGAACCTCACCCGGTGGGGGCTCGGGCCGGGGAGCCTCCCCCTGGACGGGGAGGCCCTGGCGCCTTTCGCCTGGGGCATCTTCTTCCTGGTGTTCGCCCCCCTGCCCTGGCAGTGGACGGGAACACCGGACGCCGTGGCCCCGCCCCTCCGTGGCCTCCTGCAGGCCATCCCCTTCAATGCGGCCTGCGCGTTCCTCCTCCTGGTCCTCCTCGGCGCCGGGGCCCCGCCCATGGGTCCGCGCGGCATGGGCCGGGGCATGATGCACCGGGGCGGAATGGGACTCCACGGGGTCTTGGGCGCCGCCTCGCATCCCAGGCTCCTGATCCTGGCGGCGTCCTACCTTTGCTTCGCGGTCCTTCTCGGAGGCGTCATCGCCCGGATGGAAGGGGCCGAGCGCAGCGAGGACCTGGCCCTGAAGGCGGCGGCCCAGGCCCGCCTGAAGGCCCTGCAGAACCAGATGAACCCCCACGTGCTCTTCAACGCCATCAGCGGCGTGGCCGAAATGGTCCGGGAGGACCCGGCCGGAGCCGAGAAGGTCCTGGTGGACCTGGCCGGCCTGCTGCGCCACCTCCTGGAGCTGGGCGACCGCGCCTCCCTGGCCCTGGCCCAGGAACGGCAGGTGGTGGAACAGTACCTGGCCCTGGAGCAGCTCCGCCTGGGCAGGCGGCTCCAGGTCCGGTGGTCCTGGGATCCCGCCCTCGACGACCGCCAGGTCCCGCCCCTCCTCCTGCAGCCCTTGGTGGAAAACGCCCTCAAGCACGGCATCGGCCCCGAGCGCGCCGGAGGGGAGCTCCACATCAGCCTGCGCCCCTGGGGCCGGGGCCTGGAGCTGGAGGTGGCCAACACCGGCCGGCCCCCGGGCGAAGGCGCGCCGGACAGCGTCGGCCTGCGCAACCTCCGGGAGCGCCTGGCCCTGCTGGGGGCCGATCCCGCCACCTCCTTCCGGCTCTGGCGGGAAGGCGCGTGGACCCGGGCGGTCATCCAGCTGCCGGGAGGGGACCTTGCCTGAACCGCTCCGCATCGTCGTGGCCGAGGACGAGCCTTACAACCGCAGGCGCCTGGTCCGCCTCCTGAAGGACCAGGGCTGCCAGGTCGCGGCGGAACTGGAGGACGGCCTCGCCGTCGTGGAGTGGCTGGAAGCCGGGGGCACCGCGGATGCCCTGTTCCTGGACGTGCAGATGCCCGGCCTCACCGGCCTTGAGGTCATGGCCGAGGTCCGGTCCGGGCTGCCCGTGGTGCTGGTGACGGCCTTCGCCGAGCACGCCGTGAAGGCCTTCGAACATGCCGCCCTGGATTACCTCCTGAAGCCCGTCACGGAGGAACGGCTGGCCCTGACCCTCGAACGGCTCCGGACCGCGCGGCCTTCGAAGCCCGCAACGGCGGGCCCCTTCCGCTACCCCGCGAAGGCGGGCGAGGGCCTGGTCCTCCTGGAACTGGCCCGGACCTCCCATTTCGAATTCAGGGACGGCGCCGTGTGGGCCCACGCCGGCGGCGAATGGCGCACCCTCTGGAAGACCCTGGCCGAGGCGGAACAGGCCCTGGAGGGCCGCGGCCTGATCCGCGGCCACCGCCACCTCCTCCTGCGGCCCGAGGCGATCCTGGGGGCGAGGAACCTGGATTCAGGGCGCATGCAGGTCAAACTCGCCGGAGGCCTGGAGGTGGAGATCAGCCGCGGGGCGGCGCCGGCCTTGAAGAGGCGCCTCGGCCTGCCTTGAGGGCGAAGGCGGATCCACGGGATATCCCGGCATGCATTTTTTGTTGAAATTTAGACTCAATCTCATTATGTTTGTTGTATCCACCCGGAAGCCTGGGACCCGGCCCAGGCGCAACCCTGAACCGCCCCGGGACCCCCGGTCCTCCGCTTCCGGCCCATTCCCACTCCGGAGTCCCCGTGCGCGCGCCACCCCACCCCATCCCTGGAATCGCGAGGGGGTTGCGCTCGGCGACCGAGGGCCGTAACCCACATCCCCAGATGGAGGTATCGAATGTCCCCAAATCCATCGATCCAGGCGCGATGCGAGGGCCTTGACACCCGGGGCGGCGGGACGACCGTGATCATCCTGCACCCCGAAGGCGCCGCCGCCATCCTCGGCAAATGCCGCTGCGAGGCCGGCAGCGTCCTGCGGTGGTTCCAGGAGCCCCACCACCGCCGGCCGGAGGCCTTCGAGGACCTCTGGCCGGGATTCATCGTCCCCCGGATGCGGGGATGCCTGGACCGCTGCCGGGACGTGGAGTCCACCTATTCGGACTGCGGCTACCGGTTCGCGCTCCCGGGGCGTCCCCTGCCCTCCGACCCCGGCCGCCTCTGCGCGGAACTCGTGCGGGAGGCGGAACGGGGGATCCGGCGCGAAGGGGACGTGGACGGTTTCCTGGACCGCTGCGGGAACCACCAGATCCTCGTGGACCTGCGCGCCGGCGGTTCGGTAACCCTCTTCCAGCTTGAAGGAGTCGCCCCATGATCCGCGTTCGCCTCCCCCTCCCTCCCGCCCTGGCCCTCTTCGCCCCCTGGCCCCAGGCCGAGCCCCCGGAACGGGCCGGGGACGGCACCGGCGGGCCGGCTTCCGGGAGGGAGGCGCATCCTTCCGTCCAGGCGGATCCCCGGCCAGGGGGCAGGCCCGTTGGATGAAGGGCAGGCGATTTTCCCCGGATGATCCAGGGCGGTTGGGGGCGACCCCATGAGCCGTTCCGTGGCGCCCCGGGGTTGGAGGCCGGTACCCTTCGGCCTGGAGGTTCCCCACCGGTGCGCATCGCCAACCCCATTTACGACGTGGTGTTCAAATATCTCCTGGACGATGAGAAGGTTGCCAGGCTCCTGCTCTCCGCCCTGCTGGGCAAGGAAGTCCTCGAACTGCAGTTCCGCCCCACGGAGGTGCATCACGAGGCGGCCAACCCGGATGGCACGCAACTCCTGGTCCTGCGCATGGATTTCGCGGCCGCCGTGCGCATGGAGGACGGCAGCCGCAAGCTGGTCCTCATCGAGATCCAGAAGGCCCGCAACGCCTGGGACGTGCAGCGCTTCCGGCGCTACCTGGGCTCCAATTACGCCAGCCCGGAAAACGTCCACCTGGACCCGGCCGGGAAGGAACAGCCGCTGCCCATCCTCACCATCTATTTCCTGGGCGAGGGCCTGGAGCGCGTGGACGTGCCGGTGCTCAAGATCAACCGGCACTACCTGGACGTGGCCACGGGCGAGGAGGTGCGCATCACCGACCCGTTCGTGGAGGCGCTCACCCACGATGCGATCGTGGTCCAGATCAATCGCCTCAAGAACCGCAGGCGCACGGAATTGGAGCAGCTCCTGGAGGTGTTCGACCAGGGCCTTGCCTCCCGTTCGGATCCCCACCTGCTGGATATCCTGGAAGAGAATTTCCCGGTGCACAACCGGGAAGTCCTGCGCCGGCTCATGCGGGCCGGCGCGGAAAAGGAAATCCGCGACAGGATGGACGTGGAGGACGACATGCTGACCGCCTTCCAGAACCAGGCGCGGGAGGCTTCCGACCTGCGTCAGGCCCTCGTGGAGAAGGATCTGGCGCTCGTGGAGAAGGACCGCCTGATCGCCGACCTGACCCGGCGTCTCTCCAGCCCCTGAAGGGCGGCCCGAACCGGCTATTTCAGGACGGCCGCGAGCTTCTTCCTGTCCTCGGCAGTGAAATAGGAGCAGCAGCCCTTCTTCGCCGCGGGCACCAGGCCCAGTTCCAGGATGGCCTTCTTGACCTTGGCGTCGGAGACGCCCAGTTCCTTGGCCATGGCGCCGGCGGTGAAGAGGGTCGGGGTCTCGGTGGGCATGGCGGCCTCCTGGCTTGGATGGGGATCAGCCATTCTAGCGGGGCTCGCCCCTCCGGACCCGCTTCATTCGAAGGCGGCCAGGGGCCAGGAACCGCCCCTCCCCTTGGTCTGGGTGAGGCGCCCGATGGCTCGGGCCGTGGCCCGGCATGCGCGGTGGATCGCCAGGTCCACCGCGGCGTAGTAGTCCGAGGCGGCGGCGGTGACCACCACGAAGGCCCGATGCGGAAGGGCGATCTGGATGGAGCAGACCTTGTCCACCCCGCCCCGGGGTCCGTTGGCGTCCACGATCCGGACCACCGCGCCTTCGAGGCGGTCGCCCCAGTGCTCAAGGGCCGACCCCAGACGCGAAATCGCGTGCTGATGCAAGGCTTCGCCAGCGTTGAAACCGAGGGACTTCATCAGGATCTTCATGGATCGCTCCCCGCACGACGCGTGCACCTTCAGGATGCGTTCGGATCTTGATATGTTTTATATATTGTTTTTACCCATTCCATTCATTTACTGGATGTATGCTCCAGACATGGAATGGCTCAACTACCATCATCTGCTCTATTTCTGGACAGCCGCCAAGGAGGGGTCCATCACGTCGGCCGCCAGGACCCTGAACCTCTCCCAGCCGGCCCTCAGCACCCAGATCCGCCAGTTGGAGGCGAGCCTGGGGGAAAGGCTCTTCGAGAAGTCCGGCCGCGGCCTGCGGCTCACCGCCGCGGGGCGGACGGCCTTCCGGTACGCGGAGGAGATCTTCTCCCTCGGGCGGGAGTTCCAGCACCAGCTCAAGGGGCACCCCACGGGCCGGGCCCTCCAGCTGGTGGCCGGCGTTTCGGACGTGCTCCCCAAGCTGATGGTGCACCGCCTGCTGCAACCCGCCCTGGAGCTCGGGGAGCCCCTGCGCCTCGCCTGCCGCGAAGCGCCCCTGCCCCGGCTCCTCGATGCCCTCCAGACCCACGAGATCGACATCGTCCTCTCCGATGCGCCCTGGACGCCCCGGAGCGGGGCGCGGGCCTACAACCACCTCCTGGGCGAGTCCGGCGTGGAGCTCTTCGGCACCCCGGCCCTGGCGGAACGCCACCCGGGTCCGTTCCCGGGCGGCCTGAACGGAGCGCCCCTTCTTCTCCCCTCGCCGGGCAACGCCCTGCGCCGCTCCCTGGACGCGTGGTTCGAACGGAACGCCATCGTGCCCGTCATCGTGGGGGAATTCGACGACACCGCCCTTCTGGAAACCTTCGGAGCCCAAGGACTGGGTTTCTTCGCGGCGCCCGCGGCCATCAGCCAGGAAGTGGCCAGGACTTACGGCGTGCGATCCCTGGGCAGCCTGGATGGGGTCCGGGAACGGGCCTACGCCGTCTCGGCCGAACGCAAGCTGGTCCATCCGGCCGTGCTCGCCATCCTCAGGGCCGCCAAGGAGGAGATCTTCCCGTGATCAAGCCTTGGACCCGGCCGGACCCGCAGGGTTACAATCGGCTGAACGGATCAGGCTCCAGGGATCGGCATGGCGGGCTACAGGCCATCGCCGCAGCATGCGCACAGCCCATTTGCGAGGAACGCCATGAAGGTCGGATTGGTCGGATTCCCAGGCAGCGGCAAGACCACGGTGTTCAACGCCCTCACGGGGCTCTCCGCCGAGACCGGCTTCGGCGCGGCCCGGGGCAGGACCAACCTGGGGACCGTCAAGGTCCCCGACGAACGGGTCGCGGCCCTGGCGGGCCTCTTCCACCCCAAGAAGACCACCCTGGCCGAGATCACCTTCTGCGACGTGGCCGCGGCCGCCGCCGGGGGCCACGGCCAGAGCCTGGACGAGGCGACCCTCCGGGCCATGCGGGAGGTGGATGCGCTGTGCCAGGTGGTCCGTGGCTTCCCCGGCGCGGCGGGCGAGGTCCCCGAACCCCTCGCCGAGGCCAGGGGCCTCGAAGACGAAATGAACCTGGCCGACCTCATCCTCATCGAGAAGCGCCTGGAGCGGCTCGCCAAGGAGAAGGCGAAGACCGGCGAAGCCGAGCTCCTGGGCACCCTCAAGGCAGCCCTGGAGGCCGGCGTTCCCCTGCGCAAGGTGGAGGGCCTTGCCCCCGAAGCCTGGGCGTCCCTGGCGGGGTACCGCTTCCTGACCCAGAAACCCCTGCTCCTGGTGCTCAACGTCGCCGAAGCCGAGGCCGCCGCCCCCGCCCCCGAGGACCTGGCGCGACACACCCGCGAGGCGGGCCTTGGCCTGGTGGTCCTGGCCGGCCTGATCGAGATGGACATCGCCCAGATGTCGCCCGGGGACCAGATGGAGTTCGTGGCGTCCCTGGGCCTGGCCGAACCGGCCATCGCGCGGTTCATCCGGGGGGCCTACGCCCTCCTGGATCTCATCAGCTTCCTCACCGCCGGCGAGGACGAGTGCCGGGCCTGGCCCATCCGCCGCGGCCTCACGGCCCCCAAGGCCGCCGGCAAGATCCATTCCGACATCGAGCGCGGCTTCATCCGGGCCGAGGTGACGAGGTGGGACGACCTCGTCCACCTCAAGAGCGAGGCCAAGTGCCGCGAGGCGGGCAAGCTCCGCAGCGAGGGCAAGGAGTACGTGGTCCACGACGGGGACGTGATCAACTTCCGCTTCAACGTCTGACGAGGTGAGGGTCCGTCCCTGACACTTCCTTACGTTTCCACCCCCTGCCCCAGGATCTAATGGGAACCGCGCCCCTTCCGTCCGGAGGGCGCCCATCCCGGAAGGATCCATGCCGATGAACTGCCGACCCGCCCTTCTGGTCCCGGCCCTGGCCGGGATGATGACCGCCTGCGGCGGCGGGACGCCCGCATCCCAGGCGCCTCCCGCCCCGGACAACCAGGTCGTCACCACCCAGGTTCCCGGCTTTCCCCACGCGGTGACCTTCTGCATTCCCCCCGGCGCCACCCGGGCCATCGTGGCGCTCCACGGCGGCGGCGGGAACAGCAGCGCCATCGGATACCAGCTGGCCCTGAATTCCAGCGCCTCCGCCACCACCACGGGCACCGTCAACTGGACCTGGCTCAGCGCCCACAAGGTGATGCTCGTCCTGCCCCAGGGGCAGCACATCGACGGGTCGCCCGGCGCCACCACCTGGTCCAACTACACCATGACCTCCGGGCAGGACGACAAGGCCTTCCTGCAGGCCCTGGCCGCGAAGATCCGCACCACCTACGGCCTTGCGAACGTAACCCTCATGGGCCACTCCATGGGAGGGACGATGGCGAACCGCATGTGGTGCGAATCCCCTTCCACCTTCAACGCCTATGTGTCCCTGGCGGGCCCGGCCTCCGCCCGGTTCCAGCAGGCCGCCACGCCCTGCGTCTGCACCCTGGGGAGCGCGACGCCTCCCTACCTGGGCCTTTTCGGGGACGCCGATTCCGTCATGCAGACCTCCGGCAACTGGACGCAGCCGAACTGGCATGTCAACCCCGTGGTCGTCTGGGCCGGCAATTCGGCCTTCCTGGACGGCACCATGATCGGGGAGTGGCACCAGCACGGTGACCGGGTCCTGCAGGTCTGCGGCACCACCCTGGACCTCGCCGGCTGCCAGACCACCGGCAACGTCGACACCTGGACCTCCTGCGGCGGAAAGCTGGTGCTCAAGCGGGTGCGGGGGGCGGACCACGGCGTCGACGCCATCGCCGCCCGCATGGACCCGGCGTCACCCACCGTGGTCATGGATACGGTGATGGCCTTCCTGGCCGACCAGAACTAGAGGGGAAGCCAAAGGCGGACCTGGAGGCCTCCCCCGGCCAGGTTCCCGGCCTCGATGGTTCCCCCGTGGCACTGGGCCACCTTCCGGCTGATGGCGAGCCCGACCCCGGCCCCGCCCCGGGCGGCGTTCAACTCGCCGGAACCCCGGTAGAAGGGCTCGAAGAGCCGCTCCAGGCCTTCCTCAGGCACGCCGGGGCCCCCGTCGCTCACGGTGACGAGGCAGCCGTCGACGCCCGCGCGCGCCGTGAGGGCAAGCTCGACCTCCACCTCGCCCTGGGGCGGGGTGAAGCTCAAGGCGTTCCGCACGACATTCTCGATGCAGCGGTGCAGCAGGCCCGGGTCGCCCTGGAGCCGCACCTCGAAGGGGCCCGTCTGCATCACCGCCTTTCCCTCCGGCGCCCCTTCGAAGGAGGCGTCCAGGACCACCTGCTGGACCAGCCGGCCCAGGTGCACGGGCGCCCGGCGCGAGGCCGGCACCGACGCGTCGATGCGGGCGAGGGTCAGAAGGTCCGAGATCATGCCTTCCAGGATCCCGATTTCCCGCTCCATGCGCTCAGCGCCCGCCAGGTCACCCCGCTGGGCCAGCCCGGCGGCCACGCTGAGGCGGGCGAGGGGGGAACGCAGCTCGTGGGAGATGTCCCGGAGGAATTCCTTCTGCTGGTCCATGAGGGCCTGGATCCGCGCGGCCATGGTATCGAAGTCCTCGGCCAGGGCGGCCACCACCCCCGGCGCCCCGGCGGCCACCACCGGCCGCGCCCGGGCGGACAGGTTCCCCCCCGCCAGGTCCCGGGCCACGGCCTGGAGCCTGCCGATGGGCCCGGTGACGCTCTTGGCGAGCAGCCAGCTCAGGGCCGCGGAAATGAGCACGGCCAGCGCCAGCTTCAGCTGGGGGATGCCGGTGGTGAGGGACTGGACCAGCATCCGGCGGGGGCGCGCCTGGGCGGCGAACACGTAGGTGCTGGCCCCTCGCTCGGTAACGACCACCCCGCGCCAGGGCGACCGCAGGACATAGTCCGCCCGCCGATCCACCCGGGCCTTGGCGATCAGGTCCGCCAGTTCCGCCGGAGGCGGCGAGGCGCCCAGATCGACGCCATCCTTCACCAGGGTGGCCTGGATCCCGGAATGGTCCCGGAGCGCGCCCAGGAAGAGGTCCAGCCGGTCCCTGCCTCCGAACTCGTACTGATCGACCGCGGTGGCCCCCAGCGTTTCCACGGTGTCCACCATCCACCGCCGGGCGATGGGCCTGGCGTCGGCGGCCCCGGTGACGGCCCAGAACCCGAGGAGCATCAGCACCGAGGCGGCCCAGAAGGTGAAGAAGACCCTCAGGAAGAAGTCACGCATCCAGGAACCCGGTGTAGCAGTACCCGAGGTTTCGGACGCTGCGGATGCGCTCCACGGACCCGGACCGGGGCCCGAGCTTGCGCCGCAGGTTGCTGATGTGGTTGTCGATGGTGCGGTCGCTGAAGCCCAAGGGCCGGCCCAGGGCCTGCTCGGAGAGCTCGTCCCGGGTCACGCAGGTTCCGCACCGCCGGAGCAGGACCAGGAGGATATCGAATTCCGCCGCCGTCAGGGGGAGTTCCCCACCCTCCTGCAGCACCCTCCGGGTGGGCACGTCCACCTGGAGGTCCCCCACCACCAGGCGTCCCCCGGCGGCGCCGCCCCGCCGGCGCAGGACCGCCCGGATCCGGGCGAGCAGCTCCCTGGGGACGAAGGGCTTGGGCACGAAGTCGTCGGCCCCGTCCTCCAGCCCGGCGATGCGGTCCCCCGCGTCCCCCTGGGCGGTGAGCATGATGACCGGGACCCCGGACCGGCCCCGGATCCACCGGAGCAGCTCCCGGCCGTCGCCATCGGGCAGCCCCACGTCCAGCAGAACCAGGTCCCAGCCCCCCGCCCGGATCCCCGCCTCGCCCTCCCGCACCGTGGCCATGCACGTCACCTGGAGGTCGTGCATGGCCAGGAAGCGCGCCAGGGACTCGCACAGGGCCAGGTCATCGTCGATGAGGAGAACCGTGGTGGGCATGGCGTATGATGGTTCCCGTCGGCCTCAACCGTCAATGCCCCGGAGGATCGCGGCCCTGGCCTTGAGGAAATCGTCCCGGACCTTCGGAAGCCGGTGCTTCGTGAAGAAGATCCCGCACAAACCGCTCTTCCGGTCGATCCAAGGGTAGGTCCCCAGGGCGCCGGGACTGGACACCAGGACGCCCTGCCCATCCGCGGACCAGGTTTCGCACCAGTTGCCCAGGGCGTACTGCGGGTCCGAATCGGCCGGGATGCCGGGCGGAAGGTAGTCCTTGGGCATGCCGAGGGTCTGGACCGTCTCCATCGTCCGCACCGCCTGGGCCGACAGCACCCGGTGGCCGGCGTGGACCCCGCCCTGGGCCAGCATGGAGAGGAAGCGCATGTAGTCGCCGGCGGTGGTCGTCACGCCCCCCTGGAGCAGGGGATTGGAGGTCTGCCCCGGAGGCACCCTGCCCGTCGGGTGCCCCCAGGAGGTCCGTTCCATGCCCAGGGGCCCGGCGATCCTCGCCTGGAAGAGGTCCGCCCACCGCCGGCCCGTCACCTTCTCCACCAGCGCGCCCGCCACCTGGAACCCGGGCCCGCCGTACGCGAACACCGTGCCCGGCGGATGCTCCAGCGGAAGCCGCGCCACTTCCGCGGCCGATTCGGCCAGGGTGAGCCGGGCGTCCTGGCGGATGTCCACCCTGCCCTTCAGGCTGCCCTGGCCGGAGGTCTGGGCCAGCAGGTGGCGAAGGGTCGTGCGGCCCTTCTCGCCCTGGAATTCCGGCAGGTGCTTGGCAATGGGCTCGTCCAGCGACAGCCGGCCTTCGTCGACCACCGTCATCACCAGCGCCGCCGTCATCCATTTCGAGGCCGAGGCCACCGGGTACCGGGCATCCGGGTCGATCCTCCCCACGTCCAGGCGGTACAGCTCCTTCCCGTCCCGCATGACGATGGCCGTGACGCCCTTGGCGCCCCGCCTGACCGCGTCCGCCAGGGCCTCCCGGACGCCGGCCGGCACCCGGCCAGGATCGCCGCTCGCCACCACGTCGGGGGTGGATGCCTGGGCCGCCACGCGCCGCACGGCGCGGAGGCAACCCGAAAGGCCCACCACCAGCAGGAGCGCGATCCCGGGCCCCGCGCGCCTCGCCCAATACCCGATGCCCCCCATGCTAGCGCCGGATCGTCCGGGACCGGCTCACCGTGGTCCCGTTCGGTCCCGTGGCGGTGGTGGTCACTGTTCGGCTACCGGGCTCCCGGGTCACGGTGCGGGAACGGCTCGCGGTCCTCCCGTTGGGCCCCGTGACGGACCGGGTCACGGTCCGCGAGGCGGCCAGGACCGGCTGCCCGGCCACGGCCAGCAGGACAAGGGTGGAAAGCAGAAGGGTGTGCGGGTTTCGCATGGGTGTGTCCTCCGGTGACCCGGGCGGGGTTCCGGAAGGGGAATCCGGCCGCGGGGTTCACAGAGCCTTGGACCCGGTTCGGCCCAAGGGGTTTCGTCGGACGTTTGTCAGGATATGTCAGGCCCGCGTGACCGGGCTCAGACCTGGGCTTTCCGGCCATCCTGCGGGGCCGGCCTTCAGCCGGGGATCTCCAGCCTGGCCGTGAAGCCCGCCTCCTCCCTGCCGAAGGCCAGGCCCCACCCCTCCTGCCTCGCCACCTGGGCCAGGACCAGGAGCCCCATGCCCCGGCCCTTGCCCGGGGCGGGCCCGGCCGGAGCCCGCCGGAGCAGGCCTTCCAGGACGGCCTGGGGAATGCCCTCGCCTTCGTCCGTCACGTCCAGCCGCACCGTGCCCTCCAGCCGGGAGGCCTTCACCGCCACGCGGCCGCGGCCGTGAAGGAGGGCGTTCTCCACCAGGGTGTCCAGGGCGGCGCGCAGGGCGCTGGCGGAGCAGTCCAGGCTGACCTCGGCGCCGTAGACCTCCAGGAGGCGCCCCTGGGCCTCGAAGGCCGGGGTGAGTTCCTCGTCCATGCGCTCGAAGAAGGCCGCGTCCACGCGATCCCGGGCCCGCTCCGCGTACCGGCCGCGCATCTCCTCCAGCCCGCCTTCGATGGACCGCACCAGGTGGTCCACCTCGCCCCGGATTTCCAGGAGGCGGGCCTCCTGCATGTCCCGGGACAGGTCGGGGTTGAGGACCGTGTCGCAGCGGAGCTTGAGCACGGCCAGGGGGGTCTTGAGGCTGTGGGTCAGGGACGCGAGGCGATCGGCCAGGAGCCGCTCCCGGTTGCGGCCGAGGATCACCAGGGCCACCGCCAGGCCGCTGGAGGCGACCATGAGGGCGTAGGCGCTCCAGGCCGCGAGCCCGCGCAGGAGGTAGGCCTTCCAGAAGGCGCGGTAGGTTTCCGGAGCCATCTGGAGGACGGCGTACCACATGCCCCCGAAGGATTGGCTCAGCTCCTTGTCCACCCGGTAAGGGGCCGTGTCCGGACAAGTGAACTCGAGCCGGCCCTCGACGGCGCCCTCGCAGGCGCGCCGGAAGCTGGCGAACGTGCGCGGCCGCTTCAGGTTTTCGCCGTGCTTGAAACCCGAAACCACGCCGAACCGGTAGGCGGCCCCGGGCTTCAGGGTGCCTTGGAGCCACCGCTCCACCTCGGGGCTGCCGGGCACCCAGGCCTTGATGAGGCACCATTTGCCGTGGAAGGCCACGATGGAGCACCGCTCCCGGGCGAGGTCGTCCACCGTGCCCACCAGCCACCAGGTGCCGGCGTCGGCGCCGAACCCCCTGCGGCTGGCCACGGCCTTGGCCCCCCGCGGCGTCCAGGTGGGGGCCAGTTCCAGGGCCCTGCGGGCCCAGTCCGCCGGCTCCCGCGTGGCCTCCGGATCCGTGGACGGCCGGAGGCGGTCGCCGTCCCGGAGCCACACCCGGCCCGTGTCCGAGTCCACCAGGGCCGTGACCAGGGCCTCCCGCGCCAGCCAGGCGCGAAGGGCGGGTTCCTCGCCGGTGGCGAAGTCGGGCACGCCCGCCGTCCAGTGCTCCCATTCCTGGGTGAGCCTGGCAGCCTGGGTGTGGGTGGCGCTGAACCACCGGTCGAGGGCCAGGTTCTTCCAGTCGGAGAGCCACCATGCCGGCAGGACCGCCAGCATGGCGCAGATGGCGGCCCAGGCCACCACCAGGGGCCACACGGCCGCGCGCGGCCCCGGGAGGATCCGCAGGGCCGCGCGAAGGCGCCGGGTGCCGGGACGGGGCCTGGCGATCGGGACGAAGGGCATGGAAGGAACCCTACTTCGTCTTGAGGAGCTTGCCTAGGGTCTTGTCCAGGTCCTCGCCGCGCATCCCTTCGTTGACGGTGATGATCTTCCCGTCGGGGCCCACCAGGATCACGTGGGGGATGCCCCGCACCTGGAAGAGGTTCATGAGGGCCTCCCGCTCCTTGCCTTCGGGGAAGGCATGGTGCCAGGGCATGGGGGTGGCGGCGTTCTTGCGGAAGGCGGCGATGTCGCCCGCCTTCTTGTCGCTGGACACGCTGAGGATCTCCAGGCCGGCGGGGTGGTACTTGGCGTAGGCCTTGTGGACGAAGGGCAGCTCGCCCTTGCAGGGGCCGCACCACGTGGCCCAGAAGTCGAGGATCCAGTATTTGCCATTGAAGGTGGCGGGGGTCAGCACGGTGCCGGGCTTGCCCAGTTCGGCGACCTTGAAGGCGGGCATGGGGTTGCCGGCCTTGGGGGCGATCTTGTCCTCCGCCTCGGCCTTGACGAGCCACGCGTTCCACTTGGCGATGGAGGGGGAACCGGGCTCGAAGGCCTGGAGCCGGGCCACGCCCTTGCGCACCTCGGCGATCATGCGGGGCCGGGAGGACAGCTCGATGGAGGACTCCAGCGCCAGGAGCTTCACGGCGCGGCTGGGGTGCTTCTCGAAGACCTGGTCGTAGAAGGCGAAGGCCTTGGTCGCGGCCGAGGCCTCGGTCTGCGGGACGAACCCGCCTCCGCTGGCGTGCCAGGCGATCCATCCCAGGAACTCGGGGTCCACCGCCGCCACCAGGTCCAGGGCGGGGGAATCGGGCGTCATCTGCCCGGCCAGCTCCAGCATGGAACTCTGGCTCACGGTGAAGCTGAAGTTGGCCAGGTTCTCGGGAAGCTTCCCGGCGTCGCCCGCCAGGGCCCGGAACATGAAGTACCGGGCCTGGAGCAGGAGTTGGCGCACGCCGGGGCGGGTCTCGTGGGCGATCATCACGGAGAGGCCTTCGGGCGTGGCGTCCAGGGGCAGCCGGGTCTTGGCGGCCTTGCCCTCCTTGAGGTGGGCGGCGTAGTTCTTGACGACGGCGGCGTACTTGGCCACCAGGGCCGAGGTGTCCTCCGCGGGGGCCTGGGCGACGAGCATCGCGGGCAGGAGGAAGGCGGCGGAAATGCGATGGGACATCATGACTCGCAATCAGATGGCCTGCCCGGGAAGCCCGGGCAGGCGGTTTGGGAAAGGGAAGCTAGAAACGGAACCCGGCGCGGACCTGGATCTTTCGGGGGGCGGTGTAGTCGCCGGTCTGCCCATCGGCCATGATGTAGGGGTTGTTGGTGGGGTTCGGCGCGTTGTAGGCCACGGGCCGGAGCTTGGGGTTGGAATACCAGTCCGGGTAGGCCGCCGCGATGGACGGGTCGTAGGGCGCGAAGGTCCGGGTCCCGTCCGTGAGCGCCGTGCTGTAGTTCACGTACATCGGCTGCATGTGGTTGAAGACGTTCAGCACGTCCAGGGCCGTGAAGAAGGTGACCTTCTTGTAGAGCGGGATTTCGTAGCCCACGTGCAGGTCGAACCCGAACTGCTCCGGCCACCAGGTGGGCGAGTCCGCGTAGGACCGCGTCACACTGTCGGGATAGCCGTAGCTCTTGATCTCCGCGCTGGTGGGGCCCGAATAGGAGCGGTAGCCCCGGAAGCTCCGGCCCCAGTAGTTGCCCAGCATGGACACTTCCAGCTTTCCGGCCTTGCCGAAGGAATGGGTGTAGGTGGCATCCAGGTGCATCGTGAACGGCGTGGAGGAGGAGGACCACTGCCCGGGCTGGGGGCCGAAGGGATCCACCAGGTCGTTGGCGATGAAGTCGCCGAACTGGTTGCGGGAACTGGTGCCCACGCCCTGCCCCGCGTTGGCCCGGGTGTAGGACCAGCTGAGGTTGCCTCCCGCCTTGAATTCTGGCGTGATCTGGCGCTTGTACTGGAGCTCCAGGGCCTCGTACCGGGCTTCCATGCCCGAATCCGTGAAGTACTGCTTCTTCGCCGCGCCCGGCGCAGTGCCGGCGGCACCCAGGTATTTCAAGCCGACGTAGTTGTCCTGCAGCTTGTGGATGAAGGTGGCTGAAAGGGACTGGCGGGAATCGGTGTAGCGGTAGGAGAGCGTCGCCTCCCGGGACCGGGGAGGCTTGATGTCGGGATCGGCCGTCACCGATCGGTTGGTAAGGGGATTGACGGTGGCCTGGTAGGGGTTGCCCACGCCCAGGGCGGAGGCGGACCTGCCCCACACGGACCAGTTGATGGAACCGTCGGCATTCAGGGCGTCGCTGCCGTTTCCGGCGCCGTAGTACTTGTAGAGGCGCACGGGAACCGTATTGGAGACGCTGGTGGCCGAGAAGGTGCTGACGTTGTACTGCCCGGCGTATTCCGCCAGGCTCAGGCCGAAGACGTGCCGGGTGTTGCCCTGGAGGTCGTAGGAGGCCGAGAGGCGCGGGGTCAGGGACGTGGCCGTGAAGCGGTCCCCCTCGGGGTCCAGGTCCACCTGGTTGCGGTCATAGCGCACCCCGAGGTTGACGATCCAGTGGTTGTTCAGGGTCCACACGTCGTTGACGAACAGTCCGATGATCCGGGTGTCGGCGCCGCCCTGGAGGGGATCGAACATCACCAGCCGGGTGCGCGTTGAATCGTCGACCACGAGGTTGCGGTAGGCGCGGTCCATGGAGGGCGGGGCCGCCAGATTCCAGCCGTAGAACTGCAGAAGGGCGTGGGAGGGGGTCATGGAGGCGTTGCCGCCGTCGGAGCCGGAATAGCTGCCCATGGAATCGATGCGGCTGTGGTAGTACTGCAGGCCGCTCTCCAGGGAATGGTTCGCTCCGTTCCAGGCCAGGTTGACGCCCAGGGTCCGGATCTTCTCCTGGCTCAGGTTCCCGGCGTTGCTTCCGTTGTCGTAAAGATCCCCGTTGCCCGGAGCCTTGGTGTCCCTCCAGGTCACCACGCCCGCGCCGCCCGGGGAGCCCGTGCCCGCGCCGCCGCTCTTGACGAGGGTCTCGCTGGCGATGACGTCCAGCAGAAGGGTGCTGGTCAGGGTGCTGGTCCAGCTCACCGACTTGTAGCCCTTCTCCGTGCGCGAGGGGCCGCCGCCTGCGGCGAGGGTGGAGATGCCCCGGCCGTTGGTGGAGGCCGAACTGGTGGAAAGGTAGCGGCTCCAGGACCCGGAAACCTTGTTCTCGCCATTGACCTGCCAGTCCAGGCGGATGTCCTTGAGTTCGCTGGCGCTGGTGGAGGAGTACGTGTAGGGAGCGAAGAGGCCGCTGCCCACCGACCCGGTGATCACCTTGGTGACGCTCGGGGTGGTGGTGTTGTAGCCCACCGCGAAGAA
>DBMS01000030.1:0-5186 GCA_002297665.1 Holophagaceae bacterium UBA692 | reverse complement strand
GCGGGGCACCTTCTTGCTGGTGGTGTAGGCCGACTGGCGCGGCAGGGCGTTCCAGGAATCGCTGGTGAAGTCGTGGCGCGCGGAGCCCTGGAAGGTGTTGCTGCCGCTCTTGGTCACGGTGTTCACCACCCCGCCCACGAAACGGCCGTACTTCGCGGATACGCCGGCGGAAAGGACATTGAACTGCTCGATGAGGTCGGGGTTGAGGGGCAGCATCTGGGTGCCGCCGCTGGCGGACCGGGACTCCACGCCGTTGATGGCGTATCCGTTGCCGCCGTCCTCGGAACCGTGGAAGTTGTAGCCCCCCGACGGCGTCCCGGGGAGGGTCTTGAGGGCTGCGGAGTAGGGGCTGGAGCCGATGTTGGGCAGGCTGGCGATGGCTTCCGCGTCGAAGTTCTTGCCCGTCACGGCAACGCCGGGATCCACGCCGACTTCCGGATTCTGCATGGCGACCACTTCCACGTACGCTTCGGCCACCAGGGCCAGGGGCACGTTGAGGACGACGTTCTGGTTGGCCACCACGTTCACCTGCGTCCGGAAGGCGTTCATGCCCTTGGCGGTCACGTGGACCTTCGCCGTTCCGGGCAGGAGCTGGGGCACCATGAACTTGCCGTCCGCGCCCGAGCGGAATTCCCGCATGCCGCGGCCCGTGTCGACCTGGACCAGCGCGCCCGCGAGGGGCTTGCCCCCGGGCCCGGTGACCTGGCCCGTGAGATTGCCCACGGCGGCGCTCTGGCTGAACAGCAGGGTGGACGAAGCGACGATGAGGGAGCAGAGCCTTCCTGGCCCCGACAGTTGGCCGGGTCTGATCATGGGGTTCCTCCTGGGAATCGGGTTGAGTTGAATTTCCCTTGGTTGGTATCCATGGTCGGGTCGGGCTACACCCCCAGCAAGAAGAACTCAAGAGAATAATTTGTAAAATTATAATTTTTTATAACCTAATTTTAAATGCTTCAATCAAATAGCTTAGTGTCACATCTTCGTCACGGGAGGGCAAGGAAGCTGCACGCCTGTTGCATCGTCGCCTCACCCCTTCACCGGCAGGGTCCAGCGGTAGCCTTCCCGTTCCAGGGTCTGGATGGCGGGGTTCTCGTCCGAGTCCCCCAGCTTCTTCCGCAGGGTGTTGATGTGCTTGTCCACGGTGCGCAGGGTGGGGTGGGCGTCGGCCTCCCAGGCCAGGTTCACCAGGTCCTGGCGCCCGTGGACCCGCCCGGGGTGGGCCAACAGCACCTCCAGCAGCCGGAATTCCCGCAGGGTCAGCTGGGTGTCCCTGCGCCCCCGGTGCACCGACAGGTGGACGTAGTCGATGCGGTAGGGCCCGCTGCGAGCCATGCGGCGCCCCTCCTCCTCGGGCGCGGCGCGGCGCAGGATGGCCCGGATGCGGGCCGTGAGCTCCAGCATGGCGAAGGGCTTGGCCAGGTAATCGTCGGCGCCGTAGGAAAGTCCATGGATCCGGTCCTCGCTTCCCGAACGGGCGGTGAGGATGAGCACCGGCACCTTGTCCTGGCGCCTGCGCAGGGTGCGCAGCACCTCGAAGCCGTCCATGCCCGGAAGGGACAGGTCCAGGACGATGAGGTCCGCCGCCTCCCGGACGTGGGCGGCGAGGCCGGCCTCCCCGTCCCCCTCCAGCGTCGTGGTGAAGCCTTCGGACTCCAGATTGGCCTTCAGCAGCGTTCCAAGGGCCACCTCGTCCTCGATGACGAGGACGCGGCGCGGTCGCTGGGGATTGGCACGCATGGAACCGATTCAACCACAAGATCGCCCCCGGGAGAGGCACGCGGGTCGAAATTCCGGCCAAGGCCGTCCGGACTACCTGCAAATGCCGAAACTGGACCGCCTCCGGACCGGACCGATCCCCGATACTGGAGAACCGGTACCGCTTCCCAGCCTGGAACCGGATGCGCTTAATTGCGTAAAGCTTATTAGCAAAGGCACTAACGTCAACCGTCCTCGGGGATTAAATCGCCACGATTTTTTCACTGAACGAGACATTGTCAACTAACGAGGCACCGAAAAAGATGAAGCAAGGGGAAATCCCCCGAACGACGCTCCCCCCATCCTCGATCCATTGAGGTATCCCAGCAGGTCACCACTCCCGTAGCCATTCCCAGGAGGATCCATGTTCCGCACCCCAGGCCGGGTTGCCGCGGCAGCTTTTTGCGCCCTGGCGCCCCTTTCGGCCCAGGACATACCCATCACCGAGCGCACCCTGCCCAACGGCATGCGGGTCCTCATGGTCGAACGTCATGACGAGCCCACCATCTCCTGCGGCTGGGTGGCCCGGGTGGGCAGCGCCGACGAGCGCCCCGGCATCACGGGCATCGCGCACCTCTTCGAACACATGATGTTCAAGGGCACCAAGACCATCGGCACCCGGGACGCCAAGCGCGACGCCGAGCTGAACGCCCTGCAGGACCGGACCGTGGCCGAGATCCGCAAGGAGCTCGACGCCCTCCGGGAGAAGCTGCGCCGCGGGGAGATCGCCGACATCAACGATCCCAAGGCGCGCAGCCCCCGCCACCAGCAGCTCCTGGCCGAGCTCGACAAGCTGGTGCAGGAGCAGCGCGGCCTCATCGTCAAGGACGAGCTGGACAAGGTCTACAAGCAGGCCGGTGCCACCGGCCTCAACGCCAACACCACCTCGGACCGCACCTTCTACCACATCGACGTGCCCGCCAACAAGCTGGAGCTCTGGGCCTGGCTGGAGGCGGACCGCCTGAAGAACGCGGTGTTCCGCGAGTTCTACAGCGAGCGCGACGTGGTGCTGGAGGAGCGCCGACTGCGGGTGGAGGCCACCCCCACCGGCAAGGTGCAGGAGACCTTCAACGCCCTGATCTGGCAGGCCCACCCCTACAGCTGGCCCGTCATCGGCTGGCCCAGCGACATCACCACCGTCACCCGGGACCAGGCGGACTACTTCTTCTCCACCTACTACGCTCCCAACAACATCACCGCGATCCTCGTGGGCGACTTCAAGACCGAGGAGGCCTTCGCCACCCTCCAGACGTACTTCGGCGCCATCCCCTCCCGCACCGCCCCGCCCCCCAAGGTCACGACCCTCGAGCCGCCCCAGGGCGCCGAGCAGCGCCTGGTGGCCACGGCCAACGCCATGCCCATGGTCCAGGTCACCCACAAGACCGTTCCTTCCGTCCACAAGGACGCGGCGGCCCTGGATGTGCTCAGCTCCATCCTGAACGGCCAGTCGGGGCGCCTCAACCGGGAGCTGGTGATCCGCAAGCGGGTCGCCGTCAACGCCGGGGCCGGCAACCGAGGCATGAAGTTCGGCGGCCTCTTCTACCTCGGAGGCATTCCCGCCCCCGGGCATACGCCCGAGGAGGTGGAGGGCCTTCTCCTGCAGGAGGTGGAGCGCATCCAGAAGGAGGGCGTCACCGACCAGGAGCTGCAGAAGGTCAAGAACCAGGTGCAGGCTTCCACCTACGCCCGCATGGAGAACAACGGCGACCTCCGGGACCAGCTGGCCGAGGCCGAAGGGGCCGGCAGCTACAAGGACTTCCTGGAAGAGCCCGCGCGCCTGAACGCGGTGACCCGCGAGGACGTCCAGCGCGTGGCCAAGGCGTACTTCGGCCCCGAGGCCCGCAACACGATGGTGATCCGCCGCAAGGAGGCAAAGTGATGGTCCGCGCAACGATCCTGGCCCTGCTGGCCTCAGGGGCCCTCCTGGCCAACGTCCCGCCCGCGAGGCCGGAGCAGCTCACCTTCAAGCCCCTGGCCTTCGAGGTTCCCCGCGCGGCGGCCTTCAAGGCGAAGCTGAAGAACGGAATCCCGGTCCATGTGGCCGCGGACCCCTCGGGGGTGCCCTTCGTGAGGCTCCAGGTGTTCGTCCGGGGAGGCTCCTACCTGGATCCCAAGGGAAAGGAGGGCCTCGCCGCCCTCACCGGCATGCAGATGCGCGCGGGCGGCACCGTGAAGACGTCCGCGGCGGCCCTGGACGAACGGCTGGAATTCCTCGCCGGGGACATCGGCTCGAACCTGGGGGAAACTTCCGGCACCGTAACCATGGAGTTCATGGAAAAGGACCTGAAGGAGGGCCTGGACCTGTTCATGCAGGTGCTGACCCGCCCCGCCTTCGCGCAGGACCGCCTGGACCAGGCCAAGGAGAACCTCCTGCAGGGCCTCATGGCCCGCAACGACAAGACCGACGGGATCGCCAAGGGCGAGCTGCCCCGCCTCCTCAACGGCGAGGACCACTTCAGTTCCGCCCAGATGACCGGAGACAGCCTCAAGGCCATCACCCGGGAGGACCTGGCGGCCTTCCACGCCCGGCTCCTGCACCCCGCGAACCTGGTCGTCTCGGTGTCGGGCAAGTTCAAGAAGGAGGCCATGCTGGACCTCCTGAACCACACCCTGGGCGCCCTGAAGCCCGGGGCCGCCGCCCAGGCCAGCCCCAAGGTGCCCGCCCCGTCCTTCCGGCGCCGGCCGGGCATCTACGTGGTGGACAAGGACGTGCCCCAGAGCCTCCTGGCCTTCACCCTGCCGGGCCTGCGGCGCAGCGACGCGGATTGGCACGCGGCCCTGGTGATGAACCAGATCCTCGGGGGCGGCGGGTTCACGTCCCGGCTCCTGAAGCGCATCCGCAGCGACGAGGGTCTGACCTACGGTGTGGAGACCCGGTTCGAGGATTGTCCCTATTGGAGGGGCAACTGGGGCGGCTCCCTCCAGACCAGTAACCCGTCGGTGGCCTACGCGCTGCGCCTGGTCCTCGAGGAGATGGACCGCCTCAAGACCACCCTGGTGCCTGCGGAAGAGCTGGCCACGATCAAGGACGGGATGATCCTGGCCTACCCCGCCCAGTGGGGGCAGAAGCGCCGCTCCGCGGAGGCCTTTGCGGGGGAGGAGACCCTGGGATGGCCCCGGGACGGGTGGCTCGACTACCGGGAGCGGATCCAGGCCGTCACCGCGGAGGATGTCCAGAGGGTGGCGAGAGGCTGCCTGGATCCGCGAAAACTGGTGGTGCTGGTGGTGGGCAAGGCAGCCGAGGTGGAAGCCGGGGACCCCGCCGGCCATCCAGGTCTCCTCAAGGACGCTGTGCCCCTTCCTCTGGTGCGCCTGCCCCTGCGCGATCCGTTGACGCTGAAGACCCGGCGCTGAAGGCCGCGGACCGGGAACGCCAGCCTCCTCCGCCAGGCTGGGCCCATGGATCTACCGGATGAGGTGCTGCCTCAACA
>DBMS01000234.1:20346-30073 GCA_002297665.1 Holophagaceae bacterium UBA692 | reverse complement strand
GGTGGCACATAAATGTTCCAGGCGACTGTTTAACAAAAACACAGGTCTCTGCAAACTCCAAAGAGGAGGTATAGGGGCTGACGCCTGCCCGGTGCCGGAAGGTCAAGAGGAGCGGTTAGCGCAAGCGAAGCTGCGAATTTAAGCCCCGGTGAACGGCGGCCGTAACTATAACGGTCCTAAGGTAGCGAAATTCCTTGTCGGGTAAGTTCCGACCTGCACGAATGGCGTAACGATCTGGAAACTGTCTCCAGCAGAGACTCAGCGAACTTGTAGCACCGGTGAAGATGCCGGTTACCCGCACTTAGACGGAAAGACCCCGTGCACCTTTACTACATCTTGACATTGAGGTTGGCATTGTGCTGTGCAGGATAGGAAGGAGACTTTGAAACTGGCTCGTCAGGGTCGGTGGAGTCGTCGTTGAGATACTTCCCTGCGCAATGCTGATCTCTAACTCGCGCCCGTCATCCGGGTGGAAGACAGTGTCAGGCGGGTAGTTTGACTGGGGCGGTCGCCTCCTAAAGAGTAACGGAGGCGTGCAAAGGTTCCCTCAGGCTGTTTGGAAATCAGCCGCAGAGCGCAATGGTATAAGGGAGCTTAACTGCGAGACACACACGTCGAGCAGATGCGAAAGCAGGTCATAGTGATCCGGTGGTTCCGCATGGAAGGGCCATCGCTCAACGGATAAAAGGTACGCCGGGGATAACAGGCTGATCTTGCCCAAGAGTTCATATCGACGGCAAGGTTTGGCACCTCGATGTCGACTCATCGCATCCTGGGGCTGAAGCAGGTCCCAAGGGTTCGGCTGTTCGCCGATCAATAGCGGTACGTGAGTTGGGTTCAGAACGTCGCGAGACAGTTCGGTCCCTATCTAGTGTGGGCGTAGGAGATTTGAGAGGACCTGTCCTTAGTACGAGAGGACCGGGATGGACTGACCTCTGGTGTTCCAGTTGTGTTTCCAAATGCAATGCTGGGTAGCTATGTCGGGAAGTGAGAAGCGCTGAAAGCATCTAAGCGCGAAACACCCCTCAAGATGAGATCTCCCCACGAGACCCGTCGTAGACCACGACGTTGATAGGTCGCATGTGTAAGCGCGGTAACGCGTTGAGCTGAGCGATACTAATGGGTCCACTGGCTTGACTTTTCATCAATCAATTGCATCCAATCAATGAGACCATGCTTAACGTTTAGGCTCGTCTCGCCTCACCCTTCGCTTCAACACAACGAAGTCTGACCCCTTCGTCGTGGCTTTACCCTGGAGGTCACACCCGTTCCCATCCCGAACACGGCAGTTAAGCTCCAGAGGGCCGATGATACTTCCTGGCACACAGGTGGAAAAGTAGGTCGCCGCGACGTTAAACTCAAAAGCCCCCGCTCACGCGGGGGCTTTCTGTGTCTGGCCTGGATTGGAGCGCTTCAATTCCATTTGACCGGGTAGGGCCAGGTCATGAAGGTGTTCGAGATCTGGAGCCCGCCCTTCGACCTCCCGGTGTCGTAGAGGGATTGGCGGCCGTCATCCTTGGGGGGGTTGGTCTGAGGGCTATGCTCGCCTTCCTGCAACTTCACCGTTGGGCTTCCGAAGGAGGGGTTGTCGGCGACGAAGGTGGCCCATCGGCCCGTGCTGTCGATGACCTGGAACTTGAAGTGGGCGTATTTCGGCAGGGAACTGTACTTCACGGTCATTTTCTGGCCGGCTTTCCAGGTGATGATATCCCCCGTCGTCTTGAACGTGCCGCCGGGGGTGAAGGTCATGATGCCTTCATTCTTGGAATCCGCAACCACCTTCAAGGTGATGTCCTTCGCGGAATGGTTGTGCCAGACGGGATCATCCGCCCGGAGGGCTTGGCTTGAAACCGCCAGGATGAACGCGGTGGCTAAAAGGCTCGGGGGGGTGGTCAGGGCCATGGTGCTCCTTTGCAAGGGACTCGGGTGCGAGACGATACAATAATAATTCATACAGATCCCTCGGCCAGGGAACTTCTCCTGCCGACGGCCTGGTTTCCGGTTGGATCCGTCCTGGTGTAGGTGAGAGGGGTCGGGTGTGATAGGCTGAAGACGTGGACCAGGGCGTCGCTGCGTAAATCCGCAGAGGAAAGTCCGGACTCCATAGGGCAGTGGGCCAGGTAATCCCTGGGCGGGGCGACCCGATGGACAGTGCAACAGAGAGCAGACCGCCGATGGCCCCGGCAACGGGGATCAGGTAAGGGTGAAAGGGTGGGGTAAGAGCCCACCGACGTTCCTGGCAACAGGGCGGGCTAGGTAAACCCCCCACGGAGCAAGACCAAATAGGCTGGCGAACTTCTCCGGAAGTGAGGATCGGCCCGATCGAGCCAGCGGGTAGGTCGCTTGAGGCGATCAGTGATGATCGTCCTAGAGGAATGACGTCCCACGACAGAATCCGGCTTACCGGTTCACCAGGACCCCCGCGAGGGGGTCCTGCCCCTATCAGGGCGCCTTCCTGGGCTTCTCGGCCCGGTAGATCCAGCGTTCGGCGTGGGGAAACCAGGGGGCGCCCTGGACGTTCCCGAAGGTCCGGTCGATTTCCAGGCCCGCGGCCGCCAGGGCGGCCCGCACCTCGGGGTCGGTGGGGATCCAGATGTCGTGCTGGAACCGGGTCCCGCGCATGATCCGGTCCGTGAGGAACCGGCGGCCGTCGTCGCTGAGGCGCACCCGCTCCAGGTAGAGGCCTTCCACCTCGTACCAATCGCGGCCCATGGCCGCCAGGGCCCGGAGGAAGAAGTCCCGGCCGGCCAGGTCGAGCAGGAGGGTCCCGCCCGGTTTCAGGACCCGGGCGAACTCGTCCAGCTGGCGCTGGTTCTCCTCGTCGGTCGCGAAGTAGCCCCAGCTGGTGTAGGCGCAGAACACGGCGTCGGCACAGCCGTCCCGGAAGGGCAGGGACCGGAGGTCCAGGCGCACCAGGTCCCCGGGGAATTCCCGGGCGTGGCGGCGGAGGTTCATGGGGCTGAGGTCCCCGCCCACCACCCGGTGCCCGCAGGCCTCCAGCGCGGGCCGCAGGCGGCCCCAGCCGCAGGGGAGGTCCAGCACCCGGGAGCCGGGCGGCAAGTCCAGGAGCCGGGCAAGCCCCGGGCCCTCCTGGGCCGCCTCCAGGATCTTGTCCCGGTAGATCTCGAAGTAGTGCGGATGGTCAAAATCCCGCTCGAACCAATGCACGCGCGGTCTCCGGGAAGCAGGGGAAAAAGGGAGGGGAAGATCGGGTTCTAATCACTTGACGGGGATGGGGCCGGGAGTACTCTAGGGGCAAGAATAAGTCCACCGAAGTCAGAAGTGGCTGACAACATTCTTTTTATGGAGGATTCATGGACTTTCTCCGCCCAGACATTCAGGACAGCCTGACGAGGGAGAATTTCGAATTCAAGAAGTTGATGGAGGAACACAAGGCGGCCGACGAGAGGCTGACCTACCTCCGCAACAAGATCCGGCTTTCCGCCAAGGAGACCATCGAGGAAGTGGAACTCAAGAAGGCCAAGCTTCGGGCCAAGGAACGGATCTACCACATCGTCGAGGAATTCAAGGGCCGGGGGCAGTGAGGACCCTGGCATGGCCCGCATGAACGAAAGCCCCGGGGAACCGGGGCTTTTTAGATATTATTTATGACTGCTCCGGGCCGTCAGGCGGGCTCCACGATGGCCGGAAGGAAGGCCTCGCCCATCCAGTACACCAGGTCCAGGGGGTGCTTGACGTCCCACAGGAGGACCCGGGCGCTGGCCCCGGGGTGCAGGTGGCCCAGGTCGGCGCGGCCGAGGCTGCGGGCCGGGTGGAGCGTCATGGCGGTGAAGGCCTCCTCGAAGGTCAGGCGCAGCTGCAGGCAGCCCAGGCGAAGCACCAGGAGGGGATCGATGCAGGCGCAGGAGCCGGGGTTGAAGTCCGAGGCCAGCGCGACGCGGCAGCCTTCGGCGATCATCTTCCGGGCCGGGGCGTAGTCCTTCATGCCCAGGAACAGGGTGGTGGCGGGAAGCAGGGTGGGCACCACCCCGGCCTGGGCCATGGCGCGGATGCCGGCGTCCGACGCGAACATCAGGTGGTCGGCGCTGGCGGCGCCCACCTCCGCGGACAGTTCGGCGCCGCCGGTGGAGCAGAACTCGTCGGCGTGGATGCGGGGCTTGAGGCCCAGGCGGCGCCCGGACTCCAGGACGGCCCGCCCCTGGGCCGGGGTGAACACGCCCTTCTCCACGAAGACGTCGCAGTGGGACGCGACGCCGGGGTGGCGCCGCACCAGCTCGGGCTGCCAGGAATCCGCCACCTCGGCGACGTAGCGGTCAGGATCCCCGGCGAATTCCTGCGGCAGGTCGTGGGCGGGCATGAGGGTGACGTCCAGGCTCCAGCCGCGGCTCCGCAGGCGGGCGTAGGCTTCCAGGAGGCGGCTTTCGGCCTCCAGCTCCAGGCCGTAGCCGGTCTTGGCTTCCAGGTGCAGCACGCCCTTGCGGCGGTAGGCGCGCAGGCGCTCCTCGCCCAGGGCCACCAGCTCGGGGACCGTGGCGGCGCGCGTGGCGCGCACGGTCTCGCGGATGCCGCCGCCCTCGGCGGCGAGCTGGGCGTAGGTGACGCCGTGGAGGCGGCGGTTGAACTCGTGGCTGCGGTCCCCGCCGAAGAGGAGGTGGGTGTGGGGGTCCACGAAGCCCGGAGAGGCCCAGCGCCCCTGGCCGTCCACGACGCCGGCGTCCTGGAATCGCGCGGGAAGTTCCGCGCGCGGACCGGTCCACAGGACCTTCCCTCCGCCCGCGGCGATGGCCGCGTCCTCGATGAAATCCACGGCCCAGGGGCGCGCGGGATCGGGGGTCACGGCCCCCTTCAGGTTGGTGATGACGGTGAGGGTGGCCATGGGAACCATTATGCCGTGGGCCGCGGGGCGCCGTTATACTTCCCTTCAAGGGGCTCCCAGATGTGGATCGGCGCAGTTTCGCTCTCCGGACTTTTGGCCACCGCGGCGATGGCGGCGGCCCCCCCGAAGGCCCCGCCGCCGCGGCCCGCGCTCCTTCCCGGGGAATCGCTGGCGCTGGCCGGCCCCGACATGGAGGTGTACCGCTTCGGCGACGCCGCGCTGGAAGGGCCCATGGGGGCCTTCTCCCAGCTGCTCTGGGCCAAGCTCGAAGGCGCGGTCTGGGAGAGCGGGGTCCTTTCGTTCAAGTGCACCGGGGCCATGGGCCCCTTCCGGTGCTCGAACCCCAAGGGCCATGGCCGCGTGGACCTGGCCAAGGCGCTGCGGGAGGACTGCCGGCTCGCCTTCATGGGCTGGGCGCGCATGTCCGCCCAGCGGTGGGCGGAGGACTACGGCGACGGCCCCGCGCGGGCCCGCATGCTGGACGTCTTCCAGCCCTTCCTGGGCCGGCGCCTGCCGGACGCCGAAGGCGTGCCGGACCTGGACGCGTCCTGGTTCGGCGAGGGGGACCTGCTGCGCGCGAGCCCCGAGGCCCTGCTGCGCTGGCTCGCGGACCCGGCCCAGGAGGAGGCGGTGCGCCTCTACCGCAGGCTCCTGCTCAGCTTCATGGACGAGACCTTCAAGGAGAACGCCTGGTGGTTCAAGTCCGCGGCGCCGGCGGGCGGGGCGGGCGCGACCCAGGCCTGGGCCGTGGGGGGCAACGGCCTGGTGCTGGCGGTGATGCGCCTTCCCCCGGGGAGCACCCGCGAGGAGGCCCTCGCCCGGTTCAAGGCCGTGATGGTGGGCGCCGCCGCGAAGAAGTGATCAGCGTTCGAGGATGAAGGTCGCGGGGCCGTCGTTGACCAGGTCCACCTCCATGTGCTCCTGGAAGAAGCCGCGCTTCACCCGCGGCCACTGGGCCTCCAGGAGACCCGCGAAGGTCCCGAAAAGGTCCCGGGCCGGCTCCGGGGCCATGGCCCCGTCGAAGGAAGGGCGCCTTCCCCGCTCGAGGCTTCCCGCCAGCGTGAACTGGGAGATGACGAGGATCTCGCCGCCGGTGTCCTGGACGGACAGGTTCATGCGGCCATCGGCGTCCTCGAAGATCCTCAGCGCGGCGATCTTTGCGGCGGCCCAGCGGCACTGCTCCTCCGTGTCGCCCTTCTCCAGGGCCGCGAGCACCAGGAGGCCGGGGCCGATGGCCGCCGCCTGGGATCCGGATCGCACTTCCGCCCGCTTCACCCGCTGGATCACCGCCTTCATGGGCCCTCCAGCCACAACCCTACCGGCAATCCGGCGCCGGTCACAAGTTACCGGAAGGGTCGCCTTTGGGGAGGCTCCCTGCCTATACTGGCCATAGCCAAGGAGGCCCCCATGCCCGAGACCATCATCCAGGCGGATCTGAGTCCTGCGGAGTGGAAGCTCGTCCAGGCCCTGCGCGCGCTGCCCGAGAGCGCCCAGCGGGAGCGCATGTACGAAGTCGTCGGCGAGCTGCTGTTCTTCGTCCAGAATCCCCGCTGCCAGGGCGTGGGCGCCGAGGGCTTCCCCTGCGGCGAGCCCAGGAGCAGCTGCGACGAATGCCACCAGACCTGGGACCTCCTGGAAGGCCTCACGGTGCGCGTGGAGGCCGGCGCCGCGAGCCGCTGAGGGCACGCGGGCCGCCGCCCGTGCGGGTTGCCGCATCCTGCGTGCGGGATCCCGCAATGGTCGCTCGCATGGGTCGCTCGCCCATGGGGCTGGCTGGCAAGCGGACGCAGGCGCCGGGGCCGCTTCGCGAGCCCTGAGGATCCTGGCACTTGAATTGCCCTGGGTAGCCCAGGCCTTTCAAGCCGCGATCCATGCGCCAGCCTTGCCTCCCGCCATTCCGGCGGAGGGGTGGGGTGCGTCCACCTTTCCAGGAGCCAACATGCGACTTCGACCGTACCCATCCCCGACCGTGCTGCTGGGCGCAGCCACGGTGACCCTGGTCATGGGGGTTTCCTGCGCGAGCAGTTCCTCGGTGGCCGACGGTGACCGCACCGCCGCGGACGCCAGCGTCATCGAGATCGCCTACGCGACCGGCGACACCGCCGCCAGCGTCACCAAGGACGTCACCCTGCCCACCAAGGGCGCCGCCGCCGGCTCCGCCATCGCGTGGACCTCCAGCAATCCGGTGACCCTCAGCCCGGCCGGGAAGGTCGTGAGGCCGCCGGTGGGCGGGGACGGCGCCGTGACCCTCACGGCCCAGGTCTCCATGGGCGCTTCGGTGACCACCCGCACCTTCACCGTCAACGTCAAGCCGGTGGACACGGTGCAGTTCCTCTTCACCTCCGACTGCCACTTCGGCGACGTGACCCCCGCTTCGGCGGCCTTCCAGGGAGCCACCACGGCCGTGGACGCCTTCGAGGTGAACAGCCGGGCCCGGGACGCCATGAACCTGCTTCCCGGCGTGGCGGCGCCCGGCGACTACGGCGTCAACGCCGGCGTGGCCTTCGGCAACTTCGACTTCATGGCGGTCACGGGCGACCTCGCCAGCAGGAGCGTCCTGCCGCCGGAGTCCAACGGCAATTCCTCCGCGGCCAGCTTCAACCAGTGGAAGGCCATCTACTCGGACGGCCTGACCCTCAAGGACCGCAAGGGCGCGGCCCTTCCCATCTTCCTGACGCCGGGCAACCACGACGTCTCCAACGCCCTGGGCGGGCCCGAGGTCATGAACCCCGCCAGCGACCCCACGTGCTTCGTCAACATCTACAACTGGACCGTGAAGCCCGACGTGCCGCTGCTCACCACCGAATTCAACTACAACCTCCACAAGGTCTTCTCCGTGAAGGTGTTCGGCGGGATGCACTTCGTGTTCGTGAACATGTGGCTGGACGCCGAGATGCGGGAGAAGCTGGAGGCCTACCTGACCAACGTCCCCACCAGCGCGCCCGTGTTCATTTTCGCGCACATGCCCCCCGAGCAGACCGGCGCCAACTTCCGGGATCCCCTCTCCAACGGGCTGGACTTCCCCTGGGCGGGCGGGTTCTCGAACTATTTCCGGGACGCCATGGACATCAGCAACCTGGTCGCCCCCGCCACCAAGGTCACCCCCTCCACCGCGCCCACCAAGGAGGTCAAGGACCTGGCCACCTTCCTCAAGGCCCACAAGAACATCGTCGCATGGTTCCATGGTCACGATAACTTTAATCAATTCAGAACCTGGAATGGCGAGAACAGCGTCACGGTGGACAACAAGATGACCCAGCTTTCCATTCCCGTCTTCCGGGTGGATTCGCCCATGAAGGGCAAGGACTCCGCCAAGGACCCCAAGAAGCTGTCCTTCCAGGTGGTGACCATCGACACCGCGAAGAAGCTGTTCACCGTGCGGGAATGCCTCTGGAACAAGACGAACACCCCCGGCGGCGCCATCGCCTGGGGAGCCACCGAGACCTTCCCGCTGGGGAACCGGGTCCGGTAGATTTATTCAGCACTGGCGGACGAGACTCATTATCATGGTTGGGAGTTGGAAAGCCCACCATGTCACAGAATGAATCATGCTCCAGGGAACCGGCCCTCCCCAAGGATGGTGCCGGTTCCCTGTTCGATTGGGTGATGGCCCAGAGCAACGACGTCTTCTTCTCCCTGGGTCCCGACGGCGCCTTCCAGGCCGTGGGCACGGGCTGCCAGGGGCTGTGGGGCTACGCGCCCCGGGAGCTCCTGGGGCGCCGCTTCCTGGACCTGGTGGATCCCCTGGACCTGCCCCTGGTGAAGCACGTCATGGAGACGAGCCGGATGAACGGCTCCCTGGAACCCCAGCGGTCGCGCTTCCGGCGGGAGGACGGCACGCGGGTGACGCTGGTGTGGCGCCTGGCGGTGAGCGAAGGCTCCCGGCTCTACTACGGCCTGGCCAGGCCCTTCGTGGAGCGCAACGGCGTCGAGGCCAAGCTCGGGGCCGCCGTGCACGAGCTGGAGGTGTTCAAGAACGCCCTGGACGAGCACGCCATCGTGGCCATCACCGACGCCTTCGGCCGGATCACGTACGTCAACGACAAGTTCTGCGCCATCTCCAAGTACGCCCGCGAGGAACTGCTGGGCAAGGACCACCGGATCATCAACAGCGGCCACCACCCCAAGGCGTTCTTCACCGACCTGTGGCGCACCATCAAGGCCGGGAAGGTCTGGAAGGGCGAGATCCGCAACCGGGCCAAGGACGGCACCTTCTACTGGGTGGACACCACCATCGTCCCCTACCTGGACCCCCAGGGCGTGCCCTACCAGTTCGTGGCCATCCGCGCCGACATCACCCAGCGCAAGGAGGGGGAGGAGGCCATCCGCCAGTCCCAGAAGCTCGAGAGCCTGGGCGTCCTGGCCGGGGGGATCGCCCACGACTTCAACAACCTGCTCACCACGATCCTGGGCAACTGCAACCTGGCGTCCATGGTGGTGGACCCCGGCAGCGCCGCGGCGCCCTACCTGGAGCAGATCGAGAAGGCCTCCCTGCGCGCCGCGGACCTCACGCGCCAGATGCTGGCCTACGCGGGCAAGGGCAAGGTCATGATCACGCCCGTCAACCTGAACCTGGTGGTGCGGGAGATGACCGAGCTCCTTTCGGTCTCCATCTCCAAGAAGGCCTCCATCCGCCTGGAGCTGGCCGCCGCCCTGCCCGAGGTCATGGGCGACCCCGCCCAGATGCAGCAGCTGGTCATGAACCTGGTGACCAACGCCTCCGAGGCCCTGGGCGAGGAGGGGGGGACCATCACCCTGCGCACCGGGGTGCAGTGGCTCGATTCCGTCTACCTGACCACGCTGGTCCCGGCCATCCCCATCCCGCCGGGGCGCTACGTGGTCATCGAGGTTTCCGACACGGGCTGCGGCATGACCCGCGAGGTCATCAAC
>DBMS01000234.1:352-20239 GCA_002297665.1 Holophagaceae bacterium UBA692 | reverse complement strand
GCCGAGACGCCCGAGGAACGGGTCGCGGAGGGCTTCCAGGTCCGCGGGACGGTGCTGATCGTGGACGACGAGGGCCCGGCGCGCGCCGTGGCCTGCGCCCTGGCCGCCGCCATGGGGCTCGAGGTGGTCGAGGCCGCCGACGGCGCCGAGGCCGTGGACGTCTTCCGGCAGCGGCGGCGGGACCTCATCCTGGTGATCATGGACCTCACGATGCCCCGCATGGACGGCCGCGAGGCCTTCCGGGCCATGGCCGCCGAGGACGCCACCATCCCCGTCCTGCTCACCAGCGGCTACAACGAGACCTTCGCCGTGGGCGACTTCACCGGCGGGGACCTGGCGGGCTTCCTGCCCAAGCCCTACAACCGCGCCCAATTCGAGACGGCGGTCCGATTGGCCCTGCAGGCTAAAACTTGAACTTCAGGTTCACCGCGAGGGTGCGGGGCGGAATGACGTGGGTTCCCCCGAAGGCGCTGAGGAAGTTGTAGAGGCCCTTCTCGTCGAAGACGTTGAGGAGGTTGGCGGCCAGGGCCAGGGAGGTCTTGCCGCCGGTGGGGAACTCCCGGCCCGCGCTGAGGTTCCACACGGTGCGCGGCCGGATGCGCCACGTGGGGCCCACCAGGGAGTCGTCCGTGACCCGCACGAAGGGGATGCCGAAGGCGTAGTCGGGGTTGCCCGCGGCTTCAGCGGGATCGCCGGCCACCAGGCCCGAGTCGTACCGTCCGATCACCTGCGCGAAGAACGTCTTCGACTGGTAGTGGACGCCCAGCTGCAGGGTGAGCTTCTCGTCGTGGTCGATGAGGTACGGCGTCCCGGGGGGCAGGGAGGTCTCGGCCGAGGAAAGGCCGCCCACCGTGGGGCTGCGGAAGAGGGTGCGCACGGTGCCCGCGCTGAGGTAGGCGGACCACCCGCGCACCTCCAGCAGGTCCAGGCGGAGGTCCATGCCGTGGAAACTGCCGCGGCTGGCGGCGGTGGGGAAGAGCACGCCCGTGTTGAGGAACTGGTCGTTGTCGGCGCTGTTGAGGCTGTCCTTCCACCAGTAGTCCAGGCTGGCCTTGAAGACCCCGCCCACCTGCTGCTCGACCCCCACGAGGAAGCTGTCCTGGAGCTCGGGCCGCAGGCGGGGCACGGGGGTGCCCGCGGCGGCGGTGAGGTCCCAGGCGGCCTGGGAGGTGGAGAAGGCCAGGTTCTCGTTCTCGGGCGTGATGAGCAGGCGGTCGTAGCTGGCCCGCAGGAGCGTGCCCGTGGCCGGGAACGTGCGCGACACGCCCACCCGCGGCTGCAGCTGGTTGTGCACGTAGCCCCGGCCGTGGTAGCTGTCCAGGCGCAGGCCCAGGCCCAGGTTCCAGCCGCCGGCCTTGAGGTCCTGCTGGACGTAGGCCGAGGCCAGGGACGGCGCGAAGCCCTCGTCGAACCGGAAGATGTTCCCGCCGCCCTGGGGCGTGTAGGGGTAGAGGGGATCGGAGCCGTCCGTGACGGCGGCGCCGTCGGTGACGGCGAAGGCGAAGCGCTCGCGCAGGGGGTAGCGCACGTACTGCAGCCCCGCCTTGAACGTGTCGTCGCCCTTCTTCCGCTGGTAGGCCACCGTGGCCCCCTGGTTGTCCAGGGACCGGTCCTGGCGGGCCCAGTAGGGGGAATCGGGGCCGCCTTCGCTGAAACCCGGCGCCAGGTCCGCGGTGGGATCCAGCCTGGCGGTGGAATGGCGGTAGAAGAGGGTGGCCTCGAAGCTGGCGTCGGCGCCCAGCAGCCGGGTCCAGCCCAGGTTGAGGTTCGCGTCCACGTTGCGGGCGCGCTGGTCCTGGCCCCGCGCCTCCTGGCTGGCGAGGTTGACCACGTCCCGGGCCGTGGCGCCCCCGCCCGCGGAGAGCCGCAGGGTGTCGCGGTCCGAAAGGAGCCAGTCCAGGCGCGTGAAGACCCGCCCCGTGGCGCCGTGGTTGTGCAGGTTCTCGAAGTTGACCGGGTCCAGGAAGCGGTCGCTGGACGATCCCGCGGCCGTGACGAACCAGCCGGCACGGTCGCCGCAGCCCCGCAGGCTCAGGCCGGTCTCGTAGGTGGCGAAGCGGGCCGCGCCCAGGGTGACGTTGCCTTCGAAGCCGCCGGGGGTCCCCAGGCCCGACTTGGAGGTGAGGTTCACCACCGCGCCGGGCTTGCCGCCGTATTCCGCGGAGATGCCGCCGGTGATGATCTCCATGCTTTCCACCTGGCCCGGGTCCAGGGAATTGGAGAAGGTGGCCTGCATCTGGTCGGTGACGGGAACGCCGTCGATGACGTACATCGCCTGGCCGTGGCTGCCCCGGAAGTGGAAGCGCCCGTTCTCGTCCTGGATGAACCCCGGGGTGGCCAGCAGGATGCTCTCCATGCCCCGGCTCTGCACCACCGCGGGGATCTGCTCGATGGTGGCGCGGTCGATGTGGATGTGGCTGGAGGGGTGGTCCTCGATGAGGCCCTCCTGTTCCTCCACCACCACCACCGCGCCGGCCTGGGGCAGGCTCAGGGCGAGGTGCTGGGGAAGGGCGTTGCGCACGGCCAGGTCGCGGTGGGCGGTGGCCAGGCCCGGCGCGGACGCCTCCAGGTGGTAGTCGTTGAAGGGCACGTTGTACAGGGAAAAGCGACCCTGGCCATCGGTGCGGGTGGTCTGGAGGCGTCCGGCCACGCGGTTCTCCAGGGTGACCACGGCGCCGGCGACGGGCTTTCCCGCCTCGTCCTTCACGACGCCCGAGATCAGGCCGCTGCCCGAGGAGGCGGCGGAAAGGAGGGCGGGAACGGCCGCGGCGGCCAGCAGAATGTAAGCACGGTTCATCAGGTCCTCGGGAAGGCAGGGTTCGGGGCAAGTGCCTTCAAAGAGAATAGAACTCGTTTCTGTTTACTTCAAGTGAAAATGATTTCTATTTGCGTTGGCCGGAATTCGGCGCTCCCGGTGGCTTTTTCCCCAGGGCACCGGTACCATGCACCCATGGCGAGCCCCAAGCGCAAGGAACGGACCCTCACCCCCGCCGAACTCCGGGCCAGCCGCTTCATGGGCGCGCGACTCCGGGAAAACGAGCGGCGCTATCAGGAATTCCTCGAGACCCTGGACCCCCGGGAGCGGGAGCGCCTGGCCTTCCGGGATCCGGAATGAACCGATGATCCACGTCCCCCCCGGCCCCGTGGCGGGCCGCCTCCGGGCCCCCGCGTCCAAGAGCCACCTCCAGCGCCTGCTCCTGGCGGCCTCCCTGGCCCCGGGCACGAGTTTCATCCGCCGGCCCGGCGCCTCCGCGGACGGCACGGCCTGCCTGGGGGTCATCCGGGACCTGGGCGCCGGGGTGGAGGAGGCCGGCGACGTCCTGGAGATCCGCGGCGCGGGCCGGCCCCGGGCCGCCACCCTGGACTGCGGGGAATCGGGTTTCTGCCTGCGGGCCGCGGCGGCGGTGGCCGCCCTCCGGGACCAGCCCCTGACCCTCGCGGGCCGCGGCTCGCTTCTCACCCGCCCCATGGAGATGGTGCTGGAGCCCCTGCGCCAGCTGGGGGTGGCCTGCTCCACCCACGGCGGGTTCCCCCCCATCACCCTGCGGGGGCCCCTGAAGGGGGGACGGGTGCGCGTGGATGGCCGCGCCAGCAGCCAGTTCCTCAGCGGCCTCCTCCTGGCCCTGCCCGCGGCCCCCGGCGACAGCCGCGTGGAGGTGGAGGGCCTGCGCAGCGGCCCCTACGTGCGCATGACCCTGGACGTGCTGGAGGCCTTCGGGGTCCGGGTGGAGGCGTCTCCGGCCCTGGACCTGTTCCTGGTCCCCGGCGGCCAGGCCTACCGGCCCGTGGACCTGGCCGTGGAGGGGGACTGGTCCGGCGCGGCCTTCCTCCTGGTGGCCGGCGCCGTGGCCGGCGACGTGGCCGTGGACGGCCTGAACCCGGCTTCGGCCCAGGCGGACCGGGCGATCCTGCGCGCCCTGGAAGAGGCCGGCGCGGGGCCCGCCTGGGAGGGGGGAGCGCTCCGCCAGCGCCGCGCCGACCTGCGCGGCTTCACCTTCGACGCCACGGACTGCCCCGACCTCTTCCCGCCGCTGGCGGCGCTGGCCTGCCACGCCCGGGGCCTCACGCGCCTCAAGGGCGCCTCCCGCCTGAAGGCCAAGGAGAGCGACCGCGCCGCGGCCCTGGTGGCCGAACTCTCGGCCATGGGCGCCACCCTGCGGGTGGAGGGGGACTGGATGGAGATCCAGGGCGGTCCCCTGGCGGGCGGCGCCATCGACCCCCACAACGACCACCGCATGGCCATGGCCTGCGCCGTGGCGGGCCTGGGCAGCGCGCGCGGCGCGGCCATGGAGGGCGAGGGCTGCGTGGACAAGTCCTATCCCGGGTTCTTCAACGATCTGGCTTCCCTGCGAGGTGGCGCATGAACGCTTTCGGCCAGTCCTTCCGGCTTTCGATCCTGGGCGAATCCCACGGGTCCTGCGTGGGGATCCTCCTGGACGGGTGCCCCGCGGGCCTGTTCCTGGAACCGTCGGATTTCGCCGCGGACATGGAGCGGCGCAAGGGCGGGTCCGCCCCGGGCACCACGCCCCGGCGGGAGGACGACGCCGCGCTCATCCAGACCGGAATCCTGGACGGGCGCACCACGGGCGCCCCCATCCTCGTCCTCTTCGCCAACCGGAACACGGACTCCGGGGCCTACGAGGCCATCCGGGAGACGCCCCGCCCCGGCCACGCCGACTGGGTGGCCCTGAAGAAGTACGGCGGCTTCGCCGACATGCGCGGCAGCGGCCACTTCTCGGGCCGGCTCACGGCGGGCCTGGTGGCCGCGGGCGTCGTCGCCAAGAAGCTGCTGGCCCCGGTGCGCGTGGAGGCCCGGCTCCTGGAGGCCGGCGGCAAGCCCGACGTCGAGCGCGCCATCCAGGAGGCCATGGCCGCGGGCGACTCCGTGGGCGGCATCGTGGAATGCCGCGTCCAGGGCCTGCCCACGGGCCTGGGAGAGCCCTTCTTCGACAGCGTGGAATCCCTGCTGGCCCACGGCGCCTTCTCCATCCCCGCCATCAAGGGCATCGAGTTCGGCGACGGCTTCGGGGCCTGCCGCCTGCGCGGAAGCCAGGTGAACGACCCCATCCTGGACATGGACGGCCGCACCTCCACCAACCACGCCGGCGGCGTCAACGGCGGCATCACCAACGGCAACGAACTGGTGTTCCGCGTGGGCGTGAAGCCCACCTCCAGCATCAGCGCCACCCAGACCACCCTGGACCTGCGCACCCAGGCCCCCGCCGACCTCAAGGTCGAAGGCCGCCACGACGCCTGCATCGCCCTGCGCGTGCCGGTGGTGCTGGAGGCGGTGACGGCGGCGGTGCTGGTGGACCTGATGATGCGGGAAGGGCGGCTGGCGAGGGTGCTGGCGGAATAGGGTCGACCCGGGGTCCACCGCCGAGGCCCTGATGTGCGTGGCCGAAGGGGTGGGAGAGCATGGGCCGGAGCGGGAGGTGGCTGTAGAGGAAGAAGATCGATGGCCTTATCAACCGAGGGTGGTGGACCTGGACGGCTGTGAACTACGGATTACGCTTTGGGAATGAGGATCCATTACGGGCCAGGCTGTCGGATCTACTTCGTCCAGCGCGGGCTGGAAATCATTTTTCTCCTCGCGTGATGAGACAAGTCCACTCATACCAGTTACATCCAGAATGCGCTGAATCTGGCGAAGCAACTCCAGGAGAACGCGATGGACATCAAACTGAACAAATGGGATGTGGTCGACCACCTCGCGAGTGAGGAGGACATGGCCCGCTACCTTGAGGCCTGCTTCGAGGAAGATCCCGGGGACGGCAGCCTCATCCGTGCGGCCTTGGGAGACATCGCCCGAGCCCGTGGCATGGCCCAACTGGCCTGGGATACCGGTCTCAGCCGGGAAGGTCTCTACAAGGCCCTCTCTCCCGAAGGAAACCCAGAGTTCTCGACGGTGGTGAAAGTCATCAACGCGCTGGGCCTGCGGCTGCATGCCGCCCATGCCTGAACCCTGAGGAAGGTCGCACCGTCACCAACCACGCCGGCGGCGTCAACGGCGGCATCACCAACGGCAACGAGCTGATGTTCCGCGTGGGCGTGAAGCCCACCTCCGTCATCAGGGCCACCCAGACCACCCTGGACCTGCGCACCCAGGCCCACACCCAGGCCCCGCCGACCTCATAGACCCATGCCGAAGAAGGACCAGCACCGCACCGTCAGGCCTCCCGTGGGGGACGTTCGCGAGCCCGACAGCCTCTACCACCACCTGCTCCGCTACCTGGCGCACCTGGCCGAGAAGAACTATAGCCCGCGGACCATTTTCCAGCACTGCCAGATCATCCCCATTCGCCATGGGGTGAGACGTTCAATCCCAACGCCATCGAGGACCCTTCTGAGGCCCTGGATCGGGAAGCCGAGGAGGAGAACGAGCATGTTTGAGCAAAAGGGACTGGCGATTTGTACAAGAAGTCGTACAGTTGAACCGGAGGCTTCCATGCTGCGCCCCATTCCCGCATCCAGCGCCCGCGCCGAATTGTTCAGTCTGCTTAGCGGCATTAACGCCGATCACGAGCCCGTGCTCATCACCAGCAAGGGCGGGAACGGTGTGCTGGTGGCCGAGGAGGATTGGCGGGGCATTGAGGAGACGATGTTCCTGATCGGCATTCCGGGCATGCGGGAAGCGCTGCTGGAGGCCAGGCAGGAGCGGCCCGAAGAGATGGCCCGGCTCGAGGATCTGTGAAAACGGCCTCGGTTGCGGAATGGGAACTGCGTTTCTCGAAGCGGGCGCAAAAGGACAAGGCGCGGCTGGAGGAAGTCAATCTGTGGCCGGCCGTGCTGGAGATGCTGAAGGCGATCCAGCGAAATCTCTGGCACACGCCGCCCCCCTACGAGAAGTTGAAAGGTGACCTCGCGGGCATGCTGTCCCGCCGGATAACCTACACGCACAGGCTGGTCTACGAGGTGGATCAGGAGACCCGGATGGTCAAGATCCTGGCCATGTGGACCCACTACGAGTAAGGGCCGAAGGCAAAAAATTTTCAAAAAATATTTCAGCCGACAGAAATCGATGAACCCCTTTCGCTGCATCGGGTTAAGGACGACTAAGTCCAAAAATTCGGATCGGACATAACCCCGGCAAGGAATGGCATGCAATAGCTATTGGTGTCATGTTTACTAATTTTTTATGACGGACAAATCCATTCCGAGAACTGGGAATCCCGCGCCACGAGAAGCCTTCAGGCGAATTCGGAGCCTTTCGCCGGGACGGTCAGGTTAGGCGGAAGCCGTCCGCGGAAATCGCTGCTTAGCGGAAGGCCGTCTGGAGGCCTTACGGGCTGGCCGGAACCACGCCGTCAGCCCGGAGGATGTGGAGCGGGATCTGGGCCTGGATCGCTGAATTCAATGTGGCCGCCCCGAAAGAACGGGCAAGGCTCGACAAGCTCGTGGCCAGGCGGATCACGGCGTTCCTCCGCACGCAAAACACGCCTGTTCCGACCCATCCAGGTGTTGGCCTTCTGGCCCAGCCAGACCACCACCTATACTCTGGTCGCGACGAACCTGGCCGGGACCGCAAGCGCCAGTATTACAATTACAGTCAAAGCACCCGCGGCACCAGTGCTCGGGCCCGCCCCACAACCCGTGTTTCAACAGGGGGTCGGTGGAAACTTCCCCCTGCCGGCTGCCACGGATCCGAATGGTTCCACCTTGACATACGGGGTACCCAACCCCCTACCTGTTGGGTTCGCCTTTGATGGTGTACAACTGATCACGGTGTCGGGTGAAACCATCGGGACTTATTCCCTTCTCTACACGGTAACGAATGGATTCGGTGTGACTTCATCCGACACAATCACTGTGACCGTGGCGGCCAAGCCGGTGATAACCAGTTTCACCGCCAACCCTCCCACTATTACCAAGGGAACCACCACAACCCTGGCATGGTCGGTTCAGGGCGCGACGAGCTTGAAACTTAACGGTCAAAATGTCACTGGAAGTAGTCTAGTGGTTGGACCAAGTGAGACATCAACCTATACCCTTGTTGCTACCAATGTTGTCGGAACTACAAGTTCAAGCCTTACGGTTACAGTCAAGCCAAAGGTCCTGGAATTGAAATGGAAGAGGGACATCCTCTATCTTGGACAACGGGAGGTTGGAGAGGTCGACGCGAATGGAGTGAAGATTACTTTGACGGACCACCTGGGAACTCCTCGAGTGGTTGTTGATGGGGGTGGAACCATTATCTCCAAGCAAAAATTCACCCCTTTTGGTGAGTCCTTGACGACCTCCCCGGAATCGCAGCGGCCTGGTAAGGGGTTTACGAACCACGAGCAGACAGATCCATCGGGGCTCATCTACATGCAGGCCCGGTATTGTTTGCCCATGTATGGGCGGTTTGAATCGCCTGATCCTGAATTGGACCAACAACTTGAAGATATTCAATCCTGGAACCTCTATTCCTATGTCCGGAATAATCCGGTCAATTCAATTGATCCAACCGGGACTCAGCAGAACCCAAAAATCGATCGAGTCAAGGAAGAAGATAACGCGCAAACAGAGCCCAAACCTCCACACAAAGAGACCGATCCAAAAACGGGTAAGGAATCTTGGGTAACTGAACCCATCATTGGAGAACTTGAACCTCGCAATGGATCTGGAACAGGCCGGTGGGAACTGTTGCCTCTAACCATCGATTTAAGCCAGATTAAATACGGGAAAGTGTATGGAACGGGAACTTGTACAGATTTGGGTAAAGCATTTGGGATGCCGAATACGGGCGAATTAAGGGATGGTGGCCCAGTCACAGAGGATACACCCGATGGAACCTTGGTCGGAACTCTATTCAACAATGGCAGATACAAATCGGAGAGTGGGAAGGGGCATGTTGGCTTTAAAAATGGATTTTTCAAAAATAGGGGATTACGATTGAAGGATCAATATGCAAATTCAAATGGGGTGAAGGACAGCATCTTGAGATCAGGAAATAATAAAAACTATAATTCGAATGCGGATCATTACCGTGTTCTGGTATTTTGGCACCGGGCACAATGAGGAGGATGACATGCTAAACAGAACCATCAAGCAGATCTTTTTTCTATTTGCTGCTTGCAGCATTTATGCAGCGCCTGACTCCGGTGGGTGGAAATTGGTCACCTCTCCAAATTTAGAAACATCTACTGGGATGGTTGTGATCCAAATTGTCGGGCAAGCGACCCTTGGCAAGAAATCCGGGAATGCAATTTTGTATCTTGCCGGAATTCCCAAAAGTGGGAATATTTCGATGGGAGTTTTCCTTGGAGACCTGGATAGAGATTGGGTGGGAATCCCATGGAATGACTTTCGAGGACCAGATCTCAACAGATTGGCACGAACCTCTACCCCGCTCGAGATCGTTCTGAATTTGCCTGATAGAAGGATTTCATCCAGTTATAGTGCATTGGTTTCTGGCGTTCTTTTGCCTGAGCAAGATGTTGGGGAATTGGCTGAGGGTATAATTGTGGGACCCGGGAAAAAAAGAGGAAACGAGGTCTCACTATATAAACTTTGTAAGATTATGGCTGACGGCCATGATGGCCTTGAAATCCATTTTCGCTATTCAAAGGCCAAACACGAATTAAGAATTGTCATTCCTGGTGAAGTTAAAAATCCGGTTTTGTCCAAATTTCTCTCCTCGCTAATTTTGCCTCAATAGTCGTGTGTTTCCAATACTGGTCCTGATATTGGAATCGTCGCTGAAATCCAATTTCCCGGTGAACATGCGCGCATACGCCTCGATCCGAAGTTCATTTGAGACTTGCCGCTAAACAGCTTGAATTGTCGTAGGCCACTCAGAGAGTCGGCCGAGAACCTACTCCTCCCAATATCTGCCTACCGCGCCCCGGCGGTCGGCTCCGGTTGCAGGATCCCCGCCTCCCGGAACTTCTCGAAGACCGCCTGGGGGTAGAGGGGGATCCGGTCGAAGGCGACGCCGGTGGCGTCCAGGACGGCGTTGCGGATGGCGGGGGCTGGGGAGATGACGGGGCACTCGCCCAGGGCCTTGGCGCCGAAGGAGCCGCCGGCGTCGCAGGTTTCCACAAAGGCGGCGTTGATCTTCGGGGTGTCGAGGAGGGTGGGGAGCTTGTAGTCCAGGAGGTTGTTGTTGAGGGTCCTGCCGGTGGCGGGGTCCACGAGGAGCTGTTCCAGGAGGGCGGCGCCCAGGGCCATGCTCACGCCGCCGTGGACCTGGCCCTCGGCCAGTCTGGGGTTGATGATGCGGCCGGAGTCGTGGATGTTGTGGAGCTCCAGGACCTCGATCTTGCCGGTGCGCAGGTCGACCTCCACCTCCACGAAGGTGGCGCCGTAGGCGATGGCGCTGTTGCGCACGTTGGCCGACACGTCGGCGCGGATGGGGTCGGCGTGGAGCCGGTCGTAGTAGGACGCCATGGCCACGTCCTCGAGGGTGCAGACTTCGCGTCCCAGGGCCTTTTCCACGACGAGGCCGTCCCGGAGGTCCAGTTCGAAGGCGGGAAGGCCGCACCTGCGGGCGGCGATGTCCAGGACCTTGGCCCGGGCCTCCAGCGCGGCCTTGCGCACCGCCACGCCGCAGATGCTGGTCTGGCGGGAGGCGTACGAGCCCGGGTCGAAGGGGGTGACGTCGGTGTCCTGGGACGAGACCACGTGGACCATGTCCACGGTAATGCCCAGGATCTCGGCGGCCATCTGGGCGAAGGCGGTGTCGCTGCCCTGGCCGATCTCCGTGGCGCCCACCTGCAGGGTGATGGAGCCGTCCTGGTTCATGACGACGCGGGCGCCGCTGATCTCCTGGCTGAAGGGGAAGGTGCCCGAGGCGTAGCTGAAGCAGGCCATGCCGACGCCGCGGCGGAGGTCCCCGGTCTGGTTCGCGTTGGCCCGCTTCTTCTCGTCCCAGCGGATCAGGGCCTTGCCCTTCTCGATGCACTCGGGCACGCCCATGGAGCGCACGGTGATGCCGGTGAGGGGGTCGGTGTAGCCCACGCCGATGAGGTTCTTCAGCCGGAGCTCGGCGGGGTCGAGCTTGAGGGCCCGGGCGATGTCCTCCAGGTGGCTTTCGAGCGCGAAGAACACCTGGGGCGAGCCGTAGCCGCGCATGGCCCCGGCCACGGGGAGGTTGGTGGTGACGGTCCTGGGCTCGAACTTGACGGCGTCGAGCTTGTAGAGCGAGCGGAAGTTGCCGCCCCCCGCCATGGCGATGGAGTGGCCGTGGGAGGCGTAGGCGCCGGAATTGGAAAGGAGCCGGATGCCGATGGCCTTGAGCTGGCCGTCCTTCGTGACGGCGGTCTTCAGGTCCATCTTGAAGGCGTGGCGGGTGCGGGAGTCGATGAAGACCTCCTCGCGCGTGAAGGCGAAGCGCACGGGGCGCCCGCCCACGGCGAGCGTCATGGCGGCCACGAGGGGCTCCACCACCACGTCCTGCTTGGCGCCGAACCCGCCGCCGATGAAGGGCTTGACCACCTTCACCCGGCCCCAGGGCAGGCCCAGCGCCTGGGCCACCACGCGGCGGACGATGTGGGGGATCTGGGTGGAGGAGTTGATGACGATGCGGCCGTCCGTGTCCACGAAGGCGAAGGCGTTGTGGTTCTCGATGTGGCAGTGCTGCACGACGCTGGTCTCGAAGTGCCCCTCGAAGACGTGGTCGGCCTTGGCGAACTCGGCCTCCAGGTCGCCGAAGCCCACGCCGAAGTCGCTGAGGACGTTGCGGGGCCGGTCCTCGTGGATGAGGGGCGCGCCTTCGGCCATGGCGGCCTCGGGGGTCAGCACGAAGGGCAGCACCTCGTACTCCACGTCGATGAGCGAGAGGGCCTTCTGGGCGGTGAGGAGGTCCACGGCCACCACCGCGGCCACGGCGTCGCCCACGAACCGGGCCTTGTCCGTCAGGATCTGCCGGTCCTGGGCGTCCCGGTGGTGGGGGTCCAGGGACCAGGGGTGCCCGGCGGTGCCGAAGGGGCGCCAGGAGGGATCCCCGGGCACCAGGACGGCCTCGACTCCCGGCAGGGCCCGGGCCCGGGAGGCGTCCACCCGCAGCACCTTGGCGTGGGCGTGGGGGCTGCGCAGCACCTTGCCCACGAGCATGTCGCGCTCGAAGAAGTCCTCGGAGTACCGGGCCTTGCCGGTGACCTTGGCCACCGCGTCCAGGCGCTGGACGCTCTTGCCCACGATGTTCATGCCCATGGCCCACCTCGGAATGGAAAAATTTTATCCCGAACGGCCAAAAAATATATCAATTGATCGGGGGTGCGACCTTGAAGGCGAGGCCGTCCGAAAGGATCCGCTTCAGGTCGGCGCGGTCCTTCTTCCACCGGGCCAGGCCCTCCTCCAGGCGCCCCGCGTCGAAGAAGGCGGGCCGGAGCGTCTGGGAGAAGCGCAGGTCCACGGTGGTGCCTCCGTCCCGGGTGGCCGCGCCCGCGTTCCACTTCAAGGTCTGGAAGGGCGAATCCGCCTGGAGCTCCGGCAACACCGGCACCACGGACCAGGGCAGGCGGATGGAGGCCTCGAATTCGCGGGTGAGTTCCGACTCGCCGGTCTCGATGGGGAAGCGGCGGGCCTTGCCCGCCTCCTGGAGGGGCTGCAGGGGGCCTGGGAGGCCCCAATCCAGCAGGGAGGCCTCCCCCGCGGCGAAGGTGACGCCCCGGGGATGCCGGAAGGCGACCACCACCTCGAAGGGGCGGTCCAGGTCCATGGGGTCGCCCAGGCTCTTCACCTCCAGGGCGCCCGTGGGCGGCAGGCCCTCGACGTGCTCGAGGAAGTAGTCCTTCATCCGGGAGGGGCCCTGGTTGCGGGTCGCCTGGCGAAGGCCCAGGGCGTTGCCGGTTTCCTGGAGGCGAAGGGTGCCCGACACCTCCCCTCCGGCCCCGGCCGCGGCCTCCATCCGGATCCGGATCGCGGGGCGCAGCACCGCCTTTGCCGGCGCGACGGTCCAGACCCCTCCCGCCGGGGTGCAGATGAGCATGGGCTGGCGCGCGTGGGCCTGGCTCAGCTTGCCCAGCGGCGTGAACGGATCGGTGGGATCCACCAGGAGGAACCGGCCCGCGGGGGTCTCCACCTCCGCGTCCAGGCCCAGGGTCCGCTCCAGGCGGATGGCGCTGATGACGTGGTTGAAGCAATAGAGGCTCACCGGTTCGTCGGGCTCGACGCGGCCGTCATGGATAAGGGCGAGGACGGGGCAGGCCTCGAAACCCAGGAGCGCGGCTTCTCCGGTGAGGATCGAGGTGAGGTCCTTGCAGTCGCCGTACCGCTTCCGGAACACCTCGGCGCCGCCTTCGGGGACCCAGCCCCGTTCCGGCGTGAGGTAGACCGCCTTGTAGGCGATCTGCCGGATGACTTCCTGGTGGAGGGTCCGGAGGCGCTCCTGGGGCGTCGTGCCGGCTGTGGCCAACACCCGGGTCGTCGGGCGCCGGCTCGTGTAGGCCTGGTTGATCCACGCGCCGAAGTTCGCCCAGGTGTCCACCCGCGGCACGTCCCGGATCGAAGGATCCAGGAAAGCCACCGCGACCCAGGGAAGGGTGTTCCGGTCATGGGGCCGGGCCCGTTCCCCCTTCGGGATGCCAGGGACGTTCACCACGCGGATGCTCTTGCCCGGGATCACTTCCGCGTTGGTGAGCCACGGCGAGAAATGTCGCGGTTCCAACCGCGCAGGCACATCCTTCCAGGTGGAGGCTGCCACCGTCAGTTCCCAGGTCCTCACCGGGTGCTCCTCCATGGGGCCGGCCGCGCCCAGCGGTCCCATGGGGGTTCGGAAGTTCTCCAGGGATTCGAAAGCGACCAGGCTTCCCGGGGCCACGCGGCCCAGGACGGCGAGGGTGCTGACACGGCCGTTGATCCCCACCGTCTCGTCGCCCCCGCCGGTGGCGACCAGGACGTCGTCGGACTCGAGCTTCACCAGGTCGCCGTCGGCGCGGAGGTTCCACCCCTTGAGCTTGCGAACCTTGCTGGCGCCGCCTCCGAGCCCTTGCAGCCCATAGGCGCCTTCCCCGATGCCCAGGCCCGTCAGGACCTTCACCAGCCGGAACCTGCGGGAGGCAACGTCGCCGGATCCGGTGTAGGTCATCTCGGTGCGGTCCAGCAGCACCCAGGCATCGGCCCCCGCCGGCGCGGGTTCTCGGGCGGCGGCCTGGGCGGCCTCCCGGGCCCAGGACGGAAGGCGGCCGAGGTCCTGCGCGCCCAGGGCGGCGGCCATGAGAAAGGGGACGAGGAGCGCCCGGATCATACCTTCTCCATCATTACCTGGCGGCGCATGGCCTCGTCGATCCAGCCCAGGAAGGTGCGGAAGGCCCCGTAGGACGCGGGCCCGGTCGAAGTGACCACCACCTCCACCTTGAAGGTGATCTTCACCTCCCCGGCCCCCAGGGCCTCCGCGGCCCAGGTGACCCGGCCGAGGCCGTTGGTCATGCGCATATCCTCGGTGGGGGCCAGCCGGTATCCCGGCGGCACCTTCATGACGCATTCGGCGGTCTGGATGCGGCTGTAGGGAAGGACGATGCGCTCCTTCCGGGTTTCCGGGAAGGACGGCGGGATCCAGAGGGGCGGCGGCATGCAGGGGAAGGGGGCGAGCTGGATCCGCCGGCCTTCCTCCAGGGGCACGGTCCCCGCCGCGTCGAAAGCCACGGTGCGGGAGGGGTCGGTGGCGTTGAGCACCTTCGCGGAGGTGATCTTGGCGGCCGGATACCGGGCTTCCAGGGAGGTCTTCAGGTTCTCGTCCTGCATGGCCTGGGACATGGGGAGGAAATGATCGCGCTCGCGAAGGGCGGGCAGTCCCGCGTGCGCGGCCTTCAGGGTGAACAGGCACTGCTCGTCCCCGGGTTCGACCCGGTAGTCGAAGTGGCGGCGGTTGACGTCCCTGGACTGGAAGGGAATGCTGCCCGGGGCGGTGTCCCAGGTGCGGGTGTCCACGAAGAGGCAGGGCGTGCCCTGGTAGTCGCTTTCCAGGATGCCCGCGGGGGAGTACCGGGCCCCCGGATTCATCCACAGGGTGGGCTTGCCGGGCTCGTCCACGCCTACCAGGAAGGTCTGCGCCTGGTGGAGGGAAAGGAACCCGTATTCGAAGAGCCCGGCGTTCCGGTCCCTCACCAGGGCCAGCTTGGGATCCACCCCCGCGCCCTTGAGCAGGTTGACGTACAGGAGCACCATGCCTAATCCGTCGGTCTCCTGGGTCCGGGCGGCGGCGTCCAGGTCGAAGGGCACGATGGGGTCCTTCACCTTCTCCTTTTCCATCACCTTCTGTCGCGCAGCCTCCTCGTCGTAGGTGAGCAGGTCGAGGTTGCGGATCTTCCCTTCCATCCGCTCCAGGATGGCCGTGGCCCGGGCCTGGGGTTCGGCGGGAAGGTTTTCGCAGACGGTCCTGGCCAGGTCGCGGTAATGCCTTCCCAGGGTGGTCCGGTCGAGGAACGCGCCCTTGAGGACGAACTTGGCCGCCTTGGACCAGTATTCGGGGACCTGGCCGGTCCGGGCGATGTCCTGGAGCTCCTTGGGCTGGGAGAAGGCGGCGAAACGCGGGTTGTCCAGGAACCTCAGGGCATAGAAGGCGCCCCAGTCGCCGGGCAGGTCGCGGGTGACGAAGGTGATCTGGTTGCCCTTCACGACCCGCTCCGTGGGCGTCACGCGGCCCATGAAGAACTGGAAGGTCCAGGGAAAGCTCACCGGCACGGTCACGGAGCTCAGGAGCGCGCGGTATTTGCTCCCCTGGGCCCAGTGGCCGTAGGTCTTCAGGCGCTCGGGCAGGGGCTTGCCGCTCTCCTTCCAGCGGAACTCCACGACGCAATCCCCGGTCACCCCCGGCGGGATGACGACCTTGCGGGTGGTCTCGTCCCAGCCCGCGGAAAGCGTCTGGGTGGCGAGGTCCTTCACCTTGCTGAAGGTGACCTCCCTGCCGTCCCGGTAGACGGTGCGCCCTTCGAAGTCGTAGGCCCCCTCGGGGAACTCCGCGAACTGGGCCGCATCCTTGCCGGATTCGTCCAGGATCCGGACCCGGTAGAGGTGTTCGATATAGGTGTTCCTGAACGCGAGGCTCGATTCCAGCACCACGGCCCCCGGAGGGCCGTCCACGGGGTCGACCTTCAGGCTCCACACCTGGGGGGGAATGGCAGGCCAGCCCGCCATCAGGATGGGGGCTGCCAGGAAGGGAAGGATGCCGCGGAAAGTCATGGTCGCTCCAGGACCCGGTCGCCCAGGGAGGCGTCGGAAGGTCGGAAATTTACTGATTTCGAATACCCTAGCTTCCTAGAATGGGGACCGGGAGCACAACCCCTTTTTTCGCCGGGTTGCATTCCACCGGGGAAGTCCGTAAACTTCCCCCTTAATCGGAGACCGTGTGTCCCATCGCCTGAACATCTCGACCTGGAACTGGAGCTGGTGGCCCCAGGGGTCGGGCGTTCGCATGGGCAGCCTCCGCACATGAGGCACTAGAGACCCAGAGCAAGCATCCCGGCCCACCTTCACGGTGGGCTTTTTCGTATCCAGAGGAAAATCATGACACTCGCATCCCCCACCCCCACTCCGTCGGCCGCGGCCCCCCGGGTGATCTCCTTCCCGGCGGACCTTACGACTCCGGTGCGGGCCTTCCTGGCCCTCACGGATCCGGGCCAGGACGCCTACCTGCTGGAGTCGGTCACGGGCGGCGAGTCCCAGGCGCGCTTCTCCTTCATCGGCCTGGACGCGTCGGAGATCTTCGAGGCGGGGGCCGAGGCGGCGCTGGTGCGGGGCGGGGCGCGGGAGGTGCTGCCGGGCCACCCCCTGGCGGCCCTGGAGGCCTGGGCCGCGGCCCTGAAGGTGGAGACGCCGGAGGTGCCGGTGCCCTTCCTGGGCGGGGCGGTGGGCTGGGCGGACTTCAGCGCCTTCGCCCTGGCCGAGCCGGTGCTGGAGGCCTCCTTCCCCGGGGCCCGCGAGCCGCGGCTGCGCTTCGGGCGCTTCGCCTCGGGCCTGGTGCTGGACCACCTCAAGCAGCAGGGCTACCTCTACCACTTTCCCGCCGACGGGGACGGGGAGGCCCGCCTGGCGGAACTGGCCTCCCGCCTGGAAGGGGCCCTGCCCGAAAGGCCCCCGGAGCCGGTCTTCGCGGCCACCCGCACCCCGGACCGGGCGCGATTCGAGCGCAACTTCAAGGCCGCCCAGGAGGCCATCCTCGCCGGGGACGCCTACCAGATCGTGCTGAGCGAGCCCTTCGAGGGGCGCATCGAGGGCGACGCCTTCGAGGTGTACCGGCGGCTGCGGCGGCTGAACCCCTCGCCCTACCACTTCTTCGTGTCGCTGGGGGGCCGCCAGCTGGTGGGAGCCTCGCCGGAAATGCTGGTGCGGGTGGAAGGCTCGCGGGTGGCCACGGTGCCCATCGCCGGCACGCGCCGGCGCACCGGGGATCCGGCGGAGGACGGGCGCCTCGCCGCCGAGCTCAAGGCCGACCCCAAGGAACGGGCGGAGCACGCCATGCTGGTGGACCTGTCCCGCAACGACCTGGGCCGCGTCTGCGACCACGGTTCGGTGACGGTGCCCGTGCGCGAGCAGGTGGAGCTGTTCAGCCACGTCATGCACCTCATCTCCGAGGTGCAGGGCCGGCTGCGGCCGGAGTTGCGGCCCCTGGACGCCCTCTGGAGCACCTTCCCCGCAGGCACGCTGAGCGGCGCCCCCAAGATCCGCGCCACGCAGATTCTCGCGGCCCTTGAGGGCGAGGACCGCGGCGCCTACGGCGGCGGGGTGGGGATCCTGGACCGCACCGGCAACCTGGAGATCGCCATCACCATCCGCAGCCTGGAGATCCAGGACGGCGTGGCGCGGTTCCGGGCCGGGGCCGGGATCGTGGCGGATTCGGAGGAGGCCTCGGAGTGGGCGGAGATCCACGCCAAGGCCGGCGTGCTCCTTTCGGCGCTGGGCGTGGAGGTGAAGCGATGATCCTGTTCGTGGACAACTACGATTCCTTCACCTACAACCTCGTCTCCATGATCGGGGCCCTGGAGCCGGGCCTGCTGGTGGTGCGCAACGACGCCCTGACGGTGGAAGGGGCCCTGGCCATGGACCTGGACGGCCTGGTCATCTCCCCGGGCCCCGGGCACCCCCGGGACGCCGGCGTCTGCATCGAGCTGGTGCGGGCCCTGGCGCCCCGGGTGCCCATCCTGGGCGTCTGCCTGGGCCACCAGGTGATGGTGGAGGCCTTCGGGGGCCGGGTGGGGAGGGCGTCCCGGCCCATGCACGGGAAGGTCTCGCCCATGACCCACGACGGCACGGGCCTGCTGGCGGGCCTGCCCGACCCGCTCCAGGTGGGCCGCTACCATTCCCTCGCCGCCGAGGCGTCCAGCCTCCCCGAATGCCTGGCGGTGCAGGGCGCCACGCCCGACGGGGAGATCATGGCCGTCCGCCACCGCGCCTTCAACTGCCACGGCGTGCAGTTCCACCCGGAGTCCATCCTCACGCCCGACGGCGCGGGGCTTCTGGCCACCTTCGTGGGGCTGTGCCGGAATTCCGTCCTGAATCAGAACTGAGGCCGCCATGATCATCAAGCTCAAGCACCCCATCCCCGCCCTGGAAGCCCTGGAAGGCGCACGCCGCCTGGACTTCCCCTTCGGCCTCTTCCTTGCCCTCATGGGGCCCGGCGGGCCTTCCCTGAAGGACGTCCAGGCCATGGCGGGCGTCGAGTGGGCCAAGGCCTCGGGCGCCAAGCCCATCCTGGCGGCCCGTTCCGCGGCGCCCCGGGGCACCCGGGTGGCCCTCGGGCGCGCCGAGGTGGGCGGCGAGGCCATCGCCCTCATGGGCGGTCCCTGCTCCGTGGAGGACCGGGAGCAGATCGTATCCACCGCAAACTTCATCGCCGCCTACGGCGCCACGGGGCTGCGGGGCGGGGCGTACAAGCCCCGCACCTCCCCCTACGCCTTCCAGGGGCTGGGGCAGGAGGGGGTCCTGCTGCTGCGCGAGGCGGGGGACGCCTCGGGGCTGCCCGTGATCACCGAGGTGATGGACCCCGCGGACGTGGAGGCGATGTTGCCCTTCGTGGACTGCTTCCAGATCGGCGCCCGGAACATGTCCAGCGCGCCGCTGCTGCGCGCCGTGGGGCGGGCCGGGAAGCCCGTGCTCCTCAAGCGCGGCCCTTCGGCCACCCTGGAGGAGTTCGTGCTGGCGGCGGAGTACGTCCTGCTGGAAGGCAATCCCCGGGTGATCCTCTGCGAGCGGGGCATCCGCACCTTCGAGACGGCCACCCGCAACACCCTCGACCTCAACGCCGTCCCCGTGCTCAAGGCCATGACCCACCTGCCGGTGGTGGTGGACCCTTCCCACGGCACCGGGCGCCGGGACGCGGTGATTCCCATGGCCCGGGCCGCGGTGGCCGCCGGGGCCGACGGGATCATCGTGGAGGTCCACCCCGATCCCGCCAGGGCCCTGAGCGACGGCGCCCAGTCCCTGCATTTCCCCGAATTCCGCCGCCTCGCCGAGGAGCTGGGCCCCGTGGCCCGGGCCGTGGGCCGGCGCCTGGACCTTCCCGGGAACCAGTCCGGCGTTCCGTACATCCGGCGCGCCGCGGGCTGGGGCTCGGCCACGTGAGGAGCCTGCCATGACCAACCCCCTGCACCTTTCCGAGAACCTCTCCCTGGACGGGGCGCGGGCCTTCATGGAGGCCTGCCTCGATCCGGATTCCGACCCCGGGGCCGTGGGCCGGGCCCTCCTGGACCTGAACGCCCGCCCCTTCCGGGGCACCGAGCTCACCGCCTTCGCCCAGGTGCTGCGCGGCCATGCGGTGGCCTTTCCCGCTCCCCGGGCCTCGCTGGACACCTGCGGCACCGGCGGCGACGCCCGCCAGGGGGTGCACACGGCCAACCTCTCCACCCTCTCGGCGCTCGCCCTGGCCCACCTGGGCGTGGACGTGGTCAAGCACGGCAGCCGCTCCGCCTCGAGCCTGTGCGGGTCCGCGGACCTGCTGGAGGCCCTGGGCCTGGACCTGGCCCG
>DBMS01000234.1:180-313 GCA_002297665.1 Holophagaceae bacterium UBA692 | reverse complement strand
GCGCCGCGCTTCCACCCGGTGCTCGCGCGCATGGTGCCCATCCGCCGCGCCCTGGGCGTGCCCACGGTGTTCAACATGCTGGGTCCCCTCCTGAACCCAGCCCGCCCAGCCTACCAGGTGCTGGGCGTGGCCC
>DBMS01000234.1:0-139 GCA_002297665.1 Holophagaceae bacterium UBA692 | reverse complement strand
CTGGGCCTGGAGCGGGCCCTGGTGGTCCACGGCGCCACCGCGTCGGGCGCGGGCATGGACGAGGCGTCGCTGGAAGGCCCGACCCTGCTGCAGCCGGTGCGGGAGGGGCGGCTCCTGCCCGCCGTGCGCTTCACGCCCG
>DBMS01000224.1:264-10720 GCA_002297665.1 Holophagaceae bacterium UBA692 | reverse complement strand
CCCGCGGGCCGCGGCCACGGCATGGCCATCGGCGCCTGGCGCGGCGGCCTCGCGGCGGCCATGGCGGAGGTGGCGGTGGACCGCAAGACCGGTCACGTGCAGGTCAAGCGGGTCGTCCACGGGCTGGACCTGGGGATCGTCGTGAATCCCGAGGGCGTCCGCCAGCAAGTGGAGGGCGGCACGACCATGGGGCTGGGCCAGGCGCTCACCGAGGGCCTGCGGTTCAAGGGCGGAAAGGTGCTGGACGAGAACTTCGACACCTATGCGCTGCCGCGCTTCTCCTGGGTGCCCCGGATCGAAGTGGTGCTGGGCGACAGCCCCGAGGTGCCCTCCCAGGGCTGCGGGGAGCCGGCCATCGTGTGCATGGGCGCGGTGCTGGCCAACGCCGTCGCCGACGCCATCGGGGCACGGGTGTTCCAGCTGCCCATGACGCCCGCGCGGGTGCTGGAGGCGCTTCGGAGGGCCTGAGCCCGGGAGCGGGCGCGGAGGCGAGGGACTCCCCGGGACCCTGACATCCCCCGGGGAGCCCATGCTAGCTTCGCAGGCTGCATCCGGGCTTGAGCACGGCCCCCCGGTTCCGCCGGCCGTTGAGCGCGACCTCCAGCGGCGCGGGGAAGGCCAGGTGGCGCAGGTGCCCGGTCTCGAAGGCGGCCTCCTGCGCCTCCAGCCACCCGTAATCCAGCACGTCCTCCTTCCCCCGTGTCTCCACGGTGAGGTAGCCCACCCCGAAGGCCATGAGGTTCTGGAAGAAGTGCGAACCCTGGGAGGGGTCCACGTGCATGTCCCCCATGTCGGTCTCCACGATGCACCGGGCGCCCGAGATCTGGGACCACGCCACGGGGATGCCCAGCCAGGGATCGCCGCTGCCCCAGCGGCCGGGGCCCACCAGCAGGTAGGGGCGGCCCCGGAGGCGCCGGTTGAGGTCGCCCACCTCGGCGGCGATGGCCGTGGTGAGGGCGCGGTTGAAAGTCGCGGGACGGACGTAGACGAGGTCCCGGATGCCTTCCAGGAACCCGTTGCCCATGGCCATGCGCGAGGTGCAGATGGCGTCGCCGGGTCTGAGGGCGGACATGGGGATGTCCTGGGCGTCGGTGCCCAGGACCATGGGGCGGATCTGGAGGAAGTCGAAGGCGTGGGGCTCCCCGGGGCTCCGGGAGAGGGTGACGGCGAACTCCATCTCCACGGGGCAGGAGTTCGCCGCGGCCCCGGCCTTGAGCAGGAGCGCGAGCACCTCGCCCAGGGGGAACACGCCGCCCTTGAACACCCCCGCCATGGTCACCAGGGGAACCCCGGGACGGGAGCAGCCGTCGTAGATGGCGTCGTTGTCCGGGGAGTACACGCCGCCCACGGGGTAGAGCGTGCCGTGCTCCCGGGCCGCGGCCAGGTCCAGGGTGGCGAGGTTGAGCATGCCGTCCTGCCCCGAGCCGTGGCTTTCCAGGTCCAGGGCGAGGAACTCCCGCTGGGCGTTCTGCAGGTAGTCCCGGGGCGAGAACCACTGCAGGGGCCTGGCGGGCTGGGCGGGGCAGAAGCGCGCGCAGCGGCCTCCGTCCACCACGGTCTTGCCCAGGCCCAGGGCCACGGAGCCCACCCCTTCCTCGGGCTTCATGCCGGGCATGGGGTAGAAGTTCAGGGAACGGCCCACCCCGGCGAAGTCGGGGTACATGTACCGCCCGTGGCGCCGCCCGGCCATCTTCTGGATGACCACGGCCATCTTCTCCTCCTCCACGCGGTTGGGCGTCGACTGGAGGTAGGCCTTGGCTTCCGAATGGAAGGTCGAGGCGTAGACCCGCTTCACCGCGTCACCGAGCCGGGCGAGGCGGAGCTCCGGGTCCTCCTCGTTGTTGGGGATCATGTACGTCCCGTAGATCCCCGCGAAGGGCTGGTAGGACGCGTCCTCCAGGAGGCTGGAGGAGCGCACCGCGAGCGGGTAGCGTATCCAGTCCAGGAAGGTCCACAGGGCGTCCACCGCGTCCCGGGGCAGGTCCGCGGCCAGGAAGGCCCGCGTGATGGCCTCGTTGTCCTGCTCCTGCTGCGCGAAGGCCCGCAATCCGGGCGTCTGCATGAACGCGTCGAAGACGCTGGTGGCCAGAACGAGGGTGGGGGGCACGGCGATGAGGATGCCCGGGAACCGGTCCTCCAGGTGGTAGGAGGTGATCAGCGCGTTCACGAAGGCCAGCCCTCGGCCCTTGCCGCCCAGGGAGCCCGTTCCCAGCCGCACGAAGCGGCCGCTTCCCTCGAAGCCCGTGGCCGGGAATTCCGCCACCACCCCCGCGCCCGCCCGGGCCCGGTGGGCGCGGAGGGCGTCCAGGATCCGCCGGCGCAGGGCCTCTCCCGCGGGGTTCTGCGCGAGGATCCGGGTCAGCGTCCCGCTCAGCTCGAACTCGGTGCGCACCTGGAGCCACTTGTTGATGTCGCCGCGGTGGGCGTGGAATTCGAGGCTGCCGATGGGCACGGCCTGCACCGACCACTCCAGGCTCCGGAGGTCGTCCGCCCTGGAGAGGACGGCGCCGGCGGCGTCCCTGAAGATGAACTCGCCGAAGCCCAGGTGGTCCCGCATGAAGGCGCGCAGCTCCTGGCGCAGGTCGGGGGACCGCTTGTCCACGAAGGCCACGGAGGGGCCGGGCCCGGGGTCCCAGAATTCCGAGGTGGACTGCACGAGGATGGGGAGGTCGGGGCTGCGCTCGGCCAGGATCCTGGCGAAGGAGGGCCCCGCGGCGAAGTCCATGCGCCCCTCCCGGGGAAAGGCGATGTCCAGGATGACCCCCACCAGGTCCTCGCGGAACCTGCCGTAGAGCTCCATGGCCTGCTCGAAGGTGTGGGCCAGGAGGATCTTGGGCCGGGCCCGGCGCCGGATGATCCGCTGGGACCGGTTCACCCCTTCGGCCATGAGCATGAGGGTCTGCTTCATGACCTCGGTGTAGAGCACGGGCAGGTTCGCGGAATAGAAGGGGACGTTGTCCTCCACCACCAGGATGCACTTGACCCCGGCGAGCCGCGCGTCATGCCACGCGTTCAGGCTGTCCTCCACCGACTTGATCATGGCCAGGAACAGCCGCACGTCCCCCAGCCACACGAAGACGTCGTGGATGCCCTTCAGGCCGGCCAGGGGCTGGAGCTGCGCCAGCTCCCGCAGGCTGCTGGCCAGGAGGATCACCGGCAGGCCCGGGGCCCGGTCCTGGACCCGTTCGCCGAACTCGCGGACGTTCATTTCCCCCACGCGCGGCATGGAGATCACCAGGTCGAAGTCCATGCGCGAGATGAGGTCGAGGGCTTCGTGCGCCGTGGAGACGCGTTGGATCCGCGGGGAATACTGCAGGTTGAGTTCCATGAACTCGTTGAGCAGCATCTCCGAGAGCCGGCCGTCCTCGATGAATGTGTAGCTGTCGTAGAGGCTGGTCACCAGGAGCAGGTTGTTGACCCGCCTCGGGATCAGCGAGTCGTAGGGCGTCTCGGTCTGCTCCGGGATGCCGAGGAGGTCGTCCAGGATCCGGTCACGCATGGTCATTTCCGGGAAGGTGCCCGCATCATAGCATCGAATTTCGGGCAGAATAGGCCCATCGCTCCCGCATTCCGGAGGTCCCGGCATGATCGAGTCCACCCATGACGGCAATCCGCTGCTGGCCTGGGCCGGCGCCACCCACCTCCGGTTCCGGGACCTGCTCCACCGGCTCTTCTCCATGGCCAACCAGGGCTTCCTGCGGCTGGAGTTCCTCCAGATGGCCAGCGGCTCCATCCTGGAGTTCCTGGCCTGCGACGTCCTGGAGGTGCGGCTGGAGGAGGGCGGCAAGGTCTACCGCTGCAGGGGGGAGGTGGAGGAAGGGGGGTTCCGCCTCGCCTGCGACCTCGTCCCGCCGGACCCCGAGCCGGCGCAGCTGGCCGACCGGATCATGGCCTCCGTCCTCGGGGGCCAGTTCCTGGCCGCCTCGCCCTTCTCCACCCGGGGAGGGAGCTTCTGGACCAGCGATTCCGCGCGTCCGGTGCTGCTCCGGGAAAGCGGGCGCCTGGATGCCGAGGCCCACTCGGTGGTCATCGGCGGCCGGTACCGGTCCCTGGCGTTCGTGCCGGTGCCCGTGGACGAGCGCATCCGCGGCGTGCTGTTCCTGGGGAGCCTGAAGGCCGACCACTTCACGCGAAACGACGTGCAGTACTTCGAAGGGGTCGGCGAAACCCTCGGCGTGGCGGTGGCCTTCCAGGCGGCCCAGTGGGCCCTCCGGGAGCGGGTCAAGGAGCTGGACTGCCTGTACGGCATCGCCCAGGTCTCCCAGCAGGACGGCCGCAGCCTCGACGCGCGGCTGCAGGACATCGTGGAACTCCTGCCGCCGGCGTGGCAGTACCCCGAGTTCACCTCGGCCCGCATCCTCCTGGACGGCCGCGCGTTCCAGACGCCCGGCTTCCGGGAGACGCCCTGGGCCCAGGAGGCCGGCCTCCTGGTGGCGGGCAGGCTCCGGGGCGCGGTGCAGGTCTGCTACGCGAGGGACCTGCCCGCCTTCGACGAGGGGCCCTTCCTGCTGGAGGAACGCAGCCTCATCGAGGAGGTGGCCCACCAGGTGGGGCTTCTGGTGAACCGGGGCGAGGACGCCCTGGCCATGGCCAAGCTCTTCCACATGCTGGAGCAGCGCCGGGAGTGATCAGGCCTCCCGGCCCAGCCCGAAGCGGCGGCCGGCTTCCAGGACGATGCGCTCCACGCAAGCCTCCAGGCCCTCCCCCGAGGTGTCCAGAACCAGGTCGAAGTGGCGGGGATCCCGCCAGTCGCCGCCGGAAATGGCCTTGATGAACCCGGCCCGGCCCCGGTCCGAGTCCTCGATGGCGGCCAAGGCGGCGCGCCGGTCGCGGAACCTGCGGCGCCGGACCAGGGACTCGATCCGGGATTCCAGGTCCGCGTGGAGGCTCACGTGCAGCACGTCGGGGTGGTCCTTCAGGGCGATGAACCCGCCCCTTCCGACGATCACGGAGGGCGCGTGCTCCACCATGCGCTCCATCACGGCCTTCTGCACGTCGAAGAGGTCCCGGCTGTAGATGGGCACCTCCTGGAGCAGCGTGCAGGGCGCCTCCGGGGAGCCCAGGGCGAAGATCGTCATGAGCCAGTCCTTGAATCCGCTGGGATGGTCCTCCTGGTGGGCGAGGCTGGCGACGGAATGCCCCATGGCCCCCGCGGCCAGCCGCAGGATGCGGCGGTCGCAGAAGTGCCAGCCCAGCCTCCGCGCCACCAGGAAGCCCGCCTGGGTGCCGCCGCTGCCGAGGCTGCGGGAGATGGTGATGGCGGGGTGGATCGTCATGGACGCCTCCGCCTCCAGTTTTCGCCTTCCCGGACCGGATGTAAAATGTCATTTCACATCCACGGCCGGATTTCCGGGACGGCTCCAGGCCGCCTTGAACGGCCCGGGGGGTTGTGCGCGGCCGGGACTACAGGGCCCGCTCCAGCACCCTCCGCGACACGTCCAGGGTGACGTCCCGGCGCTCGCCCAGGGCCGTCATGCCATGGGCCTCCAGGGCCGCGAGCAGCGCCGGGATCGCTTCGGCGCCCACGCCGTAATCCTTCAGGCGGGTCCGGACGCCAAGGCTTTCGAAGAAGGCCCGGGTGGCCTCGATGGCTCCGGACGCCGAGTCCAGGCCCCACACCCGCCGTGCGTACTGCTCGAGCTTGGCCCGCTTGGCTTCGAGGCGCTCCTCCAGCATCGACGGCAGCACCACGGCCAGGCTCTGGGCGTGGTCCAGCCCGTGCAGGGCCGTGAGCTCGTGGCCGATCATATGGGTGGCCCAGTCCTGGGGCACGCCCGCGCCGATCAGGCCGTTGAGGGCCAGGGTGGCCGCCCAGACGAAGGCCGCGCGCGCATCGTAGTCCCCGGGGTCGGCGAGGGTCTTCGGCCCGACCCGCACGAGGGTCCGCAGGATCCCCTCGGAGAACTCGTCCTGCATGGGGGCGTCCGCGGGATAGGTGAGGTACTGCTCCAGGGTGTGCACGAAGGCGTCCACCACCCCGTTGCCGATCTGGCGGGGGGGGAGCGTGAAGGTCTTGCAGGGGTCCAGCACCGAAAAGCGGGGAAAGAGCAGGGGGCTGCCGAAGGGCAGCTTGGTCCCGAGCGACTTCCGGGTGATGACGGCGCCGCTGTTCATTTCGGATCCGGTGGCCGGCAGGGTGAGCACGGTGCCGAAGGGCAGCGCGGCCTTCACGGGGGCCTTCCGCACGACGAGGTCCCAGGGGTCCTCTCCGGCGTAGGGCACCGCCGCGGCGATGAACTTGGTGCCGTCCATCACCGAACCGCCCCCCACGGCGAGGAGGAACTCCGTGCCGCTCTCACGGGCCAGCTTCACGGCGCCCATCAGGGTCTCGTAGCTGGGATTGGGCTCGATGCCGCCGAATTCGGCGACCTGCGCGTGGCCCAGGGCCCCGCGCACCTCGTCCAGGGTGCCGTTGGCCTGGGCGCTACCCCCGCCGTAGGTGACGAGCACGCGCTGGCCGGCGGGGATCTCCCGGGCCAGGTCCTGGATGCGCCCCTTCCCGAAGAGGATCTTGGTGGGATTGCAGAAGGTGAAATTTTGCATGGGGTTCCTCGTTGGGTTTCAGGCGCCGGGCGCGGCCATGGCGGCGCCCCGGGTCCACGGGGCGTCAGCCCAGCCCCGTGCGGGCCAGGATGAAGTCCGCGATGGCCGCGGGGTCGTTCAGGTCCAGCTGGGGCAGGGCCAGGTCCGGAAGGCGGGTGTCCGTGGCCACCGCGACGATGTCGGGGTCGCCGGGGCAGAGCAGCGGCTTGCCTTCGGATTCCCTGTGGATCTCCAGCTTGGGGTGGGAGTGGGTCTTGAAGCCCTCGATGAGCAGCAGGTCCACCGGGGTCATGCGCTGGATCAGGGACTCGATGGAGGGTTCGGGCTCCTCGCGGGACTCGTGCATGAGCACCCAGCGGCTGGAGGTCACCACGAGCACCTCGGAGGCGCCGGCCTCCCGGTGCTGGAACGAGTCCTTGCCGGGGCGGTCCACGTCGAAGCGGTGGTGGGCGTGCTTCATGGTGGAGACCTTCAGGCCCCGCGCCCGGAGGAGGGGCAGCACCTGGACCAGGAGGCTGGTCTTGCCGCTGCCGCTCCAACCGACGATGCCCATCACCTTCATCCCGCCGACCTCCGGAATCGATGCTAGCCCGGTTTCCGGATGCACGTGTGGAAGGATCCGGCCTCCTCCCCGCACCACACCTCCATGCGGCGGTCCCGGAAGAACTGCAGGAGGGGCGCGGGCTCGAAGGCGCTGCGCAGCTCCACGATGTCCCCGGGCGCGGCGGATTCCAGGGACTCCTGCACCTGCTGGAGGGGGTGGACGCCGCGGGCCAGCATCGCGCTCACGTCGACGGAGAGGATCACCCGCGCGGGGTCGAACCAGAGGGGTGGGGTCGCCGTCATGGGGCCTCCTGGACCTGATCGTACTGCAGGAGCCGGCGCTCTCCGCTCAGGGCGCGGAGCCGGCTGAGCTCCTGGGTGACCTCCAGGGTCCCCAGGTACGCCCCCGCCTCGCTGCGGACGGCGAAGTAGCGGATGTGGACGAACTTCCCGCCCATCTCGATCCAGAACTCCGCCACGCTCTGCCGGCCTTCCCGGAAATCGGCGAGGATCTTCTCCACGATGGCCATGCTCTTGGGCGGGTGGCAGTTCTGCACGGCGCGGCCGATTATGGCCCGGCTCCGGGCGAAGACCCGGTCCGGCCCTTCGCTGAAGAACCCGACCCGGTCCTGGGCGTCCACGAAGGTGAGGTCCACGGGCAGGGCGTTGAAGATGCCCAGGAGCTGCTCGAAGGAGAGGGTTCCGCTGGGGAACTGGACGGCCTTGGCCGCGGGAAGCAGGAGCGCGTCCTGGGGCAGGCTGGCCTCGGGCGGCCGCCAGCCTTCCACCGGGGCCACCAGGCACCACCCGTACTCCGGGCTCTGGTTGAACACTTCGCCCCATTCCTCCTCGGTGAACAGGTGCAGGGCCATGGGGAAGAGGATCTTCTCCTCCTTGTAGATCATGGATTCCAGGGCGTCCAGGGCCGGGGCCACGGCCGAGGCGGCCAGGATCTTCAGCTCGGCCCCGCAGAGCGTCTCCTCCCGCAGGCCGGCCATGGCGCCCTTGAGCAGGCCCCGCACCTCGTCGTCCTTGCCCCACATCACCTTGGAGGGGCCGGTGTTGCCGTGGCGCTCCAGGATGGTGAACACCAGATGCTCCTTGCGGCTGTAGTGCTTCTCCACGTCCATGAGGGGGGCCAGGGCCTCCAGGAGGGCCAGGCGTTCGGCGGAAGGCGTCCCGGAATCGGGCAGGGCGGCGCAGGCCGCGGCGCGCTCCCGGACGATCCCGGCCGCCGCCTCCAGGGCGCGGTTCTCCCGCTGGAAGGTGTCCACGGGGTGTCCCGGCCGGAGCACCGGGGGCGCGCTGGGCTTGGCCATGACGTCCTTGAGCACGTCGGCGTGCAGGTCGCACATGCTGCGCACCTGTTCCGCCGAGAGCCCCTCGGCCATCAGCTGCTGCTCCATCGCGGCGATCTCGTTGGCGTCCACCTCGGACACGAGCCCCTTCAGGCGTTCCCGCACCGCCCCGGGGGCCTCGCCCCGGTGCAGGTGGAGGATGACCTCCTTGAGGGTCTGGATCCTCAGTTCCTGGTTGTTGATCAGTTCGCTCATGTTCACCGTCCCGGTTCCGACTATCGGTCCGGGCGGACGGTGCCGCCTTGACGCAGGTCAATCCCGGTTCCTTTTCCGGGCGGGAATCCGCCGGGAGGGTGTAAAATTCCGCCTAACCAAGCTTTCCAGCAAGGAGGAATTATGAGTCGACGTCTTTCCGGGTGTCTCATGGCGGGCCTGCTGGGCGCGGGCCTGCTGGCCGCGGCCCCGCCTCCCAAGGCCCCCCCGGCCCTCAAGGACTTCTTCCGGAACCCCGAGAAGACCGGTTTCTCCCTGTCGCCCGACGGGAAGTACCTCAGCTGGGTGGCCCCCTACGAGAACCGTCTGAACGTCTTCGTCAGGCCCCTGGCGGGCGGCGCGGAGCGGCGGGTGACCTCCGAGACGGCCCGGGACATTTCCGGCTACTTCTGGAAAGGGGACCGCATCCTCTACGTGAAGGACTTCGGCGGCGACGAGAACTTCCACGTGGTGAGCGTCGACCTCGAGGGCAAGGACCTCAAGGACCTCACCCCGGGCGAGAAGATCCGGGCCGAGATCGTGGACGACCTGGAGGACGACGCCGGGTACGTCCTGCTCAGCCACAACCGCCGCGACCCCCGCGTGTTCGACGTGTTCCGCGTGGACGTGAAGACCGGCAAGGAGGAGCAGGTGGCCCAGAACCCGGGGAACATCACGGGCTGGATGACCGACCACGCCGGACGCCTCCGGGTGGCCACGGCCACGGACGGGGTCAACAACAGCCTGCTGTACCGCGCGACCGAGAAGGATCCCTTCAAGGTGATCCTGACCACCAACTTCAAGGAAACCGTCGCGCCCATGCTGTTCACCTTCGACAACAAGGGGCTGTACGTGGCCTCCAACCGGGGCCGGGACAAGTCGGCCATCTTCGAGTTCGACCTCGCCACGGCCAAGGAAGGCAAGCTGATCTTCGAGCACCCGCAGGTGGACGTCTCCGGGCTCGCCCACTCCCGGCTGAGGAAGGTGCTCATCGCCGCCACCTACACCACCTGGAAGGGCGAGCGCCACTTCCTGGATCCCGAGTACAAGGCCCTCTACGAGAAGGTCGCGGCCCGCCTTCCGGGCTACGAGGTGGCCTTCACGGCCAACGACAAGGCCGAGAAGCATTTCGTCATCGCCGCCCACAACGACCGTTCCCGCGGCGCCCGGTACCTTTACGACAAGGCCACCGGCAGCCTCACCCTCCTGGCCCAGGTCTCGCCCTGGCTCAAGGAGGCCGACATGGCGCCCATGAAGCCGGTGACCTACACCTCCCGCGACGGCCTCACCATCAACGGGTACCTGACCCTGCCCAACGGCAAGGAGGCCAGGAACCTGCCCGTGGTGATCAACCCCCACGGCGGCCCCTGGGCCCGGGACGTTTGGGGCTTCAACCCCGAGGTGCAGTTCCTGGCCAGCCGCGGCTACGCCGTCTTCCAGATGAACTTCCGGGGCTCCACGGGCTACGGAAGGAAGTTCTGGGAAGCCAGCTTCAAGCAGTGGGGCGGCACCATGCAGGACGACATCACCGACGGCGTGGCCTGGCTCGTCAAGCAGGGGATCGCCGATCCCAAGCGCGTCGCCATCTACGGCGGCAGCTACGGCGGCTACGCCACCCTCGCCGGCGTCACCCTCACGCCGGATCTCTACGCGGCGGCCGTGGACTACGTGGGGGTCGCCAACCTCTTCACCTTCATGAAGACCATCCCGCCCTACTGGAAGCCGTTCCTGGACATGATGTACGAGATGGTGGGCAATCCCGAGACCGACAAGGCCCGCATGGAAGCCACCAGCCCCGCGTTCCTGGCGGATCGCATCAA
>DBMS01000224.1:0-252 GCA_002297665.1 Holophagaceae bacterium UBA692 | reverse complement strand
AGCGACCAGATGGTGGCCGCCCTCAAGAAGCGCGGCGTGGAGGTGGAGTACCTGGTCAAGGACAACGAAGGCCACGGGTTCCACAACGAGGAGAACCGGTTCGCCTTCTACGGCGCCATGGAGACGTTCCTGGGCAAGCACCTCAAGCCGTGATGGTTTTTTGGACATTCCGGCCCTTCCGGGCAGTCCCCGCCGGGGGCTTCGATCCGCTTCGGAGAGGTTCCTCGGGATGAGGGCGACCCACCTGGGTCC
>DBMS01000302.1 GCA_002297665.1 Holophagaceae bacterium UBA692 | reverse complement strand
CGCTACCTGAAGTTCCTCCTGGACCGCTACCAGGGGGACACGGCCCGGGCCGTGGCGGCCTACAACTGCGGCGAGGAGGCCCTGGACGCGGGCCGTCCCGGCCCCGAGGCCGAGGCCTACCGCGGCCTCGTGCTGGACCTCCTGCGGGCCCGCGCCGTGCAGCCCGCGGCGCCCCTGGAGCGGGGTTGGGTGGACGGCACCCTGCGCCGCACCGGTTCCACCTGGACCGTGTGGACCCGGGTGAGCCATCGGGGCGGCCTGAAGCTGGAGTTCCTGCCGGAAAACCCGGACGGCAAGCCGTACGGCACGGTGACGGTGGGCGGCGGGGATCCCCGGGACGCCTGGACCGAATCGCACCCCAAGGTGATCATGGACCCGCGCGGCGGCACCACCGTCCGGGTGCGCTGCACGGATGCGGCCGGGGGCGCTTCCGGCGAGGCCCGCATCCCCCTGGACGGAGCCTGGAAGACCTTCGCTTTCCATATGGAAGCCCGTCCCTAGGCTGGGACGGGCCGGCTACCTCGGCGGTGCGGCAGGCTTCCGGCCGATCCACAGGTCGCCGCCCACGTGGAACCATTCCAGCTCCCGGATACCCGGCGGTGCGCTGGGGCTGCCTCGGAGGGCCAGCCGGTCCTCCGGGCGCATGGCGCGGACCCAGGGCTCGATGGCATCGGCGGGCGAAGGGCTGGCGCACACCCGGCGGAAGACCTCCAGGTCCCGGGGGGGCATCATGGAAGGCTCGTAGCCCACCTGGTACCGCCACGGGGCGCCGGGGTTCCGGAAGAAGGTTTCGAAGAAGAAGTCCATCCCGGGGGCATAGAAGGTGCCCCCGGGCGCGGGCAGCCAGGGGCCGATGCCCGGCACGTCCTGGGTCAGGCAGGTCTTCCGGAGGTTGGCCGTCCAGCGGGCGTTGAGGTCCGAGCTGGCGAGGAGCAGGAAGCTCAGGCAGATGCCGGCGGCTACCTGAAGCCGGCGCAAGGGCATCCTGGCGCCCAGGCGGACCAGGTAGGGTTCGGCTTCGAAGGCCAGCCAGAGCAGGGCGCAGGGGAGACCCCAGTCGGACCAGAAGCGGCGGAACTTGAGGCCGAGGATCCAGCCCAGCACCGCTAGCACGAAGAGGGGGTCCTCCAGGAGGCGCTCGGGGCGCCGGTCCCGGAGCAGCGAGAAGGCCACGGCGCCGAGGAAGGCCAGGGCGAGCAGGCCGGCGCCTCCGGAAGGCCGCAGCTCGGGCACCAGGACGCCGGTGGCGGAGGTGTCCTGGAGGGCGTGGAGCATGTGGCGGAATTCCCCCAGGAGGAACTCCACGGGGTGGCCCGTCAGGATTCCCGCCAGGACGGAGCCGGTGGCCCAGCATGCGGCAAGGACGCCCGCTTCGCGGCGGCGGCCCGCCAGCAGGAAAGCGAATGGGATGACCGCCGGCAGGTACCAGCTTCCGTGGACCAGCGCCGCCACCGTGAAGAGGAGGACGGTTACGCCGTTGCGGCGGACCGGGCCGGGCCGGGACCACAGGGCCATGAGGGCCAGCAGGCAGGCCATGTTCACCAGGAAGGGGCGGCCCAGCAGCATCCGGGTCCAGGGGGCGTCGGCCACGAGGGCGAGGGTCCAGGCGCCGATCCAGGCTTCGGGGGCCGGCATCCAGGCCAGGGGGGCGGCCAGGACCAGCCCGCAGAGAAGCACCACGGAGCCGACGACGAGCGCTTCGGGCCCGCACCCCGTGGCAAGGTGGACGGCCCGCAGGAGGGCATGCCAGGCCGCGTTGGGATCGCGCATGAGGCCTTCGCGCAGCACGAGGATCTGGGACCAGGGCCGGCCGTCCACGGCCTTGGCGGCATGGCGCAGGCAGTCGTCCAGGGGGAGGTAGCCCGTGGCGACGATGAGCAGGGGCACCAGGAGGATGGTCAGGGCCACCAGGGTCCAGATGACGGGCTCGGCCCGCAGGGCCCGCAAAGGCTGAGGGCCGGTCTCCTGCGATGGCATGGCATTCCTCCAGAAGGGGTGGTCCCTGAAATCCTAACGCGATCCCCTGTGGGAACTTCCGTTCCGGAGGCCCCACCCTCAAGTGGGAGTGGATTTCACTTATATGTACAGCAATATTAGAATTTCCATAATAACCCAGCGGCTCGTTCCCGCGGCGGCGGGGCTGACCCTCCTGCTCGCCTGCGGAGGCGGCGCGGGCAAGGGGGATAGCGCGCCCGCGTCCCAGGCCACCCCCGCGCAGAGGGTGCCGGTGGTGGACGCCATCACTCCCGACAAGGGAAAGCCCGGCGACCTGGTGAGGATTTCGGGACGGAACCTGATGGGGGCGAAGGTGGCGTTCGGCGATGTGGACGCGGAGGTCAGGGAACAGACCGTCACCGGGCTGGTCGTCATGGTGCCCGCCGGCGTCAGGGGCGCCGTCACCGTTTCCGCCAGGGCCGCACAGGGTGTCGCCAGCAAGGGCCCGGCCTTCACGGTGGAAACCACGCCGCCAGCGCCGGAACCCATTCCGGCACCACCGCCGATGCCAGCGCCCGCGCCGACGCCGACGCCGACCCCGACGCCCACCCCTGCGCCGACGCCGACGCCGACCCCGACGCC
>DBMS01000127.1:33481-33678 GCA_002297665.1 Holophagaceae bacterium UBA692 | reverse complement strand
CGGGCTGCGACCTCTGCCAGGAGGCCTGCCCCTGGAACCGCGCGCCGCTCTGGGGCGACGGCGGGCTCTGGGGAGGGCCCAGCCCGCTCCACACCCAGCCCGCGGAGGCGGGCCGGATGGGGGTCGGAAGGTGGCAGTCCCTGACCCGCGGGACGGCGCTGCGCAGGGTCCGGCACCGGCACTGGCTGGCCACCCTC
>DBMS01000127.1:33266-33399 GCA_002297665.1 Holophagaceae bacterium UBA692 | reverse complement strand
ATCAAGAACTTCACGGTCCAGGACGCGATGTCGATGTACGGCGTCAAGGAATGGGGCTACGGTTTCTTCGGCGTGAACAGCAAGGGGCACCTCGTCGTCCACCCGACCCGCGACGAGAACCTGTCCTGCGACG
>DBMS01000127.1:28721-33214 GCA_002297665.1 Holophagaceae bacterium UBA692 | reverse complement strand
AGGCCTTCCACAAGGCCATGCGCGAATACGACTACGCCGGCAGCTACCAGGGCGTATATCCCGTGAAGACCAACCAGATCAAGGAGGTCGTCGACCAGGTGGTGAAGGCGGGCTACAAGTACCGCTACGGCCTGGAGGCGGGCTCCAAGCCCGAGCTCATGANNTCTGCAACGGCTACAAGGACGAGACCTTCATCCGGGTGGCGCTGCTGGCCCGCAAGGCCGGGCGCAACGTGCTCATCACCGTCGAGAAGATGACCGAACTGCCCATGATCCTGAAGGTGGCCAAGGAGCTCAAGGTCGAGCCGCTCCTGGGGCTGCGCTTCAAGCTCAACGCCATGGGCAGCGGGAAGTGGGAGAGCTCGGCGGGCGACCACTCCAAGTTCGGGCTCAACACCCAGGAGCTGCTGGAGGCGGTGGAGACCCTGGAGAAGCGGGGCCTGCTGGACTCCGTGGTGGAGCTGCACTTCCACATCGGAAGCCAGATCACCGACATCCGGAGGGTCAAGACGGCCATGAAGGAGGCCACCCGCATGTACGCCAAGCTCTACAAGCGCGGCGTGCCCCTGAAGTACCTCAACGTCGGCGGCGGCCTGGGCGTGGACTACGACGGCAGCCGCACCACCTTCAGTTCGTCCATGAACTACACCATCGACGAGTACGCGTCCGACGTGGTCTACACCACCCAGGACGTGTGCGCCCAGGAGCAGGTGCCGGTGCCCAACCTGCTCAGCGAGTCGGGCCGGGCCATCGCGGCCTTCCATGAAGTGGTCGTGGTGGACATCATCGGGCTGATCGACACCACCCACACCAAGTACCGGGTGGAGCTCACGGGCAACGAGGCCCAGGTGCTCAAGGAGCTGGCCTACACCCGGGACAACCTCTCGGTGAAGAATTTCGCCGAGATGTACCACGACGCCATCACCCAGAAGGACGAGCTCATCACGCTCTTCAACCTGGGCTACCTGTCCCTGGACGACCGCGCCAAGGGCGAGATCCTGTTCTGGGAGGTCTGCCGCAAGCTCTCCAAGATCTTCAGCTACAAGAGCCTGAAATACATCCCCGAGGAGTTCCAGGACCTCTCCAAGAGCCTGGCCGACAAGCTCATCGCCAACTTCAGCCTCTTCCAGTCCATGCCCGACCACTGGGCCATCGACCAGCTGTTCCCCGTGATGCCCATCCACCGCCTGAAGGAGAAGCCCACCATCTCCGCCACCCTGTGCGACATCACCTGCGACAGCGACGGGAAGATGGAGAAGTTCATCGACCTCAAGGACGTGCGGGACGAGATCAGCCTCCACGAGCCCAAGGGCGGCGAGCCCTACTACCTGGCCTTCTTCCTCACGGGGGCCTACCAGGACATCCTGGGCATGCGCCACAACCTGTTCGGCGCCCCCACGGAGGCCCACGTGGTGGTGAACGAGGACGAGGACTTCAAGGTCCAGCAGATCATCCCGGGCGACACCATGGACCACGTCCTGCGCAGCGTCCACTACGATCCCGACGAGCTGGTGGAGGGCCCCAGCCGGCGCCGCCAGAGCAAGAGCGACGCCGCCGAGGCGCTGAAGAGCCTCCTGACGCAGCAGCGCAGCCTGCCGACGTACCTGGAGGTCAACGAGCACTGACGGCCGGAGGGGGCGGCGCCGGGAGGCTCCGCCCCCTCCCTCGCCGTTCCGCTGGCCAGGCGCCGGGCATTGGGGCACAATTTGGGCACTTTCCCAAAACCCGAGGATGCCCCCATGCGTTCACTCGCACCGCTTATCCTGGCCCTGGCCTTCGCCCTGGGCCTATCCGCAGGAAATCCGGTGGACGCATACCGCCATGGGGTCGCCGGCGCCTCCCGGCACGTGGAGAAGGCGACCCTGGCGGTGGGAAACGCGCGCCTTGTCTTCACGGGGGACTACGCGGCCATCGCCGTGGAGGGCCGGCCCCTGGGGCTCTTCCTGCATGGCAGCGGCACCCTGGAATACGCCTCGTCCTACGCGGACGAGGCCACGGTGTTCACCCGGAACCTCTCGGAGTGGACGCCCCTGAGGACGCGCGTCTCTCCCAGGGGACTCTGCGCGGACGTCCCCTTCCAGGACGCACGGATCTACTGGGCGGGGCTGCCGTTCCCGGCCTGGGAGGGCGGGCCCGGGGAGGCCCTGGACAAGGCCATGGCCGGCCACGAACGCGACTTCGGGGTGCTGATATCGCCCGACCCCTGGCAGCTCGTGGCCCTGCAGCAGGCCAACGCCCCCGCCAGGCCCTGCGTGATCATGGAGCTGGGCAATGGGAGTTCCCGGTGGGTCTACCTCCTCGATGGCTTCGAGGCGCGCACCGAGAGCCTGTGCTGGGCGGAGCCCTGGGACATGGTGCACGCCGAGGGCGGGCATAACCTCGCGCGGATCCCCCTTTCAACGCAACCGCTGGGATGGGATCCGCGCCGCGAACTCGCTCCCATCACCCACCAGGTGCGGGACCTGGACGTGGACCTGCGCACCGGGGACAACCATGACGCGCGCCTGGCCGTGAAGGAGCGCCTGGCCACCGGCGTCGCGGGCCACCGGCTGGTGCGGTTCGCCCTCACCGGGACCTACGCGTCGGAAAAGCGCCTCCACCACGCGAAGGTGGACCGGGTCCTGGATGGGGAAGGCCGGGAACTGGCTTTCGACCACGCCCGGGACAGCCTGGTGGTGCAGCTGGCGTCGCCCACCCAGCCCGGGCGGCCCATCGACCTGCGGTTCGAATACGGAGGGGATTTCCTCCTCCGGCCCAAGGGTGACAGCTACTGGGAACTTGCCGTCGGCGCGCCCTGGTACCCGAGGCTCACCAACCCCGCCCCCGAGAACGCGACCTTCCACGGCACCGTTCGCGCCGCGGGCACCTGGATCCCGTTCATGCCCGGCGACGTGGTGCGCAGGGGGAAGGACGGGGACCTGAACCTGCTCGAGACCCGGTGCTCGAACCCCATCAGCAACATCCCCATCCTTTGCGGCAACTATTACATCGACGAGGAGGCCCGGGACGGGATCACGGTGCGCATCGCGAGCTACGGCTCCAAGCTGGGCACGGCCCGGAAGGTCCTCATGGACCAGGCCTTCAACATCATCGCCTACTACCGCCCCTTCCTCGGGCCCTACCCCTGGAAGACGCTGACGATCGTCGAGCGCAACGATTGGGGGTACGGCCAGGCCCCCGCGGGAATGATGTACGTCACCCGGGAGGCCTTCGAGCAGAACCGGCTTCTCCAGGAGGCGGAGAAGGTGGCCCAGCAGCTCGACGGGCTGGGCACCGTGAGGGTGATGGACGTGCGCCAGGTCTTCTCCCATGAGATCGCCCACCAGTGGTGGGCCCACGTGGTCAAGTCGCCCGATCCGCGCGACCAGTGGATCGAGGAGGCCTTCTCCCAGTACTGCGCCGCCTTGTACGCCCGGGACTTCAAGGGCAAGAGCTACTTCAAGGGGGAGGTGGGCGCCTTCTTCGGCAATGGCGACCTGTCCACCCGGGAGGCTCCCGTCGCCCTGGCCAACAGCCTCTTCTTCAAGGATGACTACCTGCGCTTCACCCATTGGAAGAACCTCCTGTACGGCAAGGGGCCGGCCTTGCTGGCGTCCCTGCACGAGGAACTGGGGGAGGAGGTTTTCCTCACCTGGCTGAAATCCATCCAGTCCAACTTCCGGTGGAACTTCGCGCCGACGAAGCGGATCTTCGACCTCCTGGCCTTCATCACGAAGAAGGACTACAGCCGGTTCATGCAGATGTACTACTGGGGGCTGGAGATGCCTCCCCGCAAATAGTCCGTCAGGCCGGGAACAGCACCTTCACCCGGTCCACCTGCTGCTCCATCTCCCGGTGCAGCAGGCCCACGCCCCTGCGCACCAGCCTCATGGCCGCGATGCTCTGGCGCGTCTCGTCCAGGCGGCGGAAGTCCGTGGGATCCTTCACCAGCCGGTGGATGCCCGAAACCATGCGCAGGATGTGGATCTCCATGTCGTCGGGGCCGTCGGGCACGAAGGGGTCGTGGTGCCTGCGGCAGATGTCCTGGAGGTGGGCGGGGAGGCCCCAGATCCCGTGCACGGCGGCGCCGATCTCCACGTGGACCCGCTCCAGCACCTCGTCCACCACGGCGTCGGGCAGGGGGACCTCCACCTCGCCCGCGATGACCAGGGCCGCCAGGGAGCGCAGGGCCAGGGACTTGCCCAGGTCGTGGAACATGCCCGCCAGGAAGGCGCGGTCCGCGCGGCCCACGTTCTGCTCGAAGGCGAACTGGCTGGCGCCGAAGGCCACGGCCATGGTGTCCAGGAAGAGGTCCGTCCACCGCTTCCCGAAGATCTCGTATTCCACCCGCAGGCCCACGTCGAAAAGGCTGCGGCCCGCCACGCCCGCGGCGATCTCGCCCACGCCCCGCAGGCCGATGCGCATGACGGCCATGCGCATGTCGGTGACGTCCGCGCCCCGGCCGTAGAGGGCGGAATTGGCCACCCGCAGCACGTTGACGGAGATGGCCGGGTC
>DBMS01000127.1:28479-28600 GCA_002297665.1 Holophagaceae bacterium UBA692 | reverse complement strand
TCCAGGGCGCGGGGGGCGGGCTCGGCCGCGCCGGAAAGGAAGGCCCAGGGCCCGTCGAAGGGGTCCGGCGGCGGGGCCGGGGCCGCCCCCCGGGGCTCCGGGTGGGTCTCGGCGGGGCGGG
>DBMS01000127.1:17503-28423 GCA_002297665.1 Holophagaceae bacterium UBA692 | reverse complement strand
CCGGCCACCCCGTGGGGGAGCATGAGGGGGGACGCAGGGCGGGCAGCGCCCGCGGGAGGTCCCCCCTCGTCCGCATCAGTCCCAGTCCTTGCGGGCGCGGTCCTTCTTCACGGCGCCGGCGCGCTTCTTGACGATGAGGCGCACCGTCCTGCTGGAGCGGGTGGGGCGCGTGGGCCGGCGCGGAACGGGGGCCTTGAGGGCCTCCAGGACGGCGGAGGCCACCTTGGCGCGGGCGTCCTCGAGGTTCAGCAGCTGGTCCCGGGTGCGCGAACTGGTGACGATCCAGCGGCCTTCGGCGTCCAGCTGGTTGCGGACCTTTCCCCGCAGGCGGTCCAGGGAGGCGGGGTCCAGGCCCTCGATGAGGGCGAGGTCCACCCGCACCTCCACCTTGGAGGCCACCTTGTTCACGTTCTGGCCCCCGGGGCCGCCGGCCCTGACGGCCTTCACCTGGAAGGCGGAGGCGGGTACGACGACGGCGCCGGTGACCTGGAGGGCGTCCATCAGTCCGTGATCTGGAAGAGCCTCTCGAACCGGACCACTTCCAGGAGGTTCAGGACCGGCGGGGACGGGCGGTGGAGGACGACGGCCACCTGGCGGGCCTCGGCGGCCTCGCGCAGCAGCAGGATCATGCCCAGGGAACTGGCGTCCAGGTAGGTCACCTTCTCCATGTCCAGGACGATGCGCTCCAGGGGCCCGGACTCCAGGGCTTCCCGCGTGCACGCCTTGAAGCCGGGGTGGGCTTCGAATGTGAACCGGCCCTCGAGTCCGATCGTCGCCGTGAGGCCCTCAATCCGGCTCGTGAAATTCATGCGTCCCTCCCAGGCGTCCCAGCCAGAATACCCAGGGGAGCCCCGGTTTGCTATTCTGGCGGCCCGGATGCCCCGGATCGGAACCTAGCCATGACGCTTCCCCTGCCTTTTTCCGCCGGCCAGCTGGTGGTCGTCGTGCTCCGCGAGCCGCGGGAGCGCATGTGGGGAAGGCTCCTGGGGCTCGAGGCCGCGGGCCTCGCCCTTCGGGGGCTGGACCTGCGGGTCTGGGAAGAGGTGCTCGCCCTGGCCCGGCGCGGCGAGGAGGACCAGATCGCCCTGGGCACGCGGTTTTTCCCCATGCACCGCGTGGAGTCCCTTTACCTCGACGAACCCAGCTCCGGCGTGCCGAGCCTGGGGGCCGACTTCCTCCAGCGCACGGGAAGGGATCCCCAGGATTTCCTCAAGGACCTGTAGGAGGCCCGGCCCGCTCAATCGCCCGCTTTCCGCCCCGCCGCCCCGTGAGAGGATGGGGGGATGAAACGACTGGCGCTCTTCATTTCCGGCACCGGGGGCAACGCCCTGAACCTCCTGGAGGCCTGCGCGGCGGGACGGGTTCCCGCGACGCCGGTCCTCGGCCTTTCCTCCAGCGCCAAGGCCGCGGGCGTCGAGCGCCTCGCGGCCAAGGGCCTGCCGGTGGCCGTGGTGGCGCGCCCGGCCTTTCCCGACGACCGCTCCTTCTCCCAGGCCTGCCTCGCCCGCGCCCGGGAGGCCGGGGCGGACGTCATCGCGCTGTGCGGCTGGCTCAAGAAGCTGGAGGTGCCCGCGGAGTGGGAGGGGCGGATCCTCAACATCCATCCGGGGCTGCTGCCCGCCTTCGGCGGGCCGGGCATGTACGGCATGCACGTGCACCGGGCGGTGCTGGAGGCCGGGGCCGCGGAGTCCGGTTGCACCGTGCACCTGGTGGACAACCTCTACGACCACGGGCGCGTCCTGGCCCAGGCGAGGGTGCCCGTCCTGCCCGGCGACACGCCCGAGGCGCTCCAGCAGCGCGTATACCAGCAGGAGATGGCCCTCTACCCCGCGGCGCTCCGGGATTTCCTCGCCTCGCTCTGATAGGCTGGACCCAGCGGATTGCTGAGGAGACACCATGTCCAAATTGCGTGTGGCCGTCGTCGGAGTGGGCAGCCTGGGCCAGCACCACGCCCGGATCGCAGCGGGTTCGGAGGCCACCGACCTGGTGGCGGTGGTGGATCCCGGCGAGGCCCGGGGCCGGGAGATCGCGGAGAAGTTCGGCACCGCCTGGGCGCCCTCCATGGATGGGGTGCTGGACCGCGTGGACGCCGTCCAGATCGCCGCCCCCACCGGCTTCCACCACGCCCTGGGCCTCCAGGTGCTCAAGGCCGGCAAGCACGTGATCATGGAAAAGCCCCTGGCGGCCACCCTCGACGAGGGCAGGGCCCTGCTGGAGGCCCTGGGCGAAGCGAGACGGGACCGCCCCGGTCTCGTGGCCGCGGTGGGCCACCTGGAGCGCTTCAACCCCGCCGTCACGGCCCTGCGGGCGCTGGGCATCAAGCCCCACTTCGCCGAGGCCATCAGGGTCTCGCCCTTTCCCATGCGCTCCATGGAAGTGGACGTGATCATGGACGTGATGATCCACGACCTGGACCTGCTCCTGGCGCTGATCGGACGCCCCGTCACGTCGGTGGAGGCCGTGGGCGTGCCCGTCCTCACCCGGTACGCCGACCTGGTCAACGCGCGCCTCCGGTTCGAGGGCGGCGCCTTCGCCACCGTCACCGCCAGCCGCGTGGCCCGCAAGAAGGAGCGGGTCCTGCGCGCCTTCGGGGCCCAGGCCTACGCCAGCCTGGACTTCGCCGCCCAGAAGCTGGAGGTCCTCCGCCTGGGCATGGGTCCCGACGGCCCCACCGTGCTGCCCGACGTCATCGACATCGTGGAAGGCGAGCCCCTCAAGCTCGAACTGGAGGCCTTCTACGCGGCCTGCCTGGGCAAGGGCGAGGACCTCTGCCCCTGGCAGGACGCCTTCGAGGCCATGAAGGTGGCCGACATGGTCCAGAAGTCCGTGGCCGAGTCCCTGGCGAACCTGAAGATGAACTAGGTGTTCCACGACCTGGCATCCCTCGCCAAGCCCCTGGTGACCGCGCCCCTGGCGCACCGGCACCTGGACCTGGACGAGGACCGCCGGGCGCAGCTCGGCTTCGGGGACCGGCCCCGGCCCTTGACGGTGCGCCAGCTCCTGTCCCACTCCGCGGGCCTTCCGCCGTGGCTCCCCTACACGGGCGAACCCCTGGCGTCCCAGCTGGCCCGGGGCTTCCCCGACGGCGCCCACCCCAAGCTGGTGCGGGGCGTGCCGGGCACCAGCCTCTATTCCGACCTGGGCTACCGTCTCCTGGCCGAACTCCTCGAGCGGCAGACCGGCATCCCCTTCGCCGAGCTGGGGGCGGCCTCCTCGGGCCTGGACCCCGCGCCCTGGCCCGTGCCGCCGGCCTTCGCGCTCCAGGGCCCCGACCTGGACATGTGGCGCCTGGCCGAGCCCGGCCTTCCTTTCCCGGCCCGGGATCCGCACCTGCCCAACGACGCCAACGCCCGGGCCGGAATGCGGGGCCACGCCGGCTTCGGAACGGACGCCACCGGCCTGAAGGCCTGCCTGGAACGCTGGGTGTCCTCCGGCGCCCCCCTCCTCATGGCCCGCGACGCCGCCCAAGGCGCCGACGGCTCCCGCTGGGGGCTGGGCCTCCAGCGCGCCTTCACCGGCCCCGGCAGGTTCGGCGCCCTGCTGGAAGGCACCCGGCGCGCCGGCGTCCACGTCCTGGAATGGGACGAGACGCGCCTGTCCCCCCCCGTCCCCGAGGCGCCCCCGGGGCCCCCTTCGGCCTTCTGGTACCACCTGGGCTTCACCGGCCCCGCGCTGTTCTTCCGGCCGGAGGACGGGCTCTGCGTGGCCGTGCTGGCGCACCGCATCGGCCCCGCGGGGGAGCTGCTGGATGCCGCGCAGCTGCAGGCGAGGCGGGTGGAGGCCTTGCGGGCCTGGCTCTAGCGGGACCCGACAGGGAGGGTCAAGGGCGACTTTGGGTATTGCATAGGCAAACATGAAACATTAGTAATTCTGGGGGCACTCGATCCGTGGAGAAGCCCCCAATGGTTCGCGATGCCCTTCCCCCATCCATCCCCTTCGCCTTGGCCAGGTTTCGTCACCGGTTGGTCGGTTGGACCCTCATGGGGATGGGCACCCTCCTTGCGGCCCAGCCCAGCGAAATGGACCTGGCCTATGCCTGTCGCCTCGTCAATTTCGCCGATCCCAGCCAGCTTGACCAATGGGGAAAGGATCCTGGCCGGCTCCCGGCCGGTTACGAATGCTTCAAATGGGTGGCCCAGGCCGGGGCGGCGGATGGCCATTCGCGGGGGTTCCAGGCCATCGCCCTGAGGAACCTGGAAAAGAAGGCCGTCATCATCGCCTTCAGGGGACCCGAACCGGTGGCGGATGTGGTGGTGGACGGCGGAATGATGATGGCCATCGTGAGCCCAGGTGAAACCACTTCCCTGAGCCTTCAAATCATGAAAACGCTCAGTGATTACGATGGTGGCCGGCGGCTCGTTCCATTCATGAATGCCATTAATCCGGTGGCCGCCCCAGCCAGCGCTGTGGGCCCCGCCCCGGGGGCACATGTCCACTTGTCTGCGAATCAGCAGGCCAGGATAGCGTTCGAGGAATTGGAAATCCCTTGCCGGACGGCGAATCCCGGGGGTGAATTGAAAAAGGCCCGGAAGGAGGCCGTGAGGTTCTTCGACGAGGTTTGCACGTCTCTCACGGCCGAGGCCCATGCCAAAATGAGTTGGTCCTCGTACGCGGCGAGTTGGGTCTGGCCCAAGGAACCCGTCCCTGGCGAGGTGGGCGGATTCACCGTTCATGTGACCGGTCACTCCCTGGGAGGCTTCGTGGCCCAGATCGTGGCTGCCGGCCGGGAATGCCACATGATGACCTTCGCCGCCCCCAGCGCCTCGAACCACCTTGAAAAGACCGGGGTGAAGGCGGGAAAACGGAAGGGACTCACCCGGGTGAATTTCATTCGGGACAACGACCTGATGAGGGGATCCGGGGGTTCTTTCGGCCACACGTTCAAGTTGAGCAGCTTCGACGCCAACCCGGAGGAACGCAGGCGCCTGGAGCACGAGTGGGCGCGGGTCTCCGCGGGGGGGATCCGGGGCTACCTGCTGGCCAACCACAGCCTGGAAGGCATCATCCACCAGTTCGAAGCGGAACTGGGCCAGGCGCGGACCGAACCCTTCCCTCATGCCTCCGCCGGGCCGGAGGAAGAGAAGTGGGGGCCCACCCTTCCCCCGGCCGGCCCGGCCACGGGCGTCCGCATCGTGGCCCCCTCCCTGGAGGTCGCCCCCGGTGGGGAACTCATCGTTTCGGCCGTCAAGGCCAACGGCACGAACCCGGGCTGGACCTGGACGGCAACCAACGGCGAGATCACCGGCCAGGGCGGAGGGAACGCCCGCGTCACGGCGCGCGCCGACGCGGCGGAGGGAACCATCATCCGGATCACGGCGGAAGAGGCCTCCTCCAGTTCCACGTCGGCGCCCCAGAGGGCGTTCCTGGAGGTGCGCGTGACGCGGTCGCAGGCCGTCCCCGTTCCCGCCCCGCCGCGTGAGGAGGTGAAATCGGTCGCCAGCGCGACGCCATCCACCCCGGCGCAGGCGGTCGTGATCCTGGCCGCAACGAACGAGGTCCCCCCCGGAGGAACCCTGGTCCTCTCGGTGTTCGACCTCTCCGGCAATCCGCCGATCTGGATCTGGAAGGCCACTGCCGGCGCCTTCGAGCGCCACGACGACACGATCATGGTCCTCAAGGTGCCGCAGGACGCCAAGCCTGGAACGGCCATCACCGTCACAGTGGAAGAGCCTTCCGCCAGTTCCTCCTCCGCCCCCCGCAGGGGAGAGCTGACGGTGCATGTGAAGCCCCGGTAACCCGTTCGGCCGCCCACATCCCCGCCGGGGTGGGGAAGGGCGGTCTACCGGCTCCACCGGAACGAAAGCTCCGCGAAGTACCGGAACCCGTTCTGCCACGCCCCGGGCACCCAGTCCACGGCGGAGTGGCGCGCCCAGGAGGCGCCGGCGCGCAGGGTGGCGGCGCGGTCGATCTTCCAGGCGATGTCCTGCTGGAGGCCGTGGAAGGCGTCGCTGGTGGGGGCGAGGCCGGGGTGGTCGGCGGCCCACAGGTCCTGGTCGTCCCGGAAGGGGCGCACGCCGGCCAGGGCCCAGGTGGACGTGGACAGGCGGGGGCCGAGGTCCAGTTCCAGCTTGGCCACGGTGGTCCTGGCCTCGCCCCCCAGGGCTTCGCCCAGGGGGTCGCCGTAGGTGTAGAACCCGGACGGATAGAGGCCGTTCACGAAGGACCGGTACGAGATGCCGGGGTGGTTGGCGGTGACGTGGCGCTCGAGTCCCAGGCGCACCCCGGGCCACTCCAGGAGGATGCCGATGGTGTCGTTGGGCGCGATCAGGTTGGGGGCGACGTAGCTGTCCTTGCGGTTCCAGAAGCGGGAGGGGCTGAGGTGGCCCAGGTCGCGGAGGTCGTGCTCCACTTCCTTGCCCAGGTAGTGGAAAGGCCTTCGGGCCAACAGCTTCCACTGGAGCAGGACGCCCTTGCTGCCGCGGCTCACGTAGGCCCAGGCCTTGTCGCTGGAGGCCAGGCGCGCCAGCCAATCCGCCCGGAACCGCATGCCCATGTCGAAGTTGGTGGAGCTCCTCGCGCGGTTCACGGGGATGACCTGGGGGTGGTTGGGGTCGCTGAAGTCCACGCCGCTTTCGGCGAGGGCGTCCTTGGTGCCGGTGATGGCGGTGAGGTACTCGCCCAGGTTGTACCCCTGGGTCGTGGACCGGCCGTTGAGGGTTCCGCCCCACAGGACCGTCCAGTTCAGGTAGAACTCCACCTTCCCGTTCCGCGACCGCGCCTGGGTGCGCCAGCCTGAGAAGAAGGGGCTCTGCGGATTGCCGTTGTCGGCCATGTCCCGGGCGATGGAGCGGGGCATCTGGGAATTCTCGGGGATGGACCGGTCGCCCTCCAGGCGCCCCGTGAACCACTGGAATCCCCATTCGCCCAGGGACCATTTGCCCAGGGAAAGGTGCCAGTAGGGCGTCTCCACCCGGAGCTTGGGGACGGGGCGCGCGGCCTCGCCCAGCAGGTAGCCGCCCATGAGCCCGTAGCCCCACACCAGGGGCTCCTGCTCGAATCCGGCGGTCCAGCCCCCGCTCCGGTAGAGCGCGTGGCTGCGCATGACGGTGAAGCGGGACCTGCCCTGGCGGTCGGTGTTGGCCAGGCCCTGGATGGCGAAGCTCCAGCGGCCGAGGTTGGCGCCGGCCTCGGCGGAGACGCCCGAGCCGATGTACCCGTTGCCCATGCCCAGGGAATCCACGAGGGGGGCCGGGGCGGCGTGCCGGTCCGCGGTCCACAGCCCCGCGCCGAACCAGGCCGCGTCGCCGGGAAGACCCGATCCCAGCCCCTCCCGGCGGTTCCAGCCCTCGGGAGCCTGGGCCGCGAGGGCCAGGCCCGGCAGGGCGATCAGGAGGAGGCGCAGCGCGCCGGTGCGGGACGATGTCATTCAAGTCTCCAAGGGATTCGCGGGGAACCTTCCGGCAAAGGATGCCACCAGGAAATCATTGGTTTCAGGGAAGGTTTCTGGAAATCGACGCGGAGGAGGGCTCAACCTCCTCCTGCGCCGCCTCCCGGGCCAGGGCGTGCAGGACGTTGGCCGCGCGCAGGGGGGTGATGCGATGGGCCCCGCCTCCGCGGGGGTTCCCGGCGCGCTCGTCCTCGGCCAGGCCCATGGCGGGGCCCCGCACGGCCACGGAATAGGGCCCCTGGGGCTGGATGAGGTGCTCCAGGCTCATGTTCATGAGGGTGACCGTGGGCCGCCCCGCGCCTGCGCTGCAGTGGGACAGGCCCGTGTCGACGCCCACGCAGCCGTAGGCGTGGTACTGCACCGCGCAGGCCTCGGGGATGGTGGTGAGGCCCGTGAGGTCCAGGGTCCCGGGTGCCAGGGCCGCGATCTCGGCGGCCAGGGGCATCTCGTCCGGGCTGCCCAGGAGGACGGTGGCGAAGCCCTGGGCCATGAGGATCCGGGAGAGTCCGGGCCAGTTCTCGAGCTCGGGGAACCAGCGCTTCTCCTCGCCGCGGGTGCCGAAGGCCAGCACCACGTAGGGCCGGCCGTCCCAGCCCGCCTCGCGCAGCAGGGGCAGGGCGCGGCTGCCCCCCAGGAGCCCGGGCGTGATGGGCAGCCACCGCAGGTCGGCGCGCCCCGTCAGCTTCTCGAGCAGGGGCCGGTACCGCTGGACGATGTGGATGGGCAGGTCCCGGTACTTGAAGGGGTGCGTGTAGAGCAGGCTCAGGTTGTTGTCGGCGATGCCGCCCCGGATGGGCACCCGGGCCATCCACGCGGCCAGGATGAGGCGCACCGACTGGCTGAGGTTGATGACGGCCACGGGGCGCTCCCTGCGCCAGCGCCGGAGCAGCATCCAGGGGTCGGGCTTGCCCACGCCCCCGGTCTCGATGACGCTTTCGGCGATGACCGAAGGGGCGGCCTCGCTGAACACCGCCGCGCCGATGGCGTGGCCCACGGCCACCCACTTGAGCGTGACGCCCAGTTCCGCGGCCGCGGCGTTCCATTCCCGCTGCAGGCTGCCCAGGAAGGGCAGGGCGAAGATGACGTCCCCCAGCTGCCTGGGGAACCGGATCCACACCTCGGGCAGGGCGTCCCCGCGCCGGAGGCTCTCCTTGAGGGCCTGGGTGCCGTTCGCCCTCATTTGGCGTACAGGGCGATGACGCGCTCGATGGCGCCCGCGCAGGCCGCGCAGAACGGCACGTCGTCGCGGGTGAACATGACGCAGTCCTCCTGGGCGCGGTAGTAGCCCGTGCCCTCGTAGTTGCAGCCCTCGAAGGCGCCCACCTTCCCGGAATGGGCGTCGGTGCCCAGGAGCCGGGTCTCGAAGGCCTTCTGCTGGGCGAACAGCGCGTCCATCTCGGTCTCGGGGCGGTTGGCCGCGCGCAGAGCCCGGCGCCGGGCCTGGGTCTCGTGGCTGGCCTTCTCGAAGGCCTCCTTGCGCCACGGCGTGGGCAGGGGCGTGCCGGCCTTGACGAGGGCCTTCCATTTCGGGGCCTTGGGGTCGGCGGTGGCGTTGAGCTCCCAGGGCTCGGGGCGGTCCTTCGGGCTCTCGTAGGCGACGTCGGACGTGTAGTACTCGTCGGCCAGGCCCGCGAAGTGGTGGCCGAACTCGTGGACGAAGACGTAGGGCGCGTAGAGGTTTCCCGCCGCCACCGTGCTGAACTGCCCGAAGATGCCGGCGCCTCCGTAGGTCTCGCCGTTGACGAGGATCTCGAGGACCTCGTAGGGGGCGAAGGAGGCCGCGTCGCGCATGGCCCGGTTCTCGAAGGTCAGGACGTAGCGCTCGCTGCCGAAGGCGTCGTAGGCGGTGCCCAGGGGGCTGCGGCGGTGCACGCCGGTGGAGGGCCGGGAAACCCCGGACGTCTCGGCGGCCGGGCACAGGGCCCAGACGTTGAAGTCCTTGCGGTGCTCCCGGAAGGGGGAGGTGGCGAACAGGGCCTCGGTGAGCTTCCGGGCCTGCTGCTCGAACCTGGGACGCTCCTCCGGGGTGTAGCCGTCGCCCAGGATCAGGAGGTCCACCTTCGTGGCCGGGTCCCCGGATTCCTGGATGGCGATGAGCCTGCCCGGCGAAGGCGGCGGCGCCGGATCGATGGTCATGTCGGCGGGGTCCAGGGAGAACGACCAGATCTCCCGGAAGGCGTTGCGGGCGTCGCGCTTCTTGACGTTGACCTGCACGGGCCCCGCGGGGCGGGGGAAGCGGAGGGATTCGGAGAAGGTGCGCGCCATGGCGCGGGCCTCGCCCGTGGTCTCCCACTCCCCGTAGATGGAATTGAAGCCCCGGGAGAAGACCACCCTGTTGGTGGCGCGGTCCACCACCTCGAAGAAGTATTTGCCCAGGTTGGAGGTGTCCAGGGCCTTGGAGGGGTCCCCGGGCCAGGGCAGGGGCTCCAGGACGGTGCGGTCCGGGCTGAAGGTCTCGGCGGAGGCGGTGCCGGTGTGGTAGTAGTCCACCCGCAGGGTCCGGGGGGCCTGGGCCGCCAGGGCGCAGGCGAGGAACAGCGCTGAAAGGGTTCGTAGCATCACAAGCCTCATCGATACTCCTATACTAGAGCATTCCCGGAATCCCGCCGAACCCAGGCCCCCCCCGAGGTCCCCATGCTCACCCCCCGACAACGCCAGCACCTCAAGGCCAAGGCCCACCCCCTCAAGGCGAACGTCCACATCGGCAAGGCCGGGCTCACCGATGCGCTGGCCCAGGAACTCGACGTCATGCTCGAAAGCCTCGAGCTCATGAAGCTCCGCCTCAACCAGAACACCCCCGAGGACGAGGCCAGCGCCGTGGAGGCCCTGACCGCCAAGGTGCCCGGACTCGAGGTGGTGCGCGTCCTGGGCCACACGGTGCTGGTCTTCAGGGCGAGCCGGAACAAGCCCACCGCCTATCCCCTGCCCTGAAGGGAGTCCGGCGTGCCCTACCTGTCCTGGACCGATGGCGGCGTCGTGAGGCGCCATGAGGTTGGCGATCCGGTGCAACTGGGACGGGATCCCGTCCTTTGCCCGGTGGCGCTGCCCGGGGACGCCAGCGTCTCCCGGACCCACGCGCTGCTCGCGAAGGTGGGGGGCAGGTGGTGGATCCGGGACCTGGAGTCCCGCAACGGCACGCTCCTCAACGGCCTTTCCGTGTCCACGCCCATCGGCAGCGCGCTGGAGGACGGAGACGAGATCGGCCTGGGGGACTGGTGCCTCACGTTCACCGAAGGCTTCCCGGGCCTGGACGGCGTCAACTTCATCGAGGGCGTGGGCGACCTGTTCGCCGAGGTGAAGCCCGAGGCGGGCCAGTCCATGGTGCTCCTGCGGGCCCTGGAGCTGCTGCACCGCTCCTCGGAGAGCCTTCTGGGCGAGGGCAGCTCGTACGTCATGTTCCGCAGCATCCTGGCCGAGGCCCTGAAGCTCATGGGCGCCGACCGGGGCTTCATCGTGATGGTGAACCCGGACGGCACCTGGCAGAGCCTGCACCGCATGGGCGACGTGGAGGACCGCCAGGGGCTGTCCCATTC
>DBMS01000127.1:6918-17498 GCA_002297665.1 Holophagaceae bacterium UBA692 | reverse complement strand
TGATCGACCCCCGCTTCGGGGGCGAGAGCCTGCTCGAGCTCACCGCCGGGGCCGTCATGTGCGCGCCCATGGAGGTGGCCGGAGAGATCCAGGGCGTGCTCTACCTGGACCGCGCCCAGCAGGGGCGGCCCTTTTCCAGGTTCGACCTCGCCCTGCTCCAGGCCTTCGTGCGCCAGGGGGCCGTGGCCCTGCGCCACACGGAGCTCGTGCAGAAGGCCATGCGCCAGGCGGAGATCCAGGGCGAGTACCTGCGGCTCCGCACCCTCCACGAGCGCATCGTCAAGCGCATGGGGGAGCTGCTCGGGGCCATGGGATCGAGCCTGCGCTGGATCCAGAGCTATTCCGAAAGCGGCTACGGCGACCTGGCCGCGGTGCTCCGCCACCAGACCAGCCGCATCCAGCACCTGGTGGAGTCCGGCCTCCAGGAGACCCTCCTGGAGGTGCCGCGGGAGACCCCGGTGTCCACGAGCCTGCAGACCCTCCAGGAGGTGCTCGAGCCCGTGTGGCGGGACCTTCTCACGATCCGGAACATCCCCCTGACCCTGGAGACCGTTCCCCCTGGCACGGTGTGGGTGGCCGGGGACCTGGCCACCCAGGCCCTCATGGGCCTCGTGGAGCCCCTGCTCATGCGGGCTCCGGAGGGCGGCTCCGTGCAGGGCCGGTGGCTGGACCAGACCACGGACTGGACGCTGCGCCTGAGCTTCTCCTCCGGCATGGCCATCCCCACCCCGGATCCCTGGACCCTGCGCACCCTCCAGGAGTCCGGCATCCGTTGGCACTGGAACGACCAGTCCCTTTCCCTGGAGTTTCCCAAGGACGTCGACCACACCCAGGAAAGCCGGGCCCTGCCCCAGCTGGGCCTGGTCACCGAGGAGATGGACCTGGTTGGCCTGTTCGAGAGCGTGGCCCAGGCCGAGGACCTGGGCCTCCACCTGCTGGAGGCCGAACCGCCCCGCACCCCCCTCCACCCGTTCCGGTACCTCGTCATCGACGCCAAGGGCACGCCGGACCCCGTGGCCGTCGTGGAAGCCTACCGGCGCAACGCCAGCTTCACCACCGTGCCCATCCTCGTGGTGCGGGCCGGGGACGACCAGTTCCCCCGGTTCCTGGCCGCGGGCACCACGGACTGCCTGCCGGAGGGCTTCCGGTGGGAGACCCTCCACCACCGGCTCCAGGTGCTGCGCGGCCACGACGAGCTCCAGCGCAAGGCGCGGGCCGCGGAGCGCCTGGATTCCCTGCGCCAGATGGCCGGGACCCTCAAGCACGAGATCAACAACCCCCTGGCCGTGATCTCCATGCAGGTGGAACTCCTGGCCCGCAAGTATCCCGACGAGCCCAAGCTCCAGAAGGTGATGGAGATGGTCGAACGGATCCGGGTGCTGGTGCAGGTCCTGCAGAAGATGCGGGAGGCTTCCACCGAGGACTACCCGGGAGGGGAGAGCATCCTCAAGCTGGGTTAGAGGACCTGGATTCCCGCCTCGTCGGCGAACCCCATGACGGGGACGTCCCGGGGCCCCACGGGCAGGGATTCGCATTTCTGCATGCGGAAACCCGTGCCCAGGGTCAGGACGCCAGGCGCCAGCCCGGGCAGGACGCCGTCGTAGAAGCCGCGCCCGTAGCCCAGGCGATGCCCGTCCGCGGCGAAGGCCAGGCCCGGCACCAGGACCAGCTGCACCGGCGGGGACGGATGGGGCGCGGCCAGCGGCTCCTGGAGGCCCCAGGCGCCCGGGCCCAGGGGGCGCGGTCCCCAGGCCAGGGTCGGCGGGTCCTTCTCCACGATGCGGGGGAAGAAGAAGGTCCAGAAGGGATGGGCGTCCATGAGCGGGCGCAGGTCGATCTCGGACCCCAGCGGCCAGAACGCCGCGATGGAATGGATGCCCCGGTCCTGGCAGAAGGCGGCCAGGTGCCGGCAGGCCTCCGCCGACCACAGGGCCCGTTCGAGGGGATCGACGGCGTCCCTCAGGGCCAGGTGATGCCGCCTCAGCGCGGCCTTGTCGCGGGGATCAGGCATAGACCTTGTAGAGATTGTCGCGTTCGAGCGGCTCGAAGCCGGCCTCCGTGATCAGGCGCTCCAGTTCGGCCTTGGTGAGGGCCTGGGGCGTCTTGGCGCCGGCGAGGTGGGCGATGGACTCCTCGATGATGGTGCCGTCCAGGTCGTCGGCGCCGTAGTTGAGGCCCACCTGGGCCAGGCCTTCGGTGATCATGACCCAGTAGGCCTTGATGTGCGGGACGTTGTCCAGGAGGAGCCGGGCCACGGCCACCTCCCGCAGGTCCCGGTGCCCGGTGGTTTCGAAGATCTCGTAGGCCCTGCCCAGTTCGTTGTCCTCGATCTGGTAGGCCAGGGGGATGTAGGCCAGGAATCCGCGGGTGCGGTCCTGCAGCTCGCGCAGGCGCAGGAGGTGGTCCACCCGGTGCCTGGCCTCCTCGATGTGCCCGTAGAGCATGGTGCAGTTGGTGGGCAGGCCCATGCGGTGGCTCAGCTCGGCCACGCGCAGCCAGGTGCCGGCGTCCTTCTTGCCGATGCAGATCTTCTCCCGGATCTCCTCGTCGAAGATCTCCGCGCCGCCGCCCGGGCAGCTTTCCAGCCCCGCGGCCATGCAGCGGGCGATGAATTCCTCGATGGGGATTCCCGAGGCCCGGGCGTAGTAGTCCATTTCCACCATCGTGAACACCTTCAGGTGCAGGTCCGGGAACCGGGCCTTGAGCCTGCGGAACAGGTCCTCGAAGTACTCGATCTTGAGCTTGGGGTAGTGCCCGGCCACCATGTGGAGCTCGCGCACCCCGTGGTTCTCGGGCTTCTCCATCTCGGCCACGATGTCGTCCGCCGAGAGCACGTAGGCCCGGGGATCGCCCGGCCTGGCCTGGAACGCGCAGAACTGGCAATGGGTGACGCAGATGTTCGTGTAGGACATGCGCCGGCTCACCACGTAGTAGGTCTTCCTGCCGTGGAGCTTGAGCCGCACGTGGTGGGCCATGGCGCCGATGCCCGGGAGGTCGGGGCTCTCGTAGAGCAGCAGGCCGTCGTCGAAGCCCAGCCGGATGCCCCGTTCCACCTTCTCCGCGATGGGGAGGAGGCGGGGGTCCGTGATGTAGCTTTGCAATCCGAGGCTGAGGCTGTGCATGAACGTCTCCGTCCACCAGTCTAGCGGGGCCCGGTGGGCGGCGGCTGGTTGTAAAACCATTCATAACAAGGCGGTCGGGCTCCAAGGAGGCCAGGGCGGGGGATGGGTATGAACAAAGCGAAAATCGGCCTATATTGAGGCTGTGGGAAGGAGCAGATGAATTGAATTTTCATTGAATCGAAATGGAGGGATTATTATGAAATTTGCATTCCAAATTGCGGTCCGTTTGGCCCTCTTCGCCCTGGGCCTCCAGGCGTTCCTGATGGTGTGGGGGTAGGTCCGGTTCGGCGCCGATGCCCGGGCCGGTTTTCCGACCTGCCCGATCGATCGCAGCCGATTGCGGCGGAGCGTTCCGCCTTCAGCGCCACGGGCTGCTCAGGCATGTTCATAGATTCGAAGGGGGTCGGCGCCATTGACCGGAAAGACGGCCCACCCAGTCCACTTAGGCCGACGCCCGCTTCATCCCCCGCAACGCCACGGTCCACATGATCAGGCCGAAGAACGCCAACTTGATCAGCTGCGGCCAGAACGCCTCGATGCCCGCCCCGCGGAGCACGATGGCCCGGACGATGATGAGGTAGTGGGTGAGCGGGATCACCTGGGCGAGGCCCTGGAAGAGCAGGGGCATGCCCTCGATGGGGAAGATGTAGCCGGAGAGGAACACCATGGGCAGGAAGGTGAGGATGGCCATCTGCGTGGACTGGGCCTGGGTGTCGGCGGCGGTGGAGAGCGTGATGCCCACCCCCAGCATGGGGACGATGAAGAAGATCGACATGGCGTAGAGCAGGGGCACGCTCCCGGCGACGGGCACCCCGAACAGGACCTTGGCCGCGCCGAAGAGCACGGTCAGCTGCAGGTAGGCGATGCCCACCACCGGGATGATCTTGCCGAGGAACAGCTCGGAAGGGCTCACCGGCGTGACCATCACCTGGTCCAGGGTGCCGCGCTCCTTCTCCTTGACGATGCTGCCCGAGGCGTAGATGACGCAGGTCATGGCGAGGATCACGCCCACGAGCCCGGGGACGATGAAATTGGGACTGCGCAGGTTCGGGTTGTACCAGGGGCGCACGCGCAGGTCGATGGGAGGGATGGGCTGCGTGGCCTGCCCGTAGCCCATGCGCTGGAAGAGCAGCGTGGTGCTCCGCATCTGGGAGACGCCCACGGCGGTGGCGATGGCGTTGCTGGCCGTGGTGGGATTGGAGGCGTCCACCACCACCATGGCCTGGGCCGTGGCGCCCGACCTCAGCTTTCGCGCGTAGTCCGGGGGGAACCACACGCCCACCTGGGCCCGGCCCATGTCGATCTCCCGGGTGAACGCGGCCTCGCTGTCCACGCGGCTCTTGACGTCGAAGTACTGGGTGGCGGCCAGCCCGTCCACGAAGTCGCGGCTCTCCTGGCTGCGGGACTCGTCATAGACCACGCAGGGGAGATGCTTGACGTCGGTGTTCACCGCGAAGCCGAAGATGAGGATCTGGGCCAGGGGCATGACGAGCACGAACCCGATGGTCAGGCGGTCCCTGCGCAGCTGCAGGAGCTCCTTCCAGACCAGGGCCTTGATGCGGTTCCACATGGTTCACCTCGGGATGCGGCCCTGGTCGACCAGGTCCACGAAGACGTCTTCAAGGGAAGGGAGCTCGGGCTCCCCCGGGGCGAAGGGCAGCCCCAGGGACGCCACGGACCGCAGGATGGCCCCGGGGTCGCCGTCCTCGGCGTAGGCGAGGCGGACGCTCCGCCCCTGCAGGACCGCGGAGAGGACGCCGGGGATGGCCCGCGCGGCCTCCTGGAGGCGGCGGTATTCGGGGGTGCGCAGCGCCAGCACCCGGCGGCCCAGGCCGGCCTTGAGGCGGGAGGGGCTTCCGCTGGCCACGAGCCTGCCGCCCAGGATGAAGGCCAGGCGGTCGCACTGGTCGGCCTCGCCCAGGTTGTGGGTGGTCACCAGGATGGTCATGCCGTCGTCGATGAGGTCGGCCATGGCTTCCCAGAACAGGCGCCGGCGCAGCGGGTCCACCCCCGAGGTGGGCTCGTCCAGGAAGAGCACCTCGGGCTCGTGGAGGGTGGCGGCGGCCAGGGACACCCGCTGGCGCTCGCCGGTGGAGAGGCTGGATACCAGCTGGTCCCGCAGGGCCCACACCTGCATCTCCCTGAGCCGGTGGGTGGTTTCCGCCTTGAGGCGCTCGCCGGAAAGGCCGTAGAGGCTCCCGAAGAAGGCCAGGTTCTCGGCAACCGTGAGATCGGTGAGCAGGCTGGACTTCTGGCTCATGTAGCCCATGCGCGCGCGCACCAGCTGACCCTGGGTGAACAGGTCCCGGCCCAGGGCCCTCGCGCTTCCAGAGGTGGGCGCCAGGACGCCGCACAGCATGCGGATGGTGGTGCTCTTCCCGGCCCCGTTGGGGCCCAGGAACCCGAAGGTCTCGCCCTTGCGGATCTCGAAGGAGATCCCGTCCACGGCGGTGAAGTCGCCGAAGCGCCGGGTGAGGTTCTCCACCTCGAGGACGGCGTCACTCATGGATGGCTCCGGCCTGGGCGGCGAGGACGTGAAGGAAGTAGTCCTCCAGGGTGCTTGAGGATTCCCGGGCGGAGGCGATTCCGGGAAGGGCCCCCAGCCTGGCCAGGAGCGGTTCCACGGGCTGGTCCGGGAAGCGGGCGCGGAGCACGTCGCCTTCGGCGAAGAGGTCCAGGGGCGCCAGGGCGGCCACCTGGGCCCTGGCGAGCCTGCGGTCCGCCATGGTCAGGGCCGCCACGACCCCGCCCAGGTCCTCCCGGAACCCGTCCAGGGTGCCCTCGGCCAGGATCCGGCCGCCGTCCATGAGCATCAGGCGCAGGGCGTATTCCGCCTCGTCCATGTAGGGGGTCGAGAAGAGGATGGCCACGCCCTCGTCGTGGATGGCGTGGAGCATGGTCCAGAATTCCCGCCGGCTCACGGGGTCCACGCCCGTGGTGGGCTCGTCCAGGAGCAGCAGCCGGGGCTCGGGCAGCAGCGCCGAGCACAGGGAGAGCTTCTGCTTCATGCCGCCCGAAAGCGCCCCGGCCATGCGGTCCCGGAAACGGTCCAGGTCCACCGAGGCCAGGAGGGACGTGATGCGGGGGCCGGGGTCCCGCAGGCCGTAGAGCCTGCCCTGGAGCAGGAGGTTCTCCTCCACCGTGAGGTCCGGGGCCAGGCTGAAGACCTGGGGCACGTAGCTCAGGGCGTGGCGGTCGGCGTGGAGCCGGATGCGTCCGCCGGTGGGCTTCTGGAGGCCCATGAGCATGCGGAAGGTGGTGGTCTTCCCGGCGCCGTCGGGGCCGATGAGCCCGACCAGGTCGCCTTCGTCCAGGGCCAGGTCCAGGCCCTGCACGGCGCGGGTGCCGTTGGGATACCGGCAGGCCAGGCCGGAGGTCTCCAGGAGGCGGGCCACGGTCACTTGCCCCTGGGCTTGAGCTTGACGTCCACGGCCACCCCGGGGATGAGGCCCTGGTCCCAGCCGCGGGCCAGGTGCACCTGGGCGGGGTAGACGAGGTTGATTCGCTCCTCGGCGGTCTCCACCATCTTGGGGGTGTACTCGGGCACGCTGTTGACTTCGTCGAGGGCGGCGTCGAAGGTGCGGCCGTCGAGGGTCGCCACCTGCAGCGGCATGCCCTGGGCCACCTTGGGCTGGAGGGGCTGGGGAATGTAGAGCCGCACCCATAGCTGGTCCAGGCGCGCGATGGTGAGCACGGCCTGGGAGGCTCCCACCACGCTGCCCACCTCCCGCAGGCGGTGGATCACCACCGCGTCGAAGGGCGCGCGGATCTCCAGGAACGAGGCCTGGACGCGGCTCTGGTCCAGGACGGCCCGGGCCTTGCGGGCATCGGCCTCGGCGCCGGCGCGGTCCTCCGCGCGGAAACCCGCGCGCAGCTCGTCCAGGGCCCTGCGCTGCAGGTGGAGGGCCGCCTCGGCCCGGTCCTTTTCGGCCACGGCCTTGTCCAGGTCCGCCCGGGAGGCGATGGCGTCCCGGTGGAGCGCGGAAATGCGCTTGAGGGTGTCGGCGGCCAGGGCCAGGGCGGCCTGGGCGTCCTTCACCCGGGCCTCGCCCTGGGCGATGTCCTCGGGCCGGTTTCCGGCCCTGTAGAGGCGGTTCCGGGCCTCGGCGGAAGCCAGCCCCGCGGCGTCCCGGTCCACCGCCGGCCCCAGCTCGGCCGCGGAGAGGCGCACCAGGACGTCGCCCGCCTTGACGCGCTGGCCTTCCTTCACGTCGATGGAGAGGATGGTGCCGGGCACCCGGGGGCCCAGGTCCGACAGGTAGGCTTCGACCCGGCCGTTGAGCGTGACGGCGCCGTCGCGGTTGCACCCGAGGGCGAGCAGGGCCACCAGGGCCAGGGCGGTCTTCTTCATAGGGACTCCAGGAAGGGCAGGGGTTCCATGGGATGGGCGGCCACGCCCCTCCAGAACACGTCGAACCAGGTGCACTCGGCCGCGGCCACCGCCACCGTCGGCTTGAGGCCCGAAAGGCGCTCGGCGAAGACCGGCACCAGGTCGAGGATCTCGGCCTCCATGCGGATGAGGAAAAGGCCCACCAGGTAGGGGTTGAGGCCCGGGCGCAGCTCGCCCCGGCGCAGCCCCCGGCGGATGATGGCGATCACGGCGAACTGGGCCGGGCGCAGGCGGCGGGCCAACTGCTCGGGGATCGTCTCGGCGCCCCGCACGATCTGGCCCCGCACCATCGCGCGAAAGCCGGCGCTGTCGTGGAGATGGCGATGGAAGCAACGCATGGCCGTCCAGAGCTTCTCCGCCGTGCCCCGGGGATCCAGCGGATCGGCCAGCCGGCGCAGGTCCTTCACCAGGGGCGGGATCCGCTCTTCCAGGAGGGCCGAGAACATGGCCTCCTTGTTCTCGAAGTGGTAGTAGATGAGCGAGGGATCGCAGCCGGCCTCCCGGGCGATGGCCCGAAGGCTCGCGCCCTCCAGGCCGTCCCTGGCGAACACCTTTAGGGCGGCGTCCAGGAGCGTCCTGGGATCCATCTTCACGGCTTTGGGGCCACGGGGGCGGGGGGTGGGCAAGGGATGTCCTTTTTCAACGCTTGTTGAATTATGGGCTCCGCCCGGGCAAACGCAAGCTCGATTTCACCGATCGTTGAAATAGGCCGGCGGACGCGAAAAGGCCCCCGCGCCGGGGGGCCTCTCCGGGGTTCCGGACCGGAACCTACTCCACCGAGATGGGGATCTCCGTGGTGTAGTCCAGGGTGATCACTTCGGGTTCCTCGAAGGCGATGCGGCCCTCCTCCACTTCCTTGATGGCCACCTGGGCCCAGAAGGACGCGAGGCGGGGAGCTTCCTGGGGTTGGCCCAGCTTGTTCACGGGCACGGTCACCTCGACCTTGGGATAGGCGCCGCGCTGAAGCTGCTCGCAACGCTTGCCCGTGACCACGACGAACCGGTACTTGTTGGCGATCTCTTCAGGAATGTGGACTACGGTGCGCTGTACGGTCATGGACTTCCCTCGAAGAGGCCAAGTCTATCAAGGAAACTGGGAGAAATCCAGCGTTAGTATGGTAAAGGAGGCTTGAAGATGAACATCCTGCTGGGCATCACGGGGGGGATCGCGGCGTACCGGGCCGCGGAACTGGCCCGCACCCTCACCAAGCGCGGCCACGTGGTCCGGTGCTGCCTGACGGACGCGGGGTCCCGGTTCATCACCCCCCTCACCCTGGCCTCCCTCACGGGCCAGCCCTGCTTCGGCGCCAACCCCGACTACCACGAGTGGCGGCCCAACCCCATCATCGAGCACATCGACCTGGCCCGCTGGGCGGACGTGGCGGCGGTGGTGCCCGCCACCGCGGACATCATCGGCAAGACCGCCAACGGCCTGGCCACGGACCTGCTCAGCACCCTGCTCCTGGCCACCACGGCCCGGGTGCTGTGGGCCCCGGCCATGAACAAGGCCATGTGGGCCCACCCGGCGGTCCAGGCCAACGTGGCCACCCTCAAGGGCTTCGGCCACACCCTCGTGGAGCCGGTGGAGGGCCTCCTGGCCTGCGGGGAGGAGGGCGCGGGCAAGCTCGCCGACATTTTGGACATCGCCGACGCCGTGGAGGCCCTGGCCGGGCCCGCCCACCCCAGCTTCCGGGGCCGGCGCATCCTCGTCACCGCCGGGCCCACCCGGGAGGACCTGGACCCGGTGCGCACCCTCACCAACCGCTCCACGGGGGAGATGGGCGTGGAACTGGCCCGGGCCCTGCGCAACCTCGGAGCCCGGGTGGACCTGGTGCTTGGCGGCGACCTGCCGGCGCCCTGGGGCATCGAGACCCGCCGGGTGCGCAGCGCCGAACAGATGCTGGCGGCCTGCCGGGAGGTGTGGCCCCACGCCGACGGCCTCGTGGCCGCCGCGGCCGTGGCGGACCAGCGCCCCGCCGCCTGCGCCCCCGAGAAGGTGAAAAAGCAGGAGGGTCCCGAGACCCTCACCCTGGTGCGCACCCCCGACGTCCTGGCCACCCTCGCCGCGGAAAAGCGCAGCGGCCAGTGGCTCCTGGGCTTCGCCGCGGAAAGCGAGGCGCACGTCCCCAACGCCACGGCCAAGCTCCAGAAGAAGCACCTGGACGGCGTGCTGGTGAACGACATCGGCGCGGGCAGGGCCTTCGGCCACCAGGCCAACACCCTGCTGCCGGTCACCGCCGCCGGGGAGGGCGAGCCCATCGGCCCGCTGCCCAAGGACCAGCTGGCCAAGGCCGTGGCGGCGTGGTGGGGGAACTGGCTGGCGTCCCGGTAGGACCGGCCGCCGCCGGGTCGCCCCGGCCGGGCCATGGAACGCCTTGTCCCCGCCCGGATGCCGTCAGATCGCGGGATCCAGCCAGGCCACCGGTTCGCTGGGGGCGCCGACGACGTTGCCGACCCGCACCGCGGCGGCGGCGACCCAGCCCGAGGGCTTGCCGATCTGCCGCATGTCCAGCATGACGACCTCCCCCGGACCGGGAAGGTCCGGGCGGCTCCGCTCCAGGACCACCTCGCCCCGGGCCAGGACGTCCTGGCCGGTGGGACGGCCGGGCCCCAGGGGCAGCAGGAAGACGCGGACCTTTTCCACGCCCACCAGGTCGCCGCCGCGCGCGTCCAGGCGCGGCAGGCGCACCTCGAGCATCCGGTGCGCGGTCCAGCGGATGACGCAGGGGCCGGGCGCCGCGCGGGTGCGGGGAATGGGGTCGCCCTTGCGCCCACAGGCGGCCAGGGAGAGGACCAGGAGGGTACAGATTATGGACCTTGGTGTCATGTTTGGTAGTCTGGGGGTTCGCACTATTCTATGATGCCCCAGTTCGAGTCCGGGGCCATCCGTGAGGAAGAGGCCATGCCCGTCACCAGATTGCTCATCGCGAACCGAGGCGAGATCGCCTGCCGGATCATGCGCACATGCCGGGAGATCGACATCCCCACCGTCGCCGTGTACTCGGATTCGGACCGGGGGGCCATGCACGTGCGCCTCGCCATCCTCTCCGTCCCCATCGGGCCCACCCC
>DBMS01000127.1:773-6833 GCA_002297665.1 Holophagaceae bacterium UBA692 | reverse complement strand
GGCATCACCTGGCTGGGCCCCAGCGCGGAAGTGTTGGAAAAGATGGACAACAAGATCATCGCCCGGGAAATCGCCCAGTCCGTGGGCTGCCCCGTGTTGCCCGGGATCCAGGAGACCATGGGCGACGAGGAACTGCTGGACGAGGCCCGGAAGATGGGCTACCCCATCATGGTCAAGCCCGTGCTGGGCCGCGACGGCAAGGGGATGCGCCTGGTCAAGACCGCCGGGGACCTGCGCCGGGCGCTGCCCCGGGTCAAGGGCGAGAGCATCTTCTCGTTCTGGGACGAGCGGGTGTACCTGGAGAAGGCCCTCATCCACCCCCGGCACATCGAGGTGCAGATCGCCGGGGACGCCCACGGGAACTACGTGCACCTGTGGGAACGGGAGGGCTCGGTGCAGCGGCGGTTCCAGCAGATCTGCGAGGAGGCCCCCTCCCCGGGCGTCTCCCCCGAACTGCGCAGGACCCTGGGCGAACAGGCCGTGGCCATCGCCAGGGCCGTGGGCTACGTGGGCATCGGGACGGTGGAGTTCCTCCTGGACCAGGAGGGCAACTACTATTTCCTGGAGATGACCTGCCGCATCCAGGGCGGCCACGCGGTCACCGAATGGATCACGGGCCAGGACCTGGTGAAGTGGCAGATCGACATCGCCCAGGGCAAGAAGCTGCCCCTCACCCAGGACAAGATCCCCTTCTGGGGCCATGCCATCCAGTGCCGGATCAACGCCGAGGACGCCGACCGGGACTTCGCGCCCTCCTCGGGCCGGATCCAGTACCTGCGCTCGCCCCAGGGGCACAACCTGCGCAACGACAGCGGCGTCTATTTCGGCTGGGACATGTCCCCCTTCTACGCGCCGCTGCTGGCCAAGATCTCCACCTGGGGCCAGACGCGCCAGGAGGCCCTGCAGCGCATGCACTCGGCCCTCATGGAGATGCGCCTGGGCGGCGTGCGCAACAACGTGGCCTTCTTCAAGACGCTCCTGGAGAACAAGCAGTTCCTCAAGGGCGACCTCCACACGGGGATCCTCGCCCATCCCTGGTGGAAGCAGAAGGCCGTGGGGCCCAGCCTCAAGTTCGCCGTGGCCGCCGCGATGTTCGACGAACTGGAGATGGAGGAGCGCCGGGCCCAGCAGCCCACCCCCCGGAACGAGTGCGTCCCCGCCAGCCAGGCCTGGAAATCCCTGAACAAGTTCAATAGGCTCTGAGGTCAAACCATGAAACGAACCCTCGTCGTCGCCGACCAGACCGTCGAGCTAGAGATCTACCGCCGCCGCGGCACCACCGTCATGACCTGGGACGGGGAGGAAGTGCCCCTGGACATCGTGAAGGTGGAGCGTTCCAGCTATTCCATCATCATGGAAGGCCGGAGCGTGGGCGTGAACATCGACCGCATCCGCAACCCCGATCCGGACCTCCACGGCTTCCGGGCCGCCACGTACGACGGGGCCTACGAATTCACGCTCCAGGATCCGCGCAAGACCCTCCTGGCCGAGGCCATGGCCCGGAGCAAGCGCAGCGAGGCCAAGACGATCATCGCCCTCATGCCCGGCAAGGTGCTCAAGCTCCTCGTGCAGCCCGGGGACGTGGTGGAGGAGGGCCAGCCCCTGCTGATCCTCGAGGCCATGAAGATGCAGAACGAGTACACGGCGCCCACCGCGAGCCGGGTGTCCGCGGTGCACGTGGAGGAGGGCGTGAACCTCGAGATTCACGCCCCCATGATCTCCCTGCAGAACCTGGAGACCCTCGAGGCGGCGCAAGCCGCCCCCAGGGCCTGACCCGGCCCGCCAGCCTTCAGTCCGTGACGGCGAAGGCCACCTTCTCGTTGCGGAACCGCTCCTTGGCCAGCAGCTTGACGGTGGCCTGGGTGTGGTCGGGGTTGTACGCCAGGGTGTAGTGCTTGTCCCTCACCAGGGAGCCGGGAACCACGTTGATCTTGCCGATCCGCTCCAGGCCCGCCTCGGCGGCGCTGATGGTGATGGTGTCCTGGGAGCGCAGGTCCGCGGTCTTCGTGAAGGCCTCGTCGTTCCAGTTGGAGCCGGCGCGGTCCTTGGAGAACACGGGCACCACGATGATGCCTTCATCCTCGAGCACCTTGCGCTTGCCCACCAGGTAGTGGACGGAGTTCAGGAGCGCCTGCTGGGCCTGGCTGGCGGCGGTGAGCACCGTGAGGTCCTTGGTCATCTTCTCCTTCTCCGCGCGAAGGCCCTCCACGTCGGCCGTGAGCTTCTGCTGCTGGGCCGTCAGGTCCACGATGCTGGCCTGGAGCTCCCGGCTGCGCTGCTGGGCCTGGTCCCGCTCACCCTCGATCGCCGCCTTCCGCTCGGCCTGCAGCTGCGTGGGGCTCATGTCCGCCTTGCCCTGGGCCACCCAGGACCCGTACACGCCGTTGCTGTAGAAGTGGTAGACGTGGAAGCCCGGCGCCAGCTGGTCCACGGTCAGGACCTTGGCCACCAGCTCCTTGGCCTTCTCCTCGGGCACGCCCCGCTTGCGCAGGTAGCGCATGGACATGTCGAAGTGGGTGTCGTCGGCCTTGGCGACCTCCGGCCGGGGCAGGACGGCCCGCAGCTGTCCGATCTTCTGGTTGAGGCCCTTGATCTCCTTGTCCTTGTCCAGCACCTCCTGGAGCAGGGCCTGGTAGGAGCTGTTCTTCTCCACCTTGATGCGGGCCTCCAGGGCCGTCTTCTGGTCGGGGGTCAGCTCCAGGGTGTCGGGGTTGGGCGCCACGTTGTTGACGCCCGCCTGGGCGAGCTTTCGCTTCTCCTCGGCGCTGGCGGCGCCGGCCTTCTGGTTGAGGTCCTCCAGTTCGGCGGCCTTCTGGGAGAGGTCCTTCACCTGCTTCTCGCCTTCGGTGCGGCCGCAGGCGGGGGCCACCAGCATGGCGGCCACCGCCGCGGCGGCCAGGAGGAAATTCGTAAGGGTTGTCCGTGTCATGGCTTTCTCCAGGTTCGTGAAGCCGGGAATGGAAGCTCGCCCCGGCTCCGGGGTTGGATGAAGGGACCTCCTTGGAAGGTCGGCACGATGCCTGCCTGCCTCGGGGCGCGCCGAGGGGGCCTGGGACAAACCTCCCCCGCCATGGGGCAGGTCTACGGTATGGCTATTGGATGACCCGGAGGTGACCTTGTTCCAAGGACCGGGCCGGATTTTTGAAAGGTGACCATCTAAGTCGTATTACGTATGGGAATAGGTGGGTAAACGCCTAATTTTCAAAGGAGGGGGCCGGCGTCCGGCGCCCGGGGAGGAACCATGGTGAAGGAAGAACCGGGCGTGACCGGGTCCGGATTGGCGGCCATGCAGGCGGTTCTGGACGCCATGCCTTCCAACATCGCGGTGCTGGATTCCGCGGGCCGGATCCTCCTGGTGAACCGGAGCTGGAAGGCCTTCGCGCAGGCAAACGGTGGGGCGAACGAGGACGTGGGGGCGGACTACCTGGCGTCGGTGCCCCTGGAGGAGGTGGAACTTCGCCAAGGACTTCGGGATGTCCTCGCGGGCGGGAGCTCCCGCTCCTTCGACTACACCTGCGACGCCCCGGACCGCCGGCGCTGGTTCCGCATGACGGCGACGCCCCTTGATGGTCCGGCAGCATGTCTGGTCAACCACGTGGACATCACGGAGACGAGGGAAGCGGAGGAGGAAGCCAGGGACAGCGCCGGGCTGTTCCGGGAACTCTTCGACCAGACGCCCGACCCCGTGACCCTGTCGGACTTCCCCGGCGGCCAGATCCTCCTGGTAAACCCGGCCTGGAGCGCCCTGACGGGCGTTTCCCTGGAGGAGGCGGCGGGGCGGGATCCGGCGGAAAGAGGCGTCTGGATCGATCCCGGGAGCCGGGCGGCTATCCTCGAGGAACTGCGCGCCACCGGAGTGTGCACCAAAAGCATGGTGGACCTCCGTTGCCGCGGGGGCGACGTCCGCCGGATGCTCCTGAGCTGCACCCTGGTGGACGTGCAGGGAGGCCCCAAGGTGCTGATGGCCGCCCGCGACATCACGGCGCTCCAACGGGCGCAGGATGCCGAGGCCCTGGCGCGCAAGGCGGACAGCCTCGTGCTGATGGCCGGGAGCATCGCCCACGACTTCAACAACCTGTTCGCGGGCCTCTCGGCCGGCCTGGAGATCATCGCCATGCAGGCCCGGAGCCCCGAGGACGTCCTCCAGGGCGTCGCCACCGCCAAGGCCGTGCTCAACCGCGCCGTGGCCCTCTCCTGGAAGATGAACGACTTTTCCGGCCAGGGCATCGTGAGGATGGCCCGGCTGGAACTGGGGGACCTGCTGCGGCGCTGGGCGCCGGCCTCCAGCGCCCGGCACGGGGGCCGCGCCCCGGTGCTGGAACTGGAGATGGCGGCTCCCGTCATGGCGGACGCGGCGCGGCTGGAGGCGGCCCTGGACGCCATCGTGGCCAACGCCTGGGAGGCCATGGACGACGCCGGCGTGGCCGGGGGCCGGGTGCGGGCCAGGCTGTTCATGGACCGCGGGGAGGATGGCCCGGCCGGCGGCGAAGGCCTGTGGGCCGCGGAACGTCCCGCAGGCGCGTGGACGGTGTGCCTGGAGATCGCCAATGAAGGGCCGTGGCCGGATCCCGGGGTCCTCAGCCGCATGTTCGATCCCTTCTTCACCACGCACTTCGTGGGCCGGGGCCTGGGGCTCGCTTCCGTCCTGGGGGTGCTCCAGTCCCACGGCGCGGGCATCCACGTCCTGCCCGCGCCGGGGGGCGGCCTGGCGTTCCGGATCCACTTCCAGGCGCTCTAGGGCGCCGAGAGAGCCAGCGTCCTGGGGTGAACGAGGCGATCGAAGTCCCGGTACCGCATGCGAACCAGTTCCGTATGGGATCCGCCGTTGAAGGCGATCTCCTCGTTGGACGCCAGGCGCGGGTCCACGAAGACGTCCATGCGGTAGAGGTTGCCGAAAGGCGGCATGGCCCCCAGCTCGCATTCGGGGAAGTCGCCCCGGAATTCGGGCTCCCTGGCCAGGTCCAGGTTCACCGCGCCGGTGCCCCGGCGCAGCAGGTCCAGGTCCACGTGGCGGGTGGCGGGGAGCACCGCCATGGCCAGGTGGTCGTCCACCTTGACCAACACGGTCTTGGCGACCTCCTTGCCCTTGACGTGGGCGGACTCCGCCACGTCCATGGCCGTGTAGGCCTTGGGGTGGGTGATGGAGAGGTAGGAGACCTCGTGGTCATCGAGGAAGTGCTTGAGTTTGGCGACAGGCATGGGTCCCTCCTTTGCCGTCGGCAGGTTGGACCCGAAGCATCGGGCATCGGCGCGCCTTCGCAAGGTGGTTTCCGGATCAATTCAATGAATGATTGTTGAATTTTTCCGTTCATCCCCCATTTTCGACCGTTCAGGGGAAGATGGCCGGTTCCGGGCACGCCGGCGTTATGTTCCTTCAAAGCGTCCCGGCGGGCATGCCCGGCCGGGCGCAAAACCCGCCCCCCCTGGACCGCGCGCTGATGCAACAGACCACCAAGCCGAGAATTCCCGTCGTCCTGAGCGAAATGGAACTCCATTGGCTCATCACGTGGCACGACTTGAACATCCACGAACCGTCCGCGACGAGCGCGAGCGCAGGCCGGGACTGGAGCCTCGACCGGCGGGAGGACCTGCTGAGCGCATGGGACCGGTCGCCGGAACGGTGAACCTTCTCCCCGGCGCGCATCGGACGATTCGNNGACCGGTCGCCGGAACGGTGAAGGGGCCTACCGGCGAGAATGGGCCGGCGCCACGAGCGTCCCGGGCGGGGCGTTCGGATTGGAGGGACGCGTGGGTCTGGAGGGTTCCGCCGTTTTTCTATCTACAAGTCCCCACCCATTCGGGCCAGGGTGTCCCGCCGGACCTCGTAGTCCGGCAGGAGATGGCCCAGTACCCGCCAGAACACCGGGTTGTGGTGCGGCTCCCGGAGATGCGCCAGCTCATGGGCGACGATGTACTCCACCAGACTTGGGGGTAGAGTNNCTTGGAGCGGGCGATCGGGATCCCCTGCGGGCCGCGTCCGCTGCTGCGCCCGGCCCTGATCCTCCGGACAGCCCCCCGGGCTGTCCTCCGGGGGCCTACCGGCGCGCATCGGACGATTCG
>DBMS01000127.1:0-736 GCA_002297665.1 Holophagaceae bacterium UBA692 | reverse complement strand
CAGCTTGGGAAGCTGACATTCTGCCACTGAATTACGCCCGCGATAACGTGCACGGTCAACGTATCACGGGGAGGGGAGGGGGTCAACCTGGGTGCTATCCTGGCGGATGCATGTCCCACGTTCTGGAGGTTTCATGAAGGCGTATGCAGGTGTGCCGATGGTCCTGTGCGCGTTGGCGGCCTTCGCGGCCGGTCCGCATCGCACGAACTGGGAGTTGAAGGAGTTCACCTGGGTCAAGCTGGTGCCGGCGGAAGCGGGAGCGGCGCCTTCGCAGCATCCGGCGCAGCTGGACGGGGAGGGGCTGCGGCGGGGGCTGAAGGCGATCCGNNGAGGCGCTGTTCGAGGGCCGGGAGGTGGACCAGCTCGTGAAGCCGCTTCTGGAGGCCTTCGCGGTGGCCGATCCGGGCGAGGACCTGGTGCTCCTGAGCACGGGGCGGCGCGGCGGCGGGTTCCTGAACCCGTCTTTCGGCGTCACGGCGCGGCTCTTCGTGCAGGGGGGCAAGATGCAGGTGATCGTGCGGGACACGCGCCTGGATTTCGTCGACCGCTTCCGCGTGCGCGGGGAGAAGCCCGAGTTCGTCTACGGGTCCCGGTCCCAGGCGGGCTCCGCGGCCCTCAAGGGGGAAGGGCTGGCCTCCCGGCGCGGGGACTGGGTGGAGTTCCCCGCGGCGCCCGCCGCGGCGCCGGCGGCGGTGCTGCCGGGGTTCCAGGGCGCTCCCGAGCCCAGGGCCGTCCC
>DBMS01000091.1 GCA_002297665.1 Holophagaceae bacterium UBA692 | reverse complement strand
CCACCCTGTACGCCACCCTGGCCACGGGCGCCCTCGTGCAGCTGGAACTGGCGCCCGGCCCCGCCGTGGACGCCGCCCAGGCCCTGCACCGGTGCGCCCCCGGCGTGCGGGCGCACCGGGTGGCCGCCGGCCCCCGGGGCTACAACCTCTACCTGGCCGGGCGCGACGACCGGGTCTACGTGCTGGACACCCTCACCGGGGAGGTCGGCCTTTTCTCCCCCGGCGTGGGTCCCATCACCGGCCTCCAGATCCTGCCCGCCAGCGGCCACCTGTGCGTTCTCGGCCCCCGTTCCGTCTACGTCCTCGACGCGGTGGGCCCCGGCCAGCGCGAGCACCTGGCCCTGGTATGCCTCTTCGACGACCCCGTCTACGCCGCCTGCGAACTGGACGGCGACGCCGTGCTGGTGTTCCATGCCGGCGAGGGCGCCCGCACCGCGTAGGCGGCAACCTGGGGTAGAATGGCCCTGGCGTCCGCCGTTCCGGCCCCGCAAGGCCCAGGCCTTCCAGCGGACCCCCGGGATGGACCATGGAGAAGAATGTGACCCGACCTCGGCCTCTGTGGCTGATCCTGCTGGGCCTGCTCGGCTTCAGGTACCTGTGCCATGCCGTGGCCCTCCTGCTGATCCTGCCCGGGGAAATGCGGCCCGGGGCCCCGCTGCCCGACCTGCTCCTGGGCCACATGCCCTACCTGCCGGCCCTGGCCCGGTGGAACTACGTCCTTTGGCTCCTCTGCTACATCCCCTCCGCCCTGTGGATCGGGATGCGGGACCGCCATCTGTTCGTGCGCCTGGTGGTGACGGACGGCGTCCTCTCCTTGCTGCGCGGCCTCATGATCCCCCTCACGGGCATCGGCCCCGTCCTCGGGCCCGACGTCAACGCCCTCCACCCCTTCGCGGTGTGGCCGGCCTTCCTTTCCATCCTCAATCCCCTGAAGGCCATCGGGGAGAACGCCGCGGGCGTCTACCTGACCAAGGACCTCTTCTTCAGCGGCCACATCGCCACGACCTTCCTCCCCTACCTCTTCTCCCGGCGCTTCGGCAGGGCCAGCCGCGTCTTCCTGGCCCTGAACCTGTTCACCCTGGCCGTGGTGCTCCTGGCCCACCTGCACTATTCGATCGATATCATCGCGGGGTATTCCATCACCTATGGCGTATACCGGCTGAGCGAACGGTACGGGCACGCCTTGGCCTGGGTCTGGAATCCCTCCTGGGAACTGGAGGACGATTCGCTCAGCCCCGAACGGGAAGGCTCAACCCCGGACTGAAGCAAACCGGTTGGATTTTGCCCCCCACCCGCCCAGAATGAGGGGTCTTCTCCGGGCTTCCCCATGAAACGAATCCTCCTTCCGCTCCTGCCCTGCCTCCTGGCGGCCCAGACCGTGCCGGCCCACATCGACGCCTTCCAGGCCACCGCCAAGGCCGTCGCCCGGGGCGGCACCGTGACCCTGCGCTGGTCCGCCACGGGCGTCGACCAGGTCCGCCTGGATCCCCTGGGCCTGATCCTGCCCGCCAAGGGCGAACTCACCCACCTGGTCACCGGCCGGACCGTCTATTGGCTCCACGTCACCAACGGGGCCGGCGGCCAGAGCACGCCTTTGGTGGTGGACCTCCTGCCCGAAGCCCCGGTCCCCGCGCCTGCGCCGGCTCCCTCCGCCCTCCCGCCTCCCCAGGCGCCTTCCGTCCTTCCGTCCCTGGCGCCGCCGGAGCGGCCAAGGCTGGCCGCCCTGCCCCCGGTCCCGTCCACCGCGGCCCCCGTCCTCCGGGTGGGGCTGCCCCTGGCGGACGCCGCTGCGCGCCACCCGGCGCAGCGCACGGTGTGGATCCAGTACGCCGCCACCGTAAGCACCCGTGGGGCCGCCCGGCTCCAGCGAAGCCTCCTGCGCACCGCCGCCACCCCGTCCACCCTGCTGGTCCGCAACCGCCGGTCCGGGCGTCCATTCCAGCTGGTGCGCAGCGGCCCGTTCCCCACCGTCCGCGCCGCGCGCCAGCACCTGCAGTCCCTGGCTCCAGCCATGAAGGCCCTTGGAATCAAGCCGATCGTGGTCCTCGGGCCGCCCCAGCCCCTGTCCCTGGGCACCACCTACATCGCCGACTCCCGCCAGCCCTGACCGTCAGACCCGGCCCAGCACCCGCCCGGCCACCGCGTCCAGGTCGCGCAGCCGGTCCGGGTCCCGGTGGCCGGGCGCGGTGATGAGGGCGTGTTCCAGGGCCGTGCGGCAGGCGCACACCGGCGCCGCGGCGTCGGCCCGGATGCGGGGCACCACCTGCCCGGCCAGGGTGCGGGCCCGGTCGGCGTTGGCCACCAGCACCTTGACGATGGCGTCCACCGTCACGTGGTCGTGGTCCGGGTGCCAGCAGTCGTAGTCCGTCACCATGGCGACCGTGGCGTAGCACATCTCCGCCTCCCGGGCCAGCTTGGCCTCGGGCATGTTGGTCATCCCGATCACGTCGCAGCCCCAGGACCGGTACAGCCGGGATTCCGCCAGCGTGGAGAACTGGGGACCTTCCATCACCAGGTAGGTGCCGCCCCGCACCGCCTCGATGCCCGCTTCCGCCGCGGCCGCCTCCAGATGGTCGCCCAGGCGGTTGCACACCGGATGGGCCATGGAGATGTGGGCCACCAGCCCCCGGCCGAAGAAGCTCTTCTCCCGGGCGAAGGTCCGGTCGATGAACTGGTCGGCGATGACGAAGGTGCCCGGCTTGAGGTCCTCCCGCAGGGAACCCACCGCGCTCATGGAAACCAGGTCCGTGACGCCGGCCCGCTTCAGGGCGTCGATGTTGGCGCGGTAGTTGATCATCGACGGCGAGATCCGGTGCCCCCGGCCGTGGCGGGGCAGGAACACCAGGGGCTGCCCCCCGAGGGTCCCGAACAGGAGCTCGTCCGAAGGTTCCCCGAAGGGCGACGCCACCTTCTCCCACCGCTGGTCGGCAATCCCTTCCAGGTCGTAGATCCCGCTGCCCCCGATGAACCCGATGACGGTGCGGCCGTTGTTCTCGCTCATGGTCTTCTCCCCGGGGATTATCGCAGAGGGAAAGCCACGGCACTCACGAACCGGCGGGAGGTTCCCAGAGTTCCACCTTGTGGCCTTCGGGGTCGATGACCCAGGCGAACGTTCCGTATTCCGAGGCCTCCACCTTGTCCAGCACGTCGCAGCCCTCCGCCCGCAGGGCTTCCACCAGGGCCTGGACGTTCTCGACGCGGTAGTTGATCATGAAGGAAGGCCGGCCCGGGCCGAACGCGTCCCCGTCCTCGCCCGCGATGGACCAGATCGTGGTCCCCCCCGTGGGGTTGCCCTCGGCGTCGGCCCAGCTGAAAGCCGTTCCGCCCCAGGCCTGGACGTCGATCCCCAGGTGCGCCTGGTACCAGGCCCGGAGCGCGGCCGGATCCTTGGCCTGGAAGAAGATGCCGCCGATGCCCGTGACCCTTCTCATGCGCTTCTCCTGGAAGTGCCGGAGCGACCCGACACGGGAACGATGCCATATCCGCCCCGCGATGGGAATGGCTTCCCGGCGCGGCCTGCGACGACGGCGATCAGGAGGCTCTCCTCCTTGGACGTTAGTTCGGTTTCATCTGCAGCAAGGCTCCGTGGATATCCGCGCTGCCCCAGTGTTCCGCGTACCGGTTGGCCTCGATTCGAACGATGTCCGTGATGGGAATGGAGATCCGCCTGCCCGTGGGCGCGTGACCCAGGAACGTCCCGGAATGGGTGCCGGTCAGGGTCTTCCGGGTGACAACCTTGTTGTTCTCCTCGATCTGGTCATGGATCACGACTTGAATGTCCGTGAAGGCCTTGCGCAGAATGTCCGTGAAGAAGGCCCGGAATCCTTCCGCTCCGTTGGGCGCTCCAGGCGCAGCCGTGCGGTTCACGAAATCCGGAGAAACCAGGTCGGTGAAGACGTCCATGTTCCCGTTCTGAATGATCTCGAGGTTGAATCGCCTTACGATCTCCTTGTTTCCGGTCATGGGTACTCCCGTGGGTGTGGCCGTTGTCATACACGACTGCGATGGGCACAGGGCGCAAACGTCGCGGCTAGGGTTTTGGCTCCGGGGAAGGCGCCGTTTCCCGGGCGGGGCTTGGAACCGGATCGGCCGCCGGGGGCACTGCTTTTTTCGCCTTCGCGGATCGCGGCGTCATCCGGGCGGCCTTCACCGCGGCATCGCTCGCAGCCTTGGCCTGCCGGGTAGCATCTGCGCTGCGGCCCGAGGCGGCCTTGGCCCGTTCCGCATCCTTGCGTGCCTTCCTGGATTGGCGAACCGCCATTTCCGCGTTTCGAACCGCCTCACGCTGCGCCTTCTTCGCGGCCTTCAGGGAATCCTGGGCCTTGGCCACATCGGCCTTGGTTTTCGAAACGGCTTCCAGCGCGGCCTGGACGGCCGGATCCTTCTCCTGGCTTGAGCCGCCGGAACGGTGCGGAGGGGCTTGCATGGGGAATGCGCTCGAGCAGACAGCCATGGTGAGGCAGAGCGTTGCGAACATTCTCATGGGCGGTTCCTTGGAAGGGGTGGATGGAGTGAACGCCTTATGCCGGTATTTGCCCTGTCCGGGCGAGGCCGTTCGGTTGAAGGAGTAAGCGGGCGTGTGATGGGGGAATCATAGCAGGAACCTGTCTCAGGGCGGATTCGCCATGGCCCGTTCCCCGGAGACCCCGGAATCTTTCGGGATTCCCGCCCACGTCCCCCGACCCGCGCCCTCATGGGCGCGCGGGAACCTCGTACCGCAGCTCCGCGAGCCCGGGACCGAACCGCTGAACCGATGTGAGCCGCAGCGCGGAGGCACCGGTGATTCGACGGGGCAGCAGCGGCTTTCCCCTTCCCAGGGTGACCGAACCCATTTGAACAATGATTTCATCAAGAAGCCCGGCGTCATGGAACTGGCCAACCAGGTCGCCGCCGCCGACGATCCAGAGGTTCTTGCCACGGGCCGCCTCCTTCATCTCCCCGTGGACGGGTCGAACCCCGCCGCGTACGAACCGGATGTCGGCTCCCGGAACGGGTTCGAGGTGCCGCGACGAGAAGACCCACGTCGGCTGCGCGTAGGGCCAGGAAGCACGGGCCCCGGTTCCCGGTTCGACTACATGGCGGAGCATCCACGCGTAGGTGGAGGATCCCATGGCCAGCGCGCCCACCTCCTTGATGAAGTCCGGATAGCTCGTCTCGTTGATGTCGCCGAGGGGGAATAGCCAGTCGAGGGAATCCTCTTCGGTGGCGATGAAACCATCGAGGCTTGAGGCCGTGTAGTACTGGGTCTTCATCGCGGTCTCCCAGGGGCATGCGGGTTATGGGTTTGGCCTGACGGTGGAATCATACCGGCCCGAGGTTTCTGGGCCGAGGTGGAAGTGGAGGCGAGGGGCTTCCACTTGAACGGCGTTCGGGTTGACGGGAGGAACCTCGGACCCTGGCCGCCTGAGCGTCCTGGGAATCGCATCGGCCGGAGCGGAGCCGGATCGTGAAACGCCGACGACCGCAATGGGTTTACCCGAAGGACAGAATGATCAGGGAATCCGGCTGGAAAGGATGCGTTTAAGCCTTGCCGAACATGAGTAGAATACGTCGCGCAGGGCTGATTACCTGCTCTCCATCAGGCCCTGGGCATCCATAAAGGAGGGGAACGTGAGCGACGGTCTGGCCGCACCGGAAACGAAGGGGGTGAAGGTCGAAGTGCTTTCCACGGTTGACCTTGGGCCCGAGATTGAGGGAATGGGAGGCTGGCAGCTTCGCATGCGCAGGGTGACCATCGAGCCAGGTGGTGTCTTTGGACCCATCCACGACCATAAGGGAAGGCCGGGAACGGTCTTCATCCTCCATGGAACCATCACCGATCACCGCGATGGCGGCACCAAGGATTACGGACCTGGCCTGGGGTGGCCGGAGGATAGGAACACGCTCCACTGGTTGGAGAACAGGGGCCTGGAAACGGCGGTGGAGATCTCGTTCGATCTTGTCCGGAAGTGAATTCCAAGGGCGCGATCTGATTGAGCGACCAGGGTGGCCCGCCTCAAACACCCCTTCGAAAGGAGGGCACCCTTGGGATGAATCGGCCTATTTGGAGAGGCTTCCAGTTATACCCATGGAGGAATTGAATTTATCGACCATCCAGGCTGCCGCCAGCGCGGCGATGCTGCATGCGAAGATGGCAACCAGGAGGGTTCCCATTTTCCGAACAAGGGAAAGGCCTTTCGTGGATCCGATTGCCCGGGAAGGGGCGTTGTCTTGGCTTGATGCGATAATTGGGCAAGGTTTGATCATTTACCCCCTGCTTTGGATGGCCCCGAAATGAATCCAGTGATCGAGCATATTCAATTCCAACTCGTGAGAGACCTTGCGGCATTCGCGCGGGAGATCGAAGAATGCCCCGGCGATGCCGAACTCTGGCTGGCTCCCCAGGGCGTATCTAACTCCGCAGGCAATCTGGCCCTCCATGTTGCAGGCAATCTACAGGCCTTCGTGGGGGGCATGCTGGGTGGCAGTGGGTATCTGCGGAACCGGGAGGAGGAGTTCAATCGGCGATCCGGGACGCGCCAGGAGGTCGTGTGCGAATTGGCCCGAGCCCGCCAGGCCGTGGAGGCGGTGTTGCCAACGCTCCGGGACGAAGATCTCCAGAAGGAATTTCCCGTCACGAAGGATGGCAAGCGTTTCACCACCGAGGTTTTCCTTCTTCGTCTCACCGTCCATCTGGCCTACCACCTGGGCCAGGCCAACTACCTCCGGAGGCTCATGGCCCAGGTCCGGTAACGGGTGATTTTTGGGACCGTCTGGCATAGGAAGGATGGGATAGGCGGACGGTGCCGCCTTTTCTGGCCTGTGCGGGGCGGACTGTTGGGAGGACCTTTATCGGTTCGCTGGGTACCAACTGGCGTTCCGGGTAGGATCGGCGCGCGAATGGTGCCTCGTTGGGACGGCGCGGTGGATGAACGTTCAGTTTCAGATGAAGCGCGGGGAGGAGCATTCCAGACAGCTTGGCGGATTCCACCCTTGGATTTGAGAGTCGCTCCACAAGCTTCTTCTTGAATTGCTCACGAATGCGTCCGTCTAGTTTTCTCCATTCCTTCAACGCCGATTCTTTGATTTCGAGCTCATAGGTCATCCCGACTCACCTTGACTGAAGGCTCGTCCTGACGGTCCTTCACCAAGCGCGCAAGATCGATGTCATCGAGGTGATCCAAAATTGCTTCAAAGGTTGCAGCTGGGACAAGGTAGGCGGTGGGACGATTATGGTTAAGTATCACGATAGGTTCTCCCTTTGATTGAGAGATGACGCCGCTAGGATTATGACACAGGGAGTTTCGAGGAGGATCTCATCCATGCTGCCCAAGCTCGTGCCGGTTACCGAAATCAAACGCAAGGCGACGGAAATCATTGAGGCCCTTCAACAGGAGCAAGCCCCATTGCTAATTACTGAGCATGGCCGGGAAGCTGCAATCCTCATGGATGTAGCCAGCTACCGCATGCAGGAGCGAAAGATCGCTCTGCTGGAAGGAATCATCAAAGGACAGAAGGCCTTTTCCGAAGGGCGGATTCTGACCCATGAGGATGTCATGGCAAGGACCAAGAAATGGGATTGAGGTTGGTTTGGACAGAGCCTGCCGTTGAACAATTCGCAGAGCGATTGGATTTCATTGGAGAATTTAACCCGGATGCTGCGCGAACCTTGCGGAGAAGAGTAGACGCAAGCCTCAAGCGCTTACAGGAATCCCCAGAATTGGGCCGTTGGGTCCCAGAGTTCGGCGTGGGGTTTTATCGCGAGATTCTGATTAGGCCTTTGCGCATATTGTATGAAGATCATGGCGATTCAATTGCGGTGACCTATGTCCATAGGCAAGAAGAAGCAATTGGGCCCGATACTTTCAACTTCGACTCGGAATGCTGACTGGGCTTCCTTTTGGGGGTGTCTAACTCCCGCCTTGACCGGCCCCAAGGTGGCGGCGCGGTTGGCGGAGAAGGGCGATGGAGTTCAAGAGACCTTGGTGAGATGAAGGTACTTTGGGGTCCGGGTCGAGGGGATGGTTAGGCAGACGGACTTCTGATGATGGACCCGAATTCTACGGCGCAAAAGAGCAATGCTGCGGGGGTGGAGCATTGGTGATGGGACTACGGGAATTGAATTGAGGATAGAAGTCGCTCGATTTGGGGAATGGTGGGTTTGAAAGACATAGGATCCAGTGAATCGAGAAGACGCTCGGCCACCTTAAGGTAATTCTGTTGAGGATCACGGACTACCGCGTTGGCTGCATCGGCGTCCTTTGGCAAAGCTGAATTTGAAATTTGAAGTTCAAGATAAATAAACCAATGCTTGTCCTTTGAAATGCCCTCATACGAGCAGTAGGTCTCGTTGCTATTAATTGGATTCCCATCAGATTCTTGCGTTTCTTGGGAAATGAAAAAGATGCCATTGTGAGTCTTGAAATCTAAATATTTGATCTTGGAGTGAATTGTTTGACTGGAATCAACCAAATTCCATTCTGGGATGGTGGTGCCAAGTTCAAATCGGGCAGGTCGCTTCGCCAAAATAGAAGAAAGATCAGTCACTGTGGCATATAGATCACCATAATCCTTTTTGAAACCTGGCTTGTTCAAATCGTGGATTGGGATTATTCGAATTTCATTGTAACGCGGATATTTATCAAGCGGATTAATCACGAAAGTGAACATATAGTGCCTTGGTGCAATAGCCCATGGCATTTCGCCTTCCATGTCTTTATTCGTCACCTTGGCTTCGACGGAAGTTTTGCACTCCCTGAACAAGGCTGTGTCATATTCAACGGAGGCGTTTGTTCCCTTTATTTTAGCTATTGCTGTAGCATCAGCAGAAAATGCAAGCACAGCAACCTGTAGTGAAAGTGCGGTACGAACCAGCGGTTTTAGGTACATTGCTCACCTTGGGAAGTTGGTAGGGAATAAGAGCCGGAAGGCTTATCAGGGAGATGGCAATTGGTAGGTGATGCCGGGCATTGGATGGCTGGATGGTTAGTGATGCCTAACGCCGGCGTTGACCGGCCCCGGCCCGGCGGCGCCGAGACTGGAGCTGGTGGATGGAAGTTGACGAGCGCATGGGGGGAGTGGCAGTGGACCGGGGTCCGGGGTCGAACGCTGGGTTAGGTAGTTAAGCCGCTATAGGTTAAGGTTTACGTTGCTTCTGGTAGTAGGGCTGGCGTTACTCTTCTAGCTTGATTGGACCTTTACCATGTTCGTAGACGATGGTGGCAAGTTCGAGACGAAACCACGCTCGGAACATTGCTTCCGTGCGATCGCTTGGCCAGGACTTTGGTTCAAGTGACCATCCCTCAAGCTCTTCCTTGAAGATTGCGCGCCAGTGCGCCTTCAGGAAGGTTGGATGGTGGATATCAGCGGCAGAGGATTCTGGGAGGAGGTAAACGCTAGGCTCGGCATCCCACAGGTCCTGGCGCACATCTTCCACTTTTTCTTCGAACACGCTTGCCGCCCACTCTACAAAGGGTCCAGCAGGGCGAACTATCAAGGCAAAGCGATTTAGTGATTTCATGGCTGGATTTTCGCACGAACTGAGTGTTTCTACGCGGGAGGCTACCGCTGATTTTCTACGGCATGGGTGATGCCTAACGGCCCAGCTGACCGGACCCAACGTGGCGGCGCGATCGGCGGGGAAGGTGGATGGGATTGGCTTGGCGACCAAGGGAGATGTTCACGTTGGGGTCCGGGTTGAGCGCGGTGTTAGGCAGGCGGACGTTTGATGATGTGGATGGAGAATTCGGCGATTGGATTAAATGCCAAATGGATTATTCAGGTCGAAAATCAGAGGGTGGCTCAAAGGCTTGTCTTACAGAATCTCGGCCAAGCACGTTAAAAGTGAAAATGCCTAGAGCTGTGCCATAAGGGATCTCCAGGCAAGAAATGCCACCTATGACCATACAGAACACTCTAGACCGCCGGTTCTTGATGCACCTGGCTGTCCGGAACTTGAGGGCCGCTAGAATGATCAGTAGAAGGAACATCCCACAGCCAAGCCCACCGAAAACCCATCCGATTATGGCCGGGGGGGCATCGTTAGGAGTTGTTCCAGCCGAAGGCCCTTTGCCTGCCAGGGTGATGAAGATGATTCCCATGGCCGTATACATGAGGCCGAAGAGGGAAAGAAAGGAGCACACACCAGCAGAAATGTAGTAGCCGATGGAAAGTAGGCGAAGGTGCTCCTGGTCGACTATCGCTTGCCTAGAATCGTCTCCGTTAGCCATGAAAGCCCTTGTTGAAATTTGAGATAATTGTAACCGAAAGTTTCTGAATGCCACCGGGGTGCAGGGCCACCGCATGTACGTCCCATAGGATTGAGATCTCTTGGGTTGGGGAAGTGCCCAGGGCCACCGCATGAACCG